>CABUOA010000086.1 GCA_902493145.1 uncultured Collinsella sp. | reverse complement strand
CCGCCAGCAGGGGAGGGGCACGTTTGTGTGCGCGCCCAAGCTCAAGCGCAAGATTCGCCAGAAGGGTGACGTCCAGAGTTTTACTGAGGGTTGTGCTGCCAACGATATGGTGGCCGGAGCGCGCCTGGTGTCGCGCACGGTGGTTGCGGCGACGCGCGAGGACGCGGCGTTTTTTGACGTGGAGCCCGGCTGCGAGCTCATCGTGGTCGAGCGCGTGCGCACAGCCGACGGCGTGCCCGTCATGCTCGAGAACAACGCCTTTGTGCTGGCTGACCATCCCTATCTGCAGGCGCTGGCCGATAAGGACCTCGCCGATAACTCGATCTTTGCGCTCGTTGCCGAGCATTCGGGCCGCGCACCGCTCAAGTCCGACCCTTGCACTGTGGAGATTGCGCTTGCCGATGCTCAGGCGGCCCCGCTGCTGGAGGTGCCGGTCGGCGAGCCGCTCTTCTATATGGAGGCCTACTTTACCGACGCCGACGGGCGCCCTCTGTTGCTCGGCCGCCAAAAGATCGTAGGCTCGCGCTACGTCTTCGACATCTAACGTCCACAGATAGAACAACATAGAACAAATTTGCTGAAATGACTTCACGGGCGTCGTCGTGCGTGCTATAAATAGGACAACATAGAACGACCGCAGGTACGGGCTGTCGTCGTTCTAAACCGCCACACAAGGAGGAGCATCACCATGAACGAACATGATCTGATTCAGGAAATTATCGAGCGCAAGGGCAAGATCGAGAACGTCTTTTGGATCGCCTGCGGCGGTTCGATGATCGACCTGATGCCGGCCAACGAGTTGCTCAAGCGCGAGGCCACCACGTTTACCTCGACGGTCTACACGGCACGCGAGTTTTGCCTGATGGCCCCCAAGAGCCTAGGGCCGAAGTCGCTCGTCATCGCCTGCAGCCACAGCGGCAACACGCAGGAGGTCGTCGACGGCTGTGAGGTGGCGCTGGCCGCCGGCGCCGAGGTCGTCGCCCTCACCGACTGCGAGGGCTCCAAGATCGACAACGGCAAGTGGACCACCTGGGTCTACCCCTGGGGCGAGGGCGTGTCGCAGGCCGAGGTGCCTCAGGGCATCGGTGCTCTGATCGCCGCCGAGCTGCTCGACCAGCAGGAAGGCTACGAGGCGCTCGCCGACATGTACGAGGGCCTCAAGCAGATGGATGCGCTGCTGCCCGCCGCCCGCGAGAAGGTCAACGCCGAGCTGGGCGCCCGCTTTGCCGAGCTCTGCCAGCAGCACAAGTTCTTCTATATCCTGGGGTCCGGCCCCAACTTTAGTCAGACCTACGCCATGGCCATCTGCTCGCTCATGGAGATGCAGTGGCAGCACTGCTGCTATATCCACTCCGGCGAGTACTTCCACGGCCCCTTCGAGGCTACCGAGCCCGGCGTGTTCTACTTTGTGCAGCTCGGATCGGGCGAGTGCCGCCCCATGGAGGAGCGTGCGCTTGCGTTCCTCAACACGCACACCGATACGATTATGGTGCTCGACGCGCTTGAGTACGGCGTGGGCGAAGTGCCTGCCAGCGTGCGTTCGTTCCTGGAGCCGATCTTCTTCTACGCGATGAGCTGCGAGCTGCGCGCTGCCCGCGGCAAGGTGTTCGACCACAGTCCCGAGATCCGTCGCTACATGGGCATCGAGCAGTACTAGGTACCGGGAATTATCTTTTTTGACGGGGCCTGCGCTGCGCGCGGGCCCCTTTTTGCGTTGTGGCGGCCGGATTCGTGTCTGCGCGAAAACGAAGGTGAATACTTTTCCGCGAAGTGAACGACCTATTTTGGACCCCCGAAGCATCCACGCTTTTTGGCGGCAAAACTGCAGGAAAAACTCGACGAAACTGCAGGAAACGGCCTCTTAAAAGTGTCGATGCTTCGAGGGCTCGTTTTTGCTCGTTCACTTCGCGGAAAAGTATTCACCTTCGATTCGCAAGGGCGCTGCATGAGTCAAAAAAGCGGG
>CABUOA010000085.1 GCA_902493145.1 uncultured Collinsella sp. | reverse complement strand
GCTCGTATAGACGCCGCGTCTCGGGCTCGGGCACGCCATTGACCTGCTCCCTCAGATGGTGCATATGCCCACTGTATAGCTCGACGATATCGCGCCTCCGCCCCGCCGCACTGTAGACACGCATGGCGCAGCGCACCATATCCTCACGCGCCGTTTCCTGTCGAAGACCCGACTCCGCCAGCCAAATCGCCGACTGCAGATCGTTTTCTTCTAGAGCGGCATTTGCTCCCTTAATCATGCAATCGATGTACTTTGACTGCATAATGCGTCGCATACGCAAAAAGTAGGTGGGATTACAGCCATTGGGAACATACAGCGGTCCGGCATAAAGCTGCTCAATCTTAAGGCACAGCTCAACTAAATGGGGCCCGCGCGCACCCGTGCGATTTCCCAAAACCTCGCGGCTTATCTGGTCAAACAGCCGTACATCGGTCTTGACGTAGTCGCCGTTGAGTCCGATGCATTCATTTTGGATGAGCACGCACGACTTGCCATCCGGCGTCGGTCCCAAAGCCGACCGCAAGCGCGATATCGTCGAGTACAGGTTGTTGCGGGCGCTATTGAACTCGGCATGGGGCCACAGCTCCATGGCCAACGTCTCACGATCGACGAGTGCATCCATGCCCAGCGCAAGCCGCTCGGCAAGTGTCGCCGCCTTCTTGCGGCGCCACATTTTGTCCGTGATGGGAAACCCGTCGCGCTCGGCGCGAAACGCACCAAACATGCGAATCTCGATATGGTCAATGGTATCAACGGCTTCAACCTCGCCGGCCTGGAACAGGCGCTCGCCTTCCCCTTCCAAATCGTCGCGCAGCGAGTACCGCGACAGCTCGCGCACGGGAAGCTTCTTGCGAATCCTGGTCGCCGGCTCGCCCAGACAATGCATGGCAAGGCGCGCAAAGAGCCGATACGATGGCTCCAGAATCCCCGCACGATTCATGGACATCCAGGCCGCAAGATCGCTGTCTCGGCCCGCACAGGCCAAATGCAGCGCCACCATCCAGGCCTCCGCTCCACCAACCTGCGTCTGGCTTATATCGAGTAGCTCCGCTTCCTCGCGCACCGAAACCATCGAGGTGTTACGCAGATACGCCGCGCGCTCCAACAGCAATGCGTTATCGCGCATGTACGCAATCGACTCCTCGGCAAGTTTGAGTACTTGGACCGCACGGAACTTTGCATTAACCGGCCGTCCCTCTGCCAGCGACTGCCAGCCTTCTAGCAACAGGCCAAACAGCTGAATCTGGTTGTCGCGCATGCGCACGGCAAAACGATCGAGCTCGTTGAACGCCGCGTCGTCGGTTACCGGCAGGCCGGAAAGGAGCCGCCGTGCCGCCAACACCATGCGCACCCAGATAGCCATCGCCTTAAGCCCACGTACGTCGAGCGCCTCCCGCACCACCGCCATCTCGTCGTCGCGCTCGTCGGTTCCCGCAAACGACCCGTCAAAGAGCTCCACCAGCATGCTATCGGCCCGTATAACAATCCCCGCGATGTCGAGCTCGCAGTCGTAGGCCTTGCTCGTTTTGAGCTGCTGTAGAACGCCGCCGTCATCTCCCCGCTCGGTCAGGCAGCGCTTGACCTCGATATGCGCGGACAGCATATCGAGTGCGGTATGGGATGTCTCGATTTCTGGCACGGCCAGGTTCGCAGGAAGCCCAAGCCCGTTGTCCCCATAGCAAACAGCCGTCAGTGTCTGGGCCACCCTCCATGAAACAGGGTCTATTTCGCAGGCCGCCCGTTCGCCCCCGCGCTCGATAACCGATGCCATATAGCGAGCGAGCTTTGTATTGGACACGCTGACCGCTGCCAGATATACGCCAAGCGCCTCGGCAGGCGTTGGCTCTGGAGCCGGATCGTCGGCATCGATCGTGCCCAGCGCTGCTCGGCAGATATCGGCCCCGTGCCCCGTCAGAGCCAGATCGACCCCATACTGCCCAGCAAGTTCAAGGACCGCTTCACGGTCCAAAAAGGCGTCCGCCAGGCCCATCGCCGCATCGCATCTACCCGCCTTAAGCAAAATCCGGGCCGCCCTCGGAACAAGTTCGGGGCGAACCTCGGCCACCAACTTACGCAAACGCAAGCGTCCGTTATCCTCCGTGCCCAGACACGTAAAACTCCGCTCGGCGGGATCCAAGCCAAAGATCGGGTAGTCGCGTACAAAGTAGGACTGGTCGACCATCGACAGCCTCACCCCGCAAGCCTCGAGTTCTGCGATATTGCCCTCGCCCATC
>CABUOA010000084.1 GCA_902493145.1 uncultured Collinsella sp. | reverse complement strand
AATCTTGCGCTTGAGCTTGGGCGCGCACACAAACGTGCCCCTCCCCTGCTGGCGGCTGAGATACCCCGCGCGCGACAGCTCCTCGATGGCGCGGCGCACGGTGATGCGTCCCACGCCGTAGGACTTCGCGAGCTCCATCTCGGAAGGAATACGCGAGCCGGCCGCGTACACGCCGCGCGCGATCTCGCCCTTTAGGTCGTCCATAACCTGCTGGTACAGCGGCACGGCGGACACCTCGGCGCGCTCGGAACGTTCGGTCTTGCTATCGGCTGCCATCATTACGCTCCATCCCGCGCATGCTCGGACTCAAATTCTTCAATCGCCGCCATAAACTGCTCGCCAAAGGCGTCGGCCTTTTTCTCGCCAATGCCGTTGACCTGGATCAGCTCCTCGCGCGTTTGAGGGCGCAGGCGGCACAGGCCGCGCAGAGCCTTGTCGGAAAAGACCATATACGGCGCCATCTCCAGCTCGGTCGAGATCTCCTTGCGCAAGGCACGCAGGCGCTCGAACAGCTCGGCATCGTCGCCCACGCGCGGGCGCTGATCCAGCTCAGCCTCCTCGCGCAGCAGATCCACCGCGCGGCGGGCGCGGGCCGAGGCCTTGCGCTTGGACGCACGACGCTTAACGTTAAAGGCAAACGCCTCATCCTCGACCTCGCCGGCACGCGGGCCCAGCCCAACGACCGGGTACTGCCCCTGCGAGGTGGCCAGATAACCGCGGCCGCACAGCTGGCCGATGATGTCCTTGATGCGCCCGACCGATTCGCTCGACAGCTCACCGTAGCCGCGGTCCTCGTCCAGATGCATCTGGCGAATGCGCTCGGTGTTGCCGCCGTGGAGCACGTCGGCGATCAGCGACTTGCCAAAACGCATGGGACGCGTGGCCACATAGCGCACGGCAGCGCGGGCCATATCGGTGACGTCCTCGACCTCGAACTGCGTGAGGCAGTTGCTGCAGTTGCCGCAGCCCTCGGCTTCGTCCGTGGCGGTGCCGCCCGCGGCGGCTGCCGCGTGCTCGGCCGCGGCCTCGTCGCCAAAGTAGCGCAACATGTATTCGCGCAGGCAGCCGGTGGTATTGCAGTAGCCCTCCATCTGGCTGAGCAGACGATATCGATTCTGGAGCGCCCACGCGCGTTGTTCGTCGTCAAGTGCCTCGTCGGCAGCATCTCCGCGGTCGATCAAAAAGCGGCGCATGCGAAAATCGTTGCCGTTCCACAGCAGGTGGCAGCTGGCCGGGTCGCCATCGCGGCCGGCGCGGCCCGCCTCCTGGTAGTAGGCCTCGATGCTCTCGGGCACGTTGTTGTGAATCACGTAGCGCACGTTGGGCTTGTCGATGCCCATACCAAAGGCGTTGGTGGCAACCATCACCTGGATGTCGTCGTCGATAAAGGCGCGCTGGCTTTGGCGGCGGGCGTCATTGCCCATGCCGGCATGGTAGCGGCCAACGCGAATGCCGCTGGGGCCCAGCGCCTCGGCAAGCTCGCCTGCCAGCGCATCGACCGTCTTGCGGGTCGAGCAATACACGATGCCGCTCTCGCTCGAATGCGCGATCACGTAGTCGCGCACCCAGGCGGTCTTGGCCTTGTCGCCCATCTCCTCGCAGCCAAAGTAGAGGTTCTTGCGATCGAAGCCCGTCACCACCGTCGCCGGGTTTTGCAGGCCGAGCATCTGCTGAATGTCCGCGCGCACGCGCTCGGTCGCCGTGGCGGTAAAGGCCGCCACGATGGGGCGTTGCGGCAGGGAATCGATGAACTCACGAATCTGCAGATAGGCGGGGCGGAAATCCTGGCCCCATTGGCTCACGCAGTGGGCCTCGTCAATGGCCACGAGCGGAACGCCGATGCCGCCTTCGGCCGCAGCTTCCTGCGCAAAGGCCAGAAAGCGCGGCTCGAGCAGGCGCTCGGGCGCCACGTACATAAGCTGGTAGCGGCCCTCGCGCGCCCGCCTGAGCACGGTATTTTGCTGGGCCGGAGTAAGGCTGGAGTTGAGATAGCTAGGTCGCGCGCCTGCCGCGAGCAGCGCACGGGTCTGGTCCTCCATAAGGGAGAGCAACGGACTCACCACAAAGGTGATGCCGGGCAGCATGAGCGCGGGCACCTGGTAGCAAATGGACTTGCCGGCGCCCGTGGGCATAACACCCAGCGCATCGCGACCGGCAAAGATCGCATCGACCATGCGATCCTGTCCCGGGCGAAACGAGGTGTAGCCAAAATAGGCGCCGAGCGCGTCGAGCGCCGTCTGCTGCATGCTATCGGTCATGGTTTCCTAACGTCCAAGTCATCTGCCGCCGATTATACGCCGCCACGCGGACCGGTGCCGCACGGCTGTCAGCAACGTTCATTCTGCGGTCAGTCATTGGGGACGTTCTTGAATGACCAGTCGTTTAAGAACGTCCCCAATGACTGACCGATGTCTTGGCAACGACAGACACTATGACCCAATCCGAGGGCACTAAAAAGATAGGAGCCCCCGCTCG
>CABUOA010000083.1 GCA_902493145.1 uncultured Collinsella sp. | reverse complement strand
GAAAGACGGGCCTCATGCGCGAGGACGTTTTCAAAACCAAGCCCGGCCCCGGCCGGAGGGACCACGAGCGCTACAGGTTCTTGACACCCATCGCGCGCATGGCGTTCAGGATGGCGATGATCGCCACGCCTACGTCGCCAAAGACGGCAAGCCACATATTGGCGATACCCAGCGCTGCCAGCACAAGGATCAGCAGCTTAATGCCCAGCGCAAAGATTATGTTCTGCCAAACAATCGACATGGTCTTGCGCGCCACGCGGATCGCGCGGGAAATGTTGGACGGCTTGTCGTCCATCAGCACCACGTCGGCGGCCTCGATCGCGGCGTCGGAGCCCATGGCGCCCATGGCAATGCCCACATCGGCGCGCGTAAGCACAGGAGCGTCGTTGATACCGTCGCCGACAAAGGCGAGCTTGCCCTTGACACTTTCGGCCGCGAGTAGCGCCTCAACGCGCTCGACCTTGTCGCCCGGCAGGAGCTGCGCGTGGAACTCGTCGAGACCGAGTTGCTTGGCCACAGACGCTGCAACCTCCTCGCGGTCGCCCGTGAGCATGACGGTGCGGTTGATACCGGCGGCATGCAGGTCGCGAATCGTTTGCTCCGCATCGGCCTTAACGGTGTCTGCAATCACGATGTGGCCGGCGTACACGCCGTCAACGAGCACGTGGAGGATCGTGCCGACAACCTCACAGTCCGATGCTTCAACGCCGGCCGCGGCGAGCATCTTGGCGTTGCCAACGACGACGTGCTTGCCGTCGATGGTTGCCGTCACGCCGTGGCCCGCGTCGTTGGCGGAGTCGCTCACGCGCTTGGGGTCGACCTCGCCCTGGTAGGCGTCGCGCACGGACTGCGCGATGGGGTGATCGGAGAACGACTCAGCAAGGGCTGCGACTTCGAGCAGCGACTGCTCGGTATAGCCAGCCTCGGGGTGCACCGCGACGACTGAGAACGTGCCGTTGGTGAGGGTGCCCGTTTTGTCGAAGACGATGGTGTCCACGTCGGCGAGCGTCTCGAGGTAGTTGGAGCCCTTGATGAGAACGCCCAGCTTGGACGCGCCGCCGATGCCGCCAAAGAAACTCAACGGTACGCTGATCACGAGGGCGCACGGGCAGCTGACGACCAGGAAGGTCAGGCCGCGCAGGATCCAATCGGACCAAGCGCCAGTCACCAGGCCGCCGCCAAGCGCGAGCACCGCGGCAGCGCCAGTGACGGCGGGCGTGTAGACGCGGGCGAAGCGCGTGATGAAGTTCTCGGTGCGCGCCTTCTTTTCGCTGGCATTCTCTACGAGTTCCAGGACGCGCGCGACGGTGGATTCGCCAAACGGCTTGGTGGTACGCACGTGGATGAGGCCCGTCATGTTGATGCAGCCGCTGATGATATCGTCGCCGGACTTGGCGGGGCGGGGGACTGACTCGCCCGTGAGTGCGGCGGTGTCGAGCTGCGTCTCGCCCTCGACGATGATGCCGTCGATAGGCACGCGCTCGCCGGGCTTGACCACGATCACGGTGCCGACGGCGATGTCATCGGGGAAGACCTGCTCGAGCGTGCCGTCGGGCTGCTCGACGTTAGCATAGTCGGGCGCGATGTCCATCATGGCACTGATCGACTTGCGGCTCTTGCCCACGGCGTATGCCTGGAACAGCTCGCCGACCTGGTAGAACAGCATGACGGCAGCGCCTTCGGCCATGTGCGGGTCGGTATCGGGGAAGAGCACCATGGCAAACGCGCCGATGGTCGCGACGGCCATGAGGAAGCTCTCGTCGAAGGCCTTGCCGCGGCGGATGTTATTGAATGCCTTTTGCAGTACGTCGTAGCCGGCAATCAAAAACGGCACGAGGAACAGCGCGAAGCTGGCGTAGATGTTGCCGGGCTCCCCAAATGCGATAGTGAGGGCGCCGAGCTCGTCGAGGGCATAAACAACGGCAAAAACGCCCAGTGCTACCAGGATGCGGTTGCGCTTGTGCTCAAGGGACTCTTTCTTCTTGCGCTTCTTCTTTTTCTTTTTGGGATCGGCGGCTGCCATGATTCAAACCTCCCATTTGAGTGTATGAACACTTGCTCATATAATTTCGCGAGCAAAGGCCGCGGCAAGCGCGGCCTTGCAGGTCAACGTATGCGCGGGTTAGAGAATGATTTCGCAGTCTGGCTCGGCGTCGGCGGTGAATTCAACAACGCGGTCCAGGACCTCGTCGTACTTGGCGTCGTCGGCCTCGAGCGTCAGCTTCTGGGTCATAAAGTTGACCGAAACGGACTTGACGCCCTCGAGCTTGGCAAGTTCGTCCTGAAGCTCGCGCGCGCAGTTGGCGCAATCGATCTCGTCGAGCTTAAACTGCTTTTTCATGGTGGGTTCCTTTCCCTGTGTTAGCGGTCTGGGTGCCGGCCGCGCTGATACCGTGGGTGATTGCTATTCGCAGATATGGCTCATGCCCTGGTTAAGCATGGTGTAGACGTGATCGTCGGCGAGCGAGTAGAGAATGTTGCGGCCGTCGCGGCGGAACTTGACCAGGTGCGACTGCTTAAGCGTGCGCAGCTGGTGCGA
>CABUOA010000082.1 GCA_902493145.1 uncultured Collinsella sp. | reverse complement strand
CAGGCTCCTGCCGAGCCGCGCGACTCCTGCCGCCTGCTGGTGGTGGATCGCAAAGGCTCCCAGGCGGGGAAGCCGCTGGAGCACGGCGGTACCGTTGAGCACCGCATCTTCCGCGACATCATCGACTATATCGAGCCGGGCGACGTGCTCGTCATCAACCAGACGCGCGTGATGCCGGCCCGCCTGATCGGTCGCAAAGCCGGCTCGGGTGGCGTGGTCGAGACGCTGCTGCTCAAGCGCCGTGAGGATGTGGATCCGCTCGGCCATGTGTGGGAGTGCCTGGTCAAGCCGGGCAAGCGCCTGAAGCCCGGTGCTCAGATTGAGTATCGCGCCGGTGGCGCCCATGCGCCCGAGGGGGCTCCCGTGGTGCTGACGGCCGAGGTCATCGACTTTGTCACCGATAGCCGCGGAGGCCGTCTGGTGCGCTTTGAGCCGGCCGGTTGCAATGCCGCCGGCGACCCGCGCACGCTCGACGAGGCCATCCATGCTGCCGGCCACGTGCCGCTGCCGCCCTACATTACCGATTACGAGGGCGACCCCGAAAAGTACCAGACCGTCTACGCCATGAAGGAAGAGCACTCGGCTGCCGCTCCCACGGCGGGTCTGCACTTTACGCCCGAGCTTATGGCTGCCATCGAGGCCAAGGGTGCCAAGTTTGCCGCCGTCGAACTCGAGGTGGGCATCGATACCTTCCGTCTGGTGGAGGAGGACGACCCCACGCAGCACGTGATGCACACCGAGCGCTACCACGTGTCGCAGGAGGTTGTCGACGCCGTGCATAAGGCTAAGGCCGAGGGACACCGCGTGATTGCTGTCGGTACCACCGCAGTGCGCTCGCTCGAGAGCGCCTTTGACGCTGAGGCACCGGTGTCCGATCCGGCCGTGACGGCGCGCTATTTTGAGGGCCGCGAGGACGGGGCCGATACACTTGGCCGCGGTGACATCGTGGTGCGCGAGAACGCCACGACGCAGCTCTACCTCATGCCCGGATCGACCTATCACGTGGTCGACGCGCTGATCACAAACTTCCACGTGCCGCGCTCCACGCTCATGATGCTCGTGAGCGCGCTTGCCACCCGCGACCAGATCATGGATGCCTACGCCGCTGCTATCGAAGAGTGCTACCGCTTCTTCAGCTTTGGCGACGCGATGCTCATTTTGTAGGTTACGGCGTTTTACAAACGCCGTAACCGGCCGACGCTGCAAACCCCCCTAAGCGGCAATCTGACGTTCAATCGTCGGGCATGACCAGAAGGTCAATGCCCCCCTCTTTCACGTCACCTTGCTCGCTTAGGGGCGTTTTCGCTGACTTTGCCAAAGCATCGGCAGGTACTCATTGGGGATGTACTTAAATGAGTGCCTGCAGAATGAGAGTGGATAATCTCCCGTTTTTGGCCTGCTTGGGGGCTCAAAGTGGGAGATTATCCACTCTCGTCATTGGGCTAGTCGTTGGGGACGTTCTTGTTTGACTAGTCGTTTAAGAACGTCCCCAATGACTACTTGCTTGCGAACAGCCAGACTAGGATGATCACCAGGATTGCGGCGACGATGCAGACGATGGCGCCGGTGAATTTGATGCGTGAGTCGCGGGTACGCTCGCGCACCGCGTCCTCGGTGGCCTCGAGCTGGGCGACTTCTCGCTCGGTCTCGGCGTGTTCGGCTTTGTCTCGGGCCAAGGACCCTGCAAGCGACTCAGTGATCTCTGGGTGGTCGTGCACCTCGGTCGCCTGTTCGATGATCGACTGCGCATGTGCGGCATCTGCTTGGGCGTTGGCGATGGTCTGCTCCTGGTCGCGGCGTGCCTTGTCCTCGGCAGTGATCTTCTCGCGCAGTTCGCGCTGGCGCGTTGCAGCGGCGGTTTTTGCGGTCTGCAGCTCGTCGCGCGCGGCATCGGCCTCTGCCGTCACGGCCTGATGGGCTCGCTTAGCGTCGGCGATGGGGGCTTGCGCCTGTTCGACGGCCTGCTCGGCTGCGGCAAGCGAGTGCTCAAGATCGGCGGTGATGCGCGGGACATCTTCTTCGGCTTTACGCAGGGCATCTGCCGTGTCGGAGATCTGCATCGAGAGTTCGCTGGTGCGCACCGTATAGTTGGCGGGATTTGCCGAGGGATTGCGTTGCAGCTCGGCGTACTCATGACGCAGCGTCTCGAGCTGGGCGCGCGTGGCGTCGACGGTTTGTTGTGCGGCGGCGATGCCGGCGTCTCGCTCTGCCTTCACCTTGTCGCGGATGCGCTTGGAATCCTCAAGACGTCGAACGAGGCGGTTGCCAGTCTCGCGTGAGCTCGCCTCGCGGGCCTCCACGGCGTCGAGCGCGGCCTTCAGGCGGAGCTCAGTCGCGTCATCCTCTGTCTTCATTTGTTCGAGCTGACCCTTGAGCTCTGTCGCTTTGGCGGCGTGGGCATCACGGTCAATCTCGGCGGCCGCTGCAGTCTTTTGGGCCGTGGCAATCGCCTGACGCTGGTCGGCGACGATCTGGTCGTAGCGGCCAGCGATATCCTGGCGCGTCTCGAGCTCCTCGGCCTGATCGGCAATGCGCTGCTCAAGTTCGGCCAGGTGGGCGCGGGCATCGGCAAGTGCCTTTTTCGCGGCGTTCATCTCGCGCATGGCCGAGGC
>CABUOA010000081.1 GCA_902493145.1 uncultured Collinsella sp. | reverse complement strand
GCGTGAGCTCCATAGCGATTACGAAGACGATTTAATCATTGCGGCAGCGATACGCGCTCAAGCAGATCTACTGGTCACCAACGATGTCAAACTCTGTTCACACGCACCCGTCGCAGCAATGAACGTCGAAAACGCAAGAAACTACTTGGCAACGCTCAAATAGCTCTAAGCCTTCCTGGCCGAATAATAGTCGGCGAGAGCCCGCAGGTAGAGCCGGCACCAGCGAAACACCGCAGGCCGAGCGCGCGCCAGCGACCCGCAGGTTGAACGCGCACCAGCCAGAGACCCCGCAGGTTGAACAAAAGTCAGCGAGAGCCCGCCAGAGCGAGCAAGGTGACGTGAAAGAGGAGGGCATAGGCCTTTTGGCCATGCCCGACGATTGAACGTCAGATTGCCGCTCTGGCGGGCTCGCAGTGTCGAGGAGTTCCGGCGTTTGGTAAAACGCCGGAACAAATTAGTGCTCAATCCAGCAGCGCAGGGTTTCGCCGGCCTGCAGGTGACGCAGATTCTCCGCGGCAATGTCGACCACATTGTTGAGCGTAGCCTCCAAGTGGAACCAGCCCGAGATATGCGGCGTGATGAGCGTGTTGGGCGCGTTCCACAACGGGCTTGTCGCGGGCAGCGGCTCGGGGTCGGTGACGTCGACCGCAGCACCGGCGAGATGTCCCGATTCTAGAGCGGCAACCAAGTCGTCGGCAACCACAAGGTCGCCGCGGCCGCCGTTGGCAAAGAAGGCGCCCGGCTTCATCGCGGCGAAGAACTCGGCGTTCGCCAGGCCGCGGGTCTCGGGCGTGCTGGGCATAAAGGATGCGACGATGTCGGCCTCGGCCAGGCGCTCGGGTAGGGCGTCCATGCCGTCCATGTCCTCAAACACGATGGGGTAGACGAGCGGATGGCGCTTGATGCCGCGGACGTGTGCACCCATGCTGCGGCAGAGCGTGGCGAAGTGGCCGCCGATATCGCCCGCGCCCAGCACGAGCACATTGGCATTTTTGAGCGAAGTGACCGGCCCCAAATCCTCCCAGCGATGCTCGCGCTGCAAGTCGTGATAGCCGGGCAGGCGCTTCATCATGGAAAGGACCATGGCAAACATGTGCTCGCTCACGGCCTGGCCGTAGGCGCCGATCGAGCAAGACAGCTTGGCGTCAGCAGGCACGGTGCCAGCAGCAAGGTAGTCGTCATAGCCGGCGGTCTGCAATTGCAACAGCTGGAGATGCTCGCATGCCGTGAGCATGTCAGGGTCGATGTTGCCCAGGATTACGTCGGCATCGGCGACCTGCTCGCGCGTGGCAGCGTCGGCGCTCGTGTAGATAAAGTCCTCGCCCGGAGCGCTCGACTCAAGAATTGCGCGATGGTGGTCGTTGACGGGCAGCAAAACCAAGATGTTCACAAGCAGTCCTTTCCGCTTGACCTGCCAAAAAGGGACAGGTTTATTTTGGCAGGTTTTATCAGGCAAAACGTTCAAACAAAAACGCCGGATGCAAGACGAGCGTGCCCGTCAGCATCCGGCGTATCTACGGCTACCAGCTGAGCAGTTCGTAGCCGTCCTCGGTCACCACGAGCTGTACCTCGCACTGGGCCGAATCGCTGCCGTCCTTGGTGCGCACGCACCAGCCGTCGCCCTTGCTAATCTTGATGTCGGGCGCTCCGGCATTGACCATAGGCTCGATGGTAAAGACCATGCCCGGAGCCATGATGGTGTCCACATCGGGCGCCTCGGTGGTAAAGCCCACAAACGGGTCCTCGTGGAACTCCTTACCGATGCCGTGTCCGCCGTACTCGCGCACCACGCTAAAGCCGGCGTCCTCGACCGTCTTTTGCACGGCCTCGGCCATAACGGACAGCGGCAGCCACGGCTTGACGGCCGCCAGACCCGCCTCCACGCTGGCGCGGGTGACGTCGACCAGGCGCTGGCGCTCGGCCGAGACTTCGCCGATGCAGAACATGCGGCTCGAGTCGCTAAAGTAGCCGTCTAGGATCGTGGAGCAGTCCACGTTGATGATGTCGCCTTCGTGCAGCACGTCCGTATCGCAGGGGATACCGTGGCAGACCACGTCGTTGATCGAGGTGCACACGCTCTTGGGATAGCCCTCGTAGTTGAGGTCGGCCGGCGTGCCACCGTGCTCGACGGTGTAGTCGTAGATCATCTGGTCGATCTGGTTGGTGGTCATGCCCGCGGCGATGTGCTCGCCTACGTAGTCGAGCACGCCCACGTTGATGGCGGCCGAACGCTTGATGCCCTCGATATCGGCGGGCGTCTTGTAGAGCGTGCGGGGCAGAACCTCCCAGCCCTCTTCCCACAGGCGCTCGAGGCGCTCGTCGAAGGCGCTGTGGCATTTCTTATATTTTTTGCCGCTGCCGCACCAGCAAGCGTCGTTGCGGCCGGGCACTGGTTCATTGTCAAACATGGCTAACTTCCTTTCATTCGCAGCTAGTATAGCCCACCCCATCAGCCAAGTACCGGGTAGTCTGTGCGGTTCTGCTAGTAGCTCACCTGGCAGGGGATGCCGAGGGCTTGGACGCGCGCGGCAATGGCGTCGAGCACCTCGGGCGCTGCTTTGGCAAGGCCGGCGACCGGTGTCTCGCGCGCCACCGTGTAGATGGTCGCCTCCTGCGGGCGAATGCGCTCGAG
>CABUOA010000080.1 GCA_902493145.1 uncultured Collinsella sp. | reverse complement strand
GTCCTTGCAGCTTTTTGCGAAGAGTGTCCCCAGTGACTAGTCGTTTAAGAACGTCCCCAATGACTGACCAATGACTAGGCGAGGGCGGCCATGATGGTGCGGGCGACGCCGTCGTGGTCGTTGTCGTATTCGGTGATGGCGTCGGCGGCCTCGCGATCTTCGGGCTCGGCGTTGATCATGGCCATGCCATGGCCCGCTGCCTGCAGCATGGGGATGTCGTTGATGTTGTCGCCGAACGCCCAGGCGTCGGCGAGACGCTCGCCCAGATGCTCACACAGCCACGTGAGGGCCGTTCCCTTGGTGGCGCCTTCGCCCATAACCTCGATATTCATGGCGTACGAACGCGTGACCTCAATGCCTCCGAGCGTGTCGAGCGCCGCCGCGATGGCGTCGCGATCGGCGGGGTCGTGCCAGTACATAGCGATGCGTTCGAGCGTCTCGACCTCGTCGATCTTGCTGTCGATATTCATGTCGATCGGCGTTCGTGTGCGCTTGAGCGAAGCCGCGATGTGGGGGTCGCCGCCACAGAACTCATCCAGACGCCCGTATAGCGAGCGGGGGAGGAAGCACTGCCCATCCGCGAAGATATCGAAGGTCACATCGTGGCCGGCGGCAATGCGATGGATGCGGTGGGCAATGCCACGGTCGAGCGGACGGCTCAAGATGCACGTGGCGCGCGAGGCGTCGGTGGGCGTATCCTCGTCGAGCTGCCAGACGCTGGCGCCGTTGGCACAGACCGCGTAATGCACGGCGGGATGGGCGAGAATGGGCTCAAAGATGCCCGACAGTGGACGTCCCGTGCAGGGAACAAACTCGATGCCACGACGTGCGAGCTCGTCGAGCATCGCCCAGGTGGCATCGCTCATTTGCTTATCGCTCGTCAGCAGCGTCCCATCCATATCGGAAAACACAATCATTTGATGCAGCCCTTTCTACTGGCATAAAAAGCGTGGCCGAGGGCTTGGGTCCCTGGCCACGCTCGAGTTCTATAACGGTTCGCGTCCTAGCGGTCGGCGAGCGGCTTGTACTCCAGCGGCTCGATCACCGGACGATAGGCCGGGCGAATAATACGGTGCGCGCAGAAGAGCTCTTCCATGCGGTGCGCCGACCAGCCGGCCATGCGGGCGACGGCGAATAGCGGCGTAAAAAGCGTCTCGGGCACGCCGAGCATCTTGTAGATAAAGCCCGTGTACAGGTCGATGTTGGCGCAGATGGGCTTGGTCATGCCGTGGTCGCGCATGACCTGGGGTGCCAGGCGCTCGATGCGCTCGATGAGCGCGAACTCCTCGCCCAAGTCCTTCTTGGCGGCAAGCGTGCGCGCGTAGCGACGGCACACCTCGGCACGCGGGTCACTCAGCGTGTAGACGGCGTGGCCCATGCCGTAGATGAGGCCCGTGCCGTCGAAGGCCTGCTTGTCGAGGATCTTGCCCAGGTAGGCCGCGACCTCGTCCTCGTCCTCCCAGTTGGAGACATGCGCGCGGATGTCCTCGTGCATAGACACGACCTTGGCATTGGCACCACCGTGGCGCGGGCCCTTGAGCGAGCCGATAGCCGCGGCGTAGGCGGAATACGGGTCGGTGGCCGAAGACGACAGCACGCGGCAAGCGAAGGTGGAGTTGTTGCCGCCGCCGTGCTCGGCATGCAGCATGAGCATAACGTCGAGCAGCATCGCCTCATCGCGGGTGAACGCCATGCCGCCGCGCAGGACCTGTAGGATGGTCTCGGCGGTGGAGAGACCGGGCGTAGGGTGCGGCACGTGAACCTCGGAGCCGCGAAGCTTGGCGACCGAGGCCATGTGTGCGAAGGCGGCGATGCGCGGGAGACGTGCGAGCATGGAAATGGCGACGTCGATTTCGTGCTCGGGCGTGATCACGTCTGGTTCGGCATCGAAGGCGTAGAGCAGCAGTACGGCGCGCTGGAGCACGTTCATGATGCTCGACGATACCGTGGTCATAGGGAACTCTTTAACGTACTCGTCGCTCAGATGTCTAAAGGCGCCCAGGCGCTCGCAAAAGCCGTCGAGCTCTTCCTTGTTGGGCAGCGAACCCGTGATAAGCAGATAGGCGACTTCCTCGTAGCCGTAGCGATTCTCGGCCTGGGCGTTGTTGACCAGATCCTCGATGCTGTAGCCACGAAGCGTGAGTTTGCCCTGATCGGGCACGACCTTACCGTCGACCTTGTTGTAGCCATGCACATCCGAGATGCGAGTGAGGCCCGCGACCACGCCCGAACCGTCTGCATTGCGCAGGCCGCGCTTGACATTGTGCTCGACAAACAGGTCCTCGTCATAAGGGTCGGTCGGCAGGCCGTGGTAGAGGTTTTCGCTTTCGGGCGAAATCTGACGGCTCGCCTCGTAATCCAGAACCAGGCGGCTCAAGTGGTCATCGAAGCGGTAATAGATTTTCTTGGCGTCGTAGGCCATGCGCGCTCCTCTCCGGGCCGCATCGGGGTGACTTGCATGGGCATGCGCGCGTCAGGCTATCCCCAGCGGCTTGCTCGCTACAGGCGGTACATAAAGTTGAAGACGTCCTCGCGCTGGATGGACACGTTGACGCCCGAAAGCTCGCCGGCCTCGGCCAGCGCCTTCTGCAGCTCGGCGAAGTCGAGCTTGGACTCGGCGGTATCGGCCAGCATGGTCATGGTGAAGATGTCCTCGATAATGGACTGCGTGATGTCGCGGATGTCGACGTTGGCCTCGCCTAGGACACGGGTGACGCCGGCGACGATGCCGGGGCGGTTCTTGCCAAGGACGGTGATGACGATACGGGAGGACGAGATCTCGGCCATGGGAAACCCTTTCGCGTGATTGCGGCGCGCGCGGGGCGCTCCGCTACGGTACAGTGTTCATCATTGTACCTGTCTGGCGC
>CABUOA010000079.1 GCA_902493145.1 uncultured Collinsella sp. | reverse complement strand
GCGTATCGCTGCCGCAATGATTAAATCGTCTTCGTAATCGCTATGGAGCTCACGCTGCCTGCTCGCCATCCATATGTCACTCAGGTCGCAGGGTACCGGCGTGGCAAGTTGCGACAACACGTCGAGGCAATCCCATGCAAGCGAAGTCGCTGCCATAGCGGCATCCTGGGAAAGCGAACCGCGCTCTCGCCGATACCATGCCTTATGTTCGCTTGAAATCAAATAGAACAGGTCTTTGGACGATGTCGCCGCATACAGCAAATCCACCTGCGCCGTGCATGCATCGCGTAAAAACTCAATCGCCACCGAACGACCACGTCGTGAGGGAATGAAATAATCGAGCCACACGTTGGTGTCAACCAAGATGCGCTTTGGAGCCTCACTCATAGAGCCAGCTCATCTCCTCGCCATAGCGATCCGCATAGGCATTCCGTTTGAGCTCTTCGTCGTCCGATGGCTGAGCCTTGACCATATCGATTCCCGACTCACAGCAAGCGGCAGCGAACAGCTTCGACCCCTGATCCATGAGCTCGAGCTTACGTTTGGCGGCCTTTTCGCGCTCGCGCTGTTCCGCCCGGGCACGACTGGGCAGCAGGATATCCTCGAGCGCACCGGGGCGATCGGCCAGCGACGCCGCAAGCTGCCAGAGCGCTCGCACCGCTTGGCTCGGCGTCATACCGGCCTTGGAGAGAGCGGCGTCCCCACTTCTTTTAAGATCGGCATCGAGACGTACGTTGATCTGAGCGGCGGTTGTGGTCATAACCCCTCCTTAGTACTTCAAAACTATCATAAAATACTATGGTAGATACGTAAAGCATGTAAAGCACTTATAAGCATTAGCCGTACTCTGTACACAAAAAGCCGCCGAGGCATACTGCACCTCGGCGGCCACGTATCACCGATCTTGTTCGGTTTCACCCTTTGCATCTGCCCAGATAAAACCTGCCAAAATTAACATCCCTTTTTGGCAGGTTTTAGAGCTCTACACTTTCGGCGCCGTTGATGGTTAGGTTGCGCTCGTAGAAAGCAGTGAGGGCGCGGATGGCGTACATCACGTCGCGTACGCCGCCGGTCTCGTAGCTCGAGTGCATGGCAAGCTGCGGCAGGCCCACGTCCACGGCATGCATGCTCGCCTGCATATTAGACAGATTGCCGAGCGTGGAGCCGCCGGCCATATCGCTCTTGTTGGCGAAGGCCTGCGTGGGCACGTCGGCGTCATCGCAAATAGCCTGGAACACCGCGCGGCTAAAGGCATCGGTGCAGTAGTGCTGGTTGGCGGCTTCCTTGATGACGATGCCGCCGTTGAGCACCACCTGATTGCGAGCGTCGCACTTCTCGGCGTGGTTGGGGTGCACAGCATGCGCATTGTCGCAGCTCACGAGCATCGAGGCGGCAAGCGCGCGGTGGTACGACTCGTCATCGAAGCCCAGCGACCCGTTAATGCGGCGCAGAGCGTCGGCCAAGAACGTAGACATGGCGCCCTGCTTGGTCTCGGAGCCAACCTCCTCGTTATCGAAGCAGCAGAAGACCGAAACGTCGTGCGCGTTCTCGGCACCCAAAAATGCCTGCAGCGAGGTGTAGGCGCAGGCCAGGTCGTCAAGTTTGGGCGTCGAGATAAACTCGTCAGCCCAGCCCCAAATACGCGCATCCTGACGATTGACCAGGAACAGATCGCGGCCCAGAATCTGCTCGGGCTCAACGTCCAGCTCGTCGGCAATCAGGGCGTCAAAATCTCCCTGCTTAAGATCACCGGCGCTGATGAGCGGGCACAGGTCGACGGCGCGATTGGGAGCAAAGCCCTCGTTGACGCCACGGTTCATGTGGATGGCGAGGCTCGGGATGATGGCGACTTCGCGCTCGGTGGCAAGCAAGCGGCTCTCAATACGGTCGCCCTCGCGTACCAGCACGCGGCCCGCGAGCGCCAGCGGGCGATCGAACCAAGTGTAGTCGATCATACCGCCGTAGGCCTCGGTGTTCAGGCGCAGCGTCTCGCCCGCGCCGTCGAGCTCGGGCACGGCCTTGACCTTAAACGTCGGCGAATCGCTGTGCGACGCCGTGAGCTGAAAATGATAGTCGCCGGCAACGCCGTCCTCGCCCCACGTCGCGGCCAGGTCCTCGCCCACCTTAAAGGCAACAACGCTCGAGGTGTTACGCTGCGTGTAATAGCGACCGCCCGGTTCGATGTCCCACGCCGCATTCTCGGGCAGGTAGGTAAAGCCCGCCTCGTCGAGCTCGGCCATAATAGTCGCCGCCGTATGGAACATGCTGGGGCATGCCTCGATAAAGTCGATAAGGTCGTTGGCAGCCTCGATATCGTCGGCCGTCACGTGCACGCGCTCGGGCGTTTCCTGATCCGTCATACTCTCCCCTTTCACTGGGTTGATGGTCCCCTCCAGCATACCCCGCCACGCCAGCGCCGCACTCTTCATTCCGTGCTTAATTCCGCGCCGCTCACCAAGTTGAGCCATCATGCCCGCGCGCCTTTTGCGACAATTACGCTAACAGGACGAGAGGAGCCGTCATGAAGCCACGTAACGTTGCTATCGCCTGCGGTGTCGCGGGAATCGCCGTCGGCCTTGCCGCTGCCACCGGTATCGTTTACCACAAGCAAATCAAGTCCGCCGCGTCGCTCAAACGCTTGACCGGCTACGCGGATGGCTATGACCTGTACGCAATCGACATCGCTTACGACTACGACCTCGACCGCATCATCGCAGCCGATGTGCGCGACGACCAGGCCTACATCGATGCCGTGGTGGCGCAGGTGCTGCCCGGTGTGCCGGCACATGTCCAGGCGCCCCAGTTTGCCTGCAGCGCTTTTGTCGCCGTAGATGCCGAAGGCCGCGTGCGCACCGGTCGCAATTACGACTTTAAGGACGACACCTCGGCGCTGCTGGTGCGCAATCACCCACGCGGCGGCTATGCCTCCATCGGGTTTGCCGCCCTTAACAACCTGGGCGATAACACTCCGCTTGACTCCGTCGCCGGACGCGCTGCGGCGTTGATGGGCCCGTTTGCCCAGCTCGACGGCGTCAACGAATGTGGCGTGTCCATTGCCGTGCTCACCCTGGATTCCAAACCCTGTGACCAGGACACGCAGCGCCCCGTCATCAACACTTCGCTCGCCATCCGCCTGGTGCTCGACCGCGCGGCTACCACGCAGGAGGCCGTCGACCTGCTTTCTGCCTACGACATGCACGCCATGGCCGGACGCGACTACCACTTCTTTATCAACGACGCCGCCGGTGACGCGCGGGTGGTGGAGTGGGATCCGCGCGATCCCAACCGTGCATGCAAGGCAACGCCCGTACGCCAGGTTACGAACTTCTACGCCTGCTATGGCAACGAAGTGCTGCCCAACCAAAAGAACGGCGAGCTGGGCCATGGCAAGGAACGCGCCATCGCCATCGCCGATGTCCTCGACGCCCATACCGGCGCCCAAGATGAGGCAGTCGCTTGGAAGGCCCTGCGCGCTGCGGCGCAAAAGCCCAATCCGGAAGACATCACCAGCAACACGCAGTGGTCGGTCGTCTTTGACAACACCGAGCCCGCTGCCGCCATCACGCTGCGCCGCCACTGGGGCGACGTCGACGCCT
>CABUOA010000078.1 GCA_902493145.1 uncultured Collinsella sp. | reverse complement strand
TAAACCAGTGTTTGACCTCGGTGAACTCGGCAAAGCAGAACTTGGCGTACTCGACAAAGGCGTCGATCGTCGTGCGCGTCAGGAAGCCCTCGCCGCCGTTCTGGTAAAAGGCCTCGGGCGTATCAAAGTGATCGAGCGTGACATAGGGGATAACGCCGGCTTTATTGCAGGTGGCGAAAAGCTCGTGATAGAAGGCGACACCTTCGGGATTGATCTCGCCAGTGCCGTTGGGGAAGATGCGGCTCCAAGCGATGGAGACGCGGATACCGTTGATGCCAAAACGCTGGCACAGGTCGATATCGACCGGATACTTGTTGTAGAAATCGCTTGCGGGGTCGGGGGAGAAGCGACCCTGGGCAGCCAGGAAATCGTCCCAGGGCACTTTGCCCTTGCCGTGCGTGCGGGTCTCGCCTTCAACCTGGTAAGCAGCGGTGGCGCCGCCAAACACAAAGCCGTCGGGGAACTGCATGGGGTTGGTCATGAGTCATCCTTTCAGTGGGATACGGAATAGGGGGAGGTGCCCGAACTGGGGATCCGGGCACCAACAGAGGGAGGAAGCTAGTCGAGGTTCTCGCGGAGCCACTTGATGGCGCCAGCGGGGTCGCGAGTAAGGTCGATATATTCCTTACCGCGGGGAGCGAGCAGCTTAATGCCCAGACGATCGGTGTCGGCCTTCATGTCGTTGTAGTAGCTACGAACCTGCGGGGCGAGCACGATGACGTCGTACTGATCCATGATGGCGGTGTGCTGGCCATAGGCGCCTGCGGAGGAAGCGATGTTCTCTCCGGTCTGCGCGGCACCTTCCTTGATGGCGTTGGCAAGCATGGCAGAGGTGCCGGCGCCGGCGCACAGGACGAGGACTTTCAGGCCATCGACGTCCTTCTTAGCGGATGCGTCGGAGGCGGGCTCGGGCTGATCGGCGACAGGCTCGCTGTCGGTGGCGGCAACGGTCGGCTCGACGGAAGCGGTAGTCTGCTCGACGGCGGGCGCAGAGGTGCTGGCGGCGATGGTGGCAGCACCATCGGACTCGAGACCCAGCTCGGCGGCGCGCTCGGCCTCCTGGTCACAGAGCAACTTATCGTATGCCTTTAAGAACGGCAGGTAGATGATGGCGTCCAGCAAGATGATGATTGCGACAAACACCAGGGCGATAAGCTGGAAGTTTGTGGTGATGAAGATGCCGATGGGGGCAGGAGTAGCCCAAGGCACCACGAAGGAGAAGCCGTTCATGCCCACGTTATCGATAAAGAACTTGGCAACACTCACATTGACGCAGCCGGCGGCAACAAAAGGGATGAGCATGTAGGGGTTAAGGATCATCGGCGCGCCAAAGAGCAGCGGTTCGTTGACGGCGAAGGCAACAGGAACAATCGAGGCCTTACCGACGGCTTTGAGCTGCTTGGACTTCATAAAGAGAATCAGCAGAAGCGGCACGATGAACGTGGCGCCGGTGCCGCCGAACTCACCCACGAGCGACATGTTAAAGGTGAGGGAATGGGCGGGGTGACCACCGGCCAGCAGAACCTGCAGGTTCTCGGCCTGGTTGGCAAGACGGATGGGGTCGATGCCCGGCTGGACGATCGAAGGACCGTGGACGCCGATGAACCAGAAGAACGCGGTGGCCGCCTGAATAAGGATAAGGCCAGGATAGGTTTCTGCTGCAGTGAAGAGCGGGGAGAGCAGCTTGATGAGCAGCTCGGAGAACGGAACGCCCATGAGGTTGCGCACGACGACATCGATGATGCCGCAGATGATGACGGCGCCGCCAAAGGGGATGATGTCACGGAAGTTCTGAGCGATGGCGCCCGGGACCTCCTTGGGCAGCTTAATGGTCAGATCGCGAGAGACGCAGAACTTATAGACCCAAACGGTAATGAACGCGGCGATATAGGCCGAGAACAGACCACGCGTACCCATGCTGGTGCAATCGAAGACCGAAAGCTCGGAGCCGTTGAACTTGGTGGTGAACTGCGTAACGGCGAGCAAAAGCATACTGCACTGGGCGGCCACCATGGTGGAACCGTCGTTGAGCACCTTGCCGGCGGGCATGCGACGGTTCATGGAAGCCGTAAAGTTCTTGGCAGTGGTGCCGGCGACCATGATGCCCATGACGCCCATGGTGAAGTTTGTTGCACCAGTCGATGAGCGGCTGGGGCAGCGTGATGCCAACTACGCCAGGAAGGGTGGCAATGAGCAGAAAGATCGAAGAGGTGAGGACGATGGGCATGCACCCAAGGAATCCGTCCTTAATAGCCTGGAGGTAGATGTTCCTCGAGATCTTCTCAAAGAACGGCTGATGCTTTTCGAGCATCTTTACGATGGCGTCCATAAAGCTCCTTTGCTACTTGATGCGCGATGCATGTGGATGGAACTGGTCGTCGATGGATGGTCAGGACTGCCCGGAAACCTTCCTGCTTAAGGAAGGCATTGCGAAATGACAACGTTGTCATTTCGTTAATGACAACGTAAGACATTTTTGGAAGAGCAACAAGGATACACGGGTGAGCGGTCGATATTGTCCGGTAAACGGTTGATTTATCAGTCAGGCAGGTAGTGTATGCTAGAACGCAAAAAACAAGCGATAGAGAACCGAGTGGAGAAGCAGTGGCAACGATGGACAAGAAAAATGTCTCAATGAATGATGTGGCAGTTGCCGCGGGCGTTTCTCTCAAGACGGTTTCGCGTGTGATCAACGAGCCCAATAGCGTGCGAGAGTCGACACGCGATAAGGTCCATTCGGCTATGGAGGCGCTCGGGTTTCGAACCAACTTTGCCGCGCGTTCGCTCAAGTTGGGCCGTTACGGGTGCATCGGCGTGGTGATGTTCCACTTGTCGGGCGGCGCCGTGGACATGATTGACGGTATCGCCGATGCCGCCGAAGAACGCGGCTTTGCGCTCACGATGATTAAGAAGCGGGCGGGGGAGAAGATGACCCTTGCCGAAGCGGCGCGTAGGATGTCGCAGCTGCCTGTTGATGGCATGATCTTCAACCTGCGTCAGATGGTCGATGACTTTGATACCTTTGAGGCACCGAAGGACCTCAAGACGGTGATTATCACACCGATGGAACATCCTACCTGCTCCACCGTCAGTGACGACCAAGAGGGCGGCGCGCGCATGGCGTGCGAGTACTTCTTGAACCACGGGCATAAAAACGTGTACTTCGTCTCTGGTAAGAAAGAGTCGTTGTCGAGCCAGTGCCGTATGAAAGGTTGGCGTGCGGCACTCGAGGCGCGTGGCATTGAGCCGCCCGAGCCTCTGCAAGGCGATTGGAATGCGGATAGTGGCTATGCCGCGGGCCTTGTGCTTGCCGATAAGCCCGATTGCACGGCGGTCCTCGCTGCTAACGACTGCATGGCAAACGGCGTGATGATGGCTCTACGTGACAAAGGGCTCAGTGTGCCCAATGATGTGTCCGTGATCGGCTTCGACGATGAGCTCTATAAGACGATTCCCAACTCGATTCTGACGTCGGTGAAGTTTCGCCACCGCGAGCTGGGCGTCCGTGCGCTCAACGAGGTCGTCGCGGGTCTGGAAGCTCCGAGCTCCAGAAGCCGTACGCTCGTCTCGGGCGTGTTGGTCGAGCGTTCCAGCGTAAAGGACTTGCGGGCGTAGACGTGCTCGGC
>CABUOA010000077.1 GCA_902493145.1 uncultured Collinsella sp. | reverse complement strand
AGGCGCGGGGAGCGCAGCATGTGGATCACGAGCGTCTGCGACCACATGGACTCGACAAACCAGCCACTCTGGAAGAGCGCAGCAAAGGTCGCCATACCCGCGACGTCGCCCGCGGCGGCAAGCTCGGACCAGCTTGCCGCCGCGGCGGCGGGGCACACCACAAAGAAGAGCGCGGCGAAGGTCACGATGTCAAACAGCGAGCTCACGGGGCCCAGCTCGAGCATAAAGCCCTTGATGGACGCGGCGTCCCAGGCGCGCGGGCGGGCGGTCCAGGCGTCGTCGACGGTATCCCACGGCAGCGCGATGCACACGATCTCGTAGACCAGCGACAGCAGCACCAGCTGCAGGGCTCTCATGGGCAAAAACGGCAAGAACAGGCTCGCGGCGGTCACGGACATCACATTGCCAAAGTTGGAGCTCACCGTGGTCTTGAGGTACTTGAGCAGGTTGCCGTAGGTGCGGCGGCCTTCGATGATGCCGCGCTCGAGCACGCCCAGGTCCTTCTGAAGCAAGATGATATCGGCGGATTCCTTGGCAATGTCGACGGCCGAATCGACCGAGATGCCGCAATCGCTCGCACGCATGGCGGCGGCGTCGTTGATGCCGTCGCCCATAAAGCCCACGGTGTGGCCGAGCAGCTCGCGCATGACGCGCACCAGGCGCGCCTTCTGCAGCGGCGAGAGCTTGGCGAACAGATAGGTTTTCTCAGCGCGCTCGGCAAGTTCGGCGTCATCGAGTGCATCGATCTCGGAGCCGAGCAAGACGTTGCTCGCGTCGATGCCGATCTGTTCGCAGACGGTGGCGGCGACGCGGTCGTTGTCGCCGGTCAGGACCTTGACCGCCACGCCCTTGGCCTCGAGGATGGCGACGGCGCCCGCGGCACTTGCTTTGGGCGGATCGAGGAAGGCCAAAAAACCCATCAGCACCATGTCGCACTCGTCGGCGATGCCAAACTCGCCCACGCAGCGCGGATTGGTCTTCTGCGCCACGGCAATCACGCGCAGGCCCTCGGCGTTGAGTCCGGCGACCTGCTTACGAATCTGGGCGAGCTTATCTTCGGTGAGAGGCTGGGCGATGCCATCGACCTCGACAAAGGAACAGATCTCGAGCATTTCCTCGGCAGCGCCCTTGGTAACCATCTGGGTTTTGCCTTGGGCGTCGGCGACAACTACGCTCAGGCGACGGCGCGAGAAATCGAAGGGCACCTCGTCGACCTTGGTATAGCGGTCGCGCAGGCTCTGGCCCAGCATAGAATCGGGCACGACGGTCGAGGGCGTCACATCGGCGCGGTCGATGACGGCCAGGTCGATAAGGTTTTTGAGGCCGGTCTGGAAGAAGCTGTTCAAAAACGCATGGCGCAGCACGCGCGCGTCCTCGTTGCCGTCGGTGTTGAGGTAGCGCTCGAGCACGATGCGGTCTTCGGTGAGGGTGCCGGTCTTGTCGCAGCACAGGACATCCATCGCGCCGAGGTTTTGGATCGCCGGCAGCTCCTTGACGATAACCTGGCGGCGGGCGAGGTCCTTGGCGCCCTGCGACAGGCTCGTGGTCACGATGACGGGAAGCATCTGCGGCGTGATGCCCACGGCCACGCTCGTGGCGAACAACAGCGCATCGATGACGTTGCCCTTGGTGGCGGCGTTGATGGCAAAGACCGCCGGCGCCATAACGAGCATGAGGCGCACGAGCAGCATGGAGACGCTCGAGACGCCGCGGTCAAACGCGCTCTTCTCGCCGCGCCCGTTGAGCATCTTGGCGATGCCGCCCAGGTAGGTGTCCGAGCCGGTGGCAACGACAAGCGCCATGGCGGTGCCGTTTTGCACGGAGGTGCCGGTAAAGACGATGTTCTTGCAGGCAGAGAGTGGTAGCGCGGAGCCGTCGGCACCCTCGACGACGGTGATGGCAGCGGTCTTCTCGACGGCCTCGCTCTCGCCGGTGAGTGCGGACTCGATCACAAACAGGTCGCGCGCGGTGATGATGCGGGCATCTGCCGGCACCATGTCGCCGGCAGAGAGGCGGATTACATCGCCGGGGACGAGCTCGTCGAAGGGGATCTCGACGCGCTCACCGTCGCGCAGGGCACAGCAGGTGTTGGAGACCAGGTCCTTAAGGGCCTCGGCCGCATTGCCGCTGCGGGCTTCCTGGATAAACTTCATGCCGCCCGATACCAGCAGCATGATGCCGATGACGATGACCGTGGAGGGGTCACGCTGCAGCTCGGGCACGGCGAGCACGTCGATGTAGAGCGAGACCAGTGCGAGGGCGGCGAGGATGCCAGCGAAGGGATCGACGAACGCGTCGGCGATGCGGCGGGCGAGCGTCTTGGTCGGCGCCTCGATGGTGTTGGGGCCGACCGCGCTCAGGCGCTCGGCGGCGTGCTCGGCGATGAGCCCGTCGGCTGTGGCGTCGAGCAGCACGGGGGCGTCCTCGGCGCTATGGGTGGCGGCGAATATGGTGTTCTTGGACATGCCGGTGTGAGCGGCGGGGCGCGCCGTGCGGCGGCGCTTGGAGATGGCTTCGAGTACCGTGGCGGTTTTGAGCATCAGCATAGGGTCCTCCTTGTTGAAGGGAGTTAGCGTACGTGTCGTATGTGCTTCAAAAAACCTAGATGTCGCTCACGTCATGCTTTCGAACCACCACAAAGGGACAGGCACCTTTGTGGTGGTTTTGACGATCGGCTGTTGGCGCTTATGCGTGCGCGGAATCCTCGCGGCGTGCCGAGGGCGACATGCAGGTTTTTCGACTATGACTGCCTTCCATGGCACACCTCCTTAAGGCCGGGCGCGGCGCGCTTTGGGTATCTCGTACCCGTTACAATCCGCCCGTATTCTTGATGAGGGGGTTTGCCGTGTCAACCCCAATGTTTGGAAAACCATTGCCCCTGACAAAGCCTTTACAGAATGCCGAGGCCCCAAAGCGCGCCCGCAACGCGCCCTGCCTGCGCTAAACTGGAAGGCACGTACGCGATTACGAGAGGAGCCCGCATGGAGGCTTACAAGCAAGAGTTCATCAAGTTCATGGTTGAGTCCGACGTTCTTAAATTCGGCAGCTTTACGCTCAAGAGCGGCCGTCAGTCCCCGTTCTTTATGAACGCCGGCGCCTATGTGACGGGCTATCAGCTCAAGAAGCTGGGCGAGTATTACGCCCAGGCCATCCACGATAACTTTGGCGACGACTTTGACGTGCTGTTTGGACCGGCCTACAAGGGTATTCCGCTGGCCGTCGTGACCGCAATTGCCTACCACGAGCTGTACGGCAAGGAGGTCAAGTACTGCTGCGATCGCAAGGAGGCCAAGGACCACGGCGCCGACAAGGGCAACCTGCTGGGCTACGAGCCCCAGGACGGCGACCGCGTGGTCATGGTCGAGGACGTCACCACCAGCGGTAAGTCCATCGACGAGACCTATCCCAAGGTCAAGGCTGCTGCCGATGTCGAGATCAAGGGCCTGATTGTGTCCCTCAACCGCATGGAGGTCGGCAAGGGTGGCGTGACCACCGCGCAGAAGGAGATCGAGGCCAAGTACGGTTTCCCCGTCGCGAGCATCGTCTCCATGGCCGAGGTCGTCGAGACCCTCTACAACCACGAGATCGACGGCAAAGTCGTCATCGACGACGAGCTCAAGACCGCTATCGACGCCTACTACGAGCAGTACGGAGCTCGTTAGTTACGGCGTTTTACCAAACGCCGTAACTGCTCGACGCTGC
>CABUOA010000076.1 GCA_902493145.1 uncultured Collinsella sp. | reverse complement strand
CTGCTGTTCGACGGCGGCATGGGCACCATGCTGCAGGCGGCCGGCATGAAGGCCGGAGCCCTGCCCGAGCTGCTCAACTTTGAGGAGCCCCAGGTCATTACCGACATTCAGCGACAGTACGTCGAGGCCGGCTGCGACGTGATCACCGCCAACACCTTTGGCGCCAACGCCCACAAGCTCGACGGTACCGCCACCGTGGCAGATGTCTTTGCCGCCGCTGTCGCCTGCGCCCGCGCAGCCGGTGCCCACTACGTCGCCGGCGATATCGGCCCCATCGGCGCGCTGCTGCGCCCCCTGGGTACCCTGAGCTTCGACGAGGCCTACGACCTCTTTGCCGAGGAAGTGCGTGCCGGCGTCGATGCGGGCGTGGACCTCTTTATTATCGAAACCATGACTGACCTTGCCGAGATCAAGGCGGCGGTCCTCGCCTGCCGCGAGAACTCCGACCTGCCCGTCTTTGCCACCATGACCTTTGAGGAAGACGGCCGCACCTTCTTGGGCACGAGCCCCGAGGTCGCCGCCATCACCCTCGACGCCATCGGCGCCGACGTTTTGGGCATCAACTGCAGCCAGGGACCGGCCGAGCTCCGAGGGCTCGCCGCTCGCATGCTCACCGTTACGGACAAGCCCATCATGGTGCAGGCCAACGCTGGACTGCCCCGCGTGGACGACGACGGCAACACCGTCTTTGATATCCAAGCCCCCGAATACGCCGAGGCCGTCGCCGGCATGATCGCCGACGGCGTGAGCGTCGTGGGCGGTTGCTGCGGTACCACGCCCACGCACATGGCAGCGCTGCGCACGCTTATCGATAACCACACGCCCAGTCCGCGCCACCGCAAGCCCAGCATGTCGGTCACGAGCGCTCAGACGGTCGTGGACCTTCCCTGCGACGGCCACAAGATCGCCGTCATCGGCGAGCGCATCAATCCCACCGGCAAAAAGCGCCTGCAGCAGGCCCTGCGCGACGGCGACCTGGACTACGTCGTGAGCCAGGGCATCAGCCAGCAGGAACAGGGCGCCGACATCCTGGACGTCAACGTGGGCCTGCCCGAGATCGACGAGGTCAAGATCATCCAACAGGCGACCGAACAGCTCCAGGGCTCCACGCTGCTGCCGCTGCAGATCGACTCCACCGACCCCGCCGCCGTCGAGGCCGCCGTACGTCGCTACGCCGGCAAGCCCATCATCAACTCGGTCAACGGCAAGCAGCAGATCATGGATGAGATCTTTCCGTTGGTTGCCCACTACGGCACCAACGTCGTCGGCCTTACGCTCGACGAAGGCGGCATCCCCGATACCGCCGAGGCCCGCTTCGCCATCGCCGAGCGCATCGTGGCCGAGGCCGCCCGCTACGGCATTGGCCCGGACCGCATCCTCATCGACTGCCTGGTCATGACCGCCTCGACCAATCAACGCCAGGCCGAGCAGATCCTGCGCGCCATGTCCCTGTGCAAGGAGCGCCTGGGCGTCAAATGCGCGCTCGGCGTGTCGAACATCAGCTTTGGCCTGCCCGCTCGCCCGCTGCTGGGTTCGGTCTTTTTGGCCGCCGCTTTTGGCGCGGGTCTGGACGCCCCCATCATGAACCCGGGCTCCAAGCGCTTTATGGATACCGTCTACAGCTATCGCGTCCTGAGCGTTGAGGACGAGGGCTCGACCGGATACATCGAGCGCTATGCCGGCTGGACCGATCCGTATAAGATCGCCGCCAACCCGGCAGCAGCTCAGGCCGCATCGACCGACACCGTGCCCGCTGCCGGCACCGACGGCACCGACGGCAACGACGACCCGATTCGTCGCATGGTCGTCTCGGGCCGCAAAGGCGAGATCGCTGCCGAGACCGAGCGTCTGCTGGCAGACCACGACGCCATGGACCTCATCAACAATCACTTTATCCCCGCCCTCGACGAGGTTGGCGTCCTCTTTGACCAGGGCAAGTTCTTCTTGCCGCAGCTTATGGCCTCGGCCGAAGCCGCACGCGTAGGCTTCGACACCATCAAGCGCCTGATGCCCGCCGGCGAGATCGCCGACAAGGGCAAGATCTGCGTGGCCACCGTCAAGGGCGACATCCACGACATCGGTAAGAACATCGTCAAGATGCTGCTCGATAACTACGGCTATACCGTCTTTGACCTAGGCCGCGACGTCGACCCGCAAGAGGTGCTCAAGACCGTGCGGGAGCGTGACATCAAGCTCGTCGGCCTCTCGGCGCTTATGACCACCACGGTCGTCGCCATGGAAGAGACCATCAAGTTGCTCCATGCCGAGGTCCCGGGCGTCAAGATCATCGTAGGCGGCGCCGTGCTCACCCCCGAATACGCCAAGCAGATCGGCGCGGACTACTACGCCAAGGACGCCGCCGAAAGCGCTCGTATCGCCGAAGAGGTCTTTGGGCAGTAACACAACGGAAACAACCGAGCACCAAAACGTGCCGCATGCGCCACTTGGCACGTGCGGCACGTTAGAATAGAAAAGACTATGCTCGTTTTGGCAGATAGGAGCGCAAGGATGGCGATCACGCCCGCAGAAATCGCGGAAACCCGCGGCATGGTTGAGGAGCAGAACCTCGACATCAGGACCATCACCATGGGTGTTTCGCTCATGGGTTGCGGTGACGAGAACCTCGACCGCATGTGCACGAAGATCTACGACCACGTGACGCACACGGCTGAGCATCTGGTCGAGACCGCCGAGAACCTCGAGCGCGAGTACGGTATCCCCATCGTCAACAAGCGCGTTTCCGTCACCCCGGTGGCCCAGATCGCCGCGTGCTGCAAGGATGAGGACCTCACCCCCATCGCGCACGCCCTCGACCGCGCGGCCGAGACGCTCGGCATCGATTACCTGGGCGGCTTCTCCGCGCTCGTCCAGAAGGGCATCGGCGACGCCGACCGCCGCGTCATCCAGTCCATCCCCCAGGCGCTCGCCACCACGAGCCGCGTCTGCTCCAGCGTCAACGTCGCCAGCCTGCGCGCCGGTATCAACATGGATGCCGTGCTCATGGCCGCTCAGACCATCATCGATGCCGCTAAACTCACGGCCGACCAGGACTCCGTCGGCGCTTCCAAGTTTGTCTGCTTTGCCAACATGGTCGAGGACTCCCCGTTTATGGCGGGCGCCGTCCACGGCGGTGGCGAGGCCGACGCCGTCATCAACGTAGGCGTCTCGGGCCCCGGCGTTATGGCCGCAGCCCTGGAGACGCTGCCCGATTCCGCATCGATGATGGAAGTCGCCGAGAAGATTAAGCAGACCGCCTTTAAGATCACCCGTGCCGGCGAGCTCATGAGCCGCGAGGCCGCCCATCGTCTGGGTGTCGAGAAGGGCATTGTCGACCTGTCGCTGGCTCCCACGCCTGCCATCGGCGACTCCGTTGCCCGCATCCTCGAGATCATCGGCGTGGACACCTGCGGTGGCCCGGGCACGACCTGCGCGCTCGCCATGCTCAACGATGCCGTCAAGAAGGGCGGCGTCATGGCCAGCTCCAGCGTGGGCGGTCTCTCGGGCGCTTTCATCCCCGTGTCCGAGGACGCCGGCATGATCGCCGCCGTCGAGGCCGGCGCGCTTTCGCTCGAGAAGCTCGAGGCCATGACCTGCGTGTGCTCCGTTGGCCTGGACATGATCGCCATCCCCGGCGACACCCCGGTCGAGACCATCGCCGGCATCATCGCCGACGAGATGGCCATCGGCGTCATCAACAACAAGACCACGGCCGTCCGCGTGATTCCTGCTATCGGCAAGGGCGTGGGCGACTGCGTCGAGTACGGCGGCCTGTTTGGCCGTGCGCCCATCATGCCGGTGAACCCCAACGCCGGCACCGTGCTTGCCCATCGCGGTGGACGCTTCCCGGCACCGCTGAACTCGCTCAAGAACTAGCCTAGGGATACGAGGCGAGGAGCCCCGCCGCCGGGCGGCAGACATATAAGGTCGCCTGCTCGGACA
>CABUOA010000075.1 GCA_902493145.1 uncultured Collinsella sp. | reverse complement strand
AGTACCAAAACCTCATGGTCGTGGGCGACGACGACCAGTCCATTTATAGCTGGCGCGGCGCCGACATCACCAATATCCTGGACTTTGAGAAGGACTTTAAAAACTGCAAGACCGTCAAGCTGGAGCAGAACTACCGCTCCACGGGCCATATCCTGAGTGCCGCCAACGCCGTGGTACGCCACAACTCGCAGCGTAAGGACAAGCGTCTGTTTACGGCCGAGGGCGACGGCGAGAAGATCCAAGCCTTCCAGGCAAGCGACGAGCGCGACGAGGGCCGCTGGATTGCCGGCGAGATCGAAAAGCTGCACTCCAAGGGTACGAGCTACGACGACATCGCCGTGTTCTATCGCACCAACGCCCAGTCGCGTATTCTCGAAGATATGTTCCTGCGCGCGGGCGTGCCCTACAAGATCGTGGGCGGCACGCGATTCTTCGACCGTGCCGAGATCCGCGACGTCATGGCCTACCTCAAGATGATCGTGAACCCGGCCGACGAGATGAGCGTCAAGCGCGTCATCAACACGCCACGTCGCGGCATCGGCTCCACCTCGATCCAAAAGATTGAGCAGCTGGCGCGCGACAACCGTTGCTCGTTCTTCCAAGCCTGCGAGATCGCGTGCGCCGAGACGGGCATGTTTAGTGCCAAGGTGCGCAATGGCCTGTCGAGCTTTGTGTCGCTGGTGCGCGAGGGCCGCCGCATGGACGGCGAGCTCAAGGACGTTGTCGAGATGATCGTCGACAAGACGGGCCTGCTGCAGGCGTTTCGCGCTGAGGGCACCATGGAGTCCGAGAGCCGCGCCGAGAACATCCAGGAATTCCTGGGCGTCGCCGCCGAATTTGAGGAGACGCACGAGGATATCGAGGGTACGCTCGAGAGCTTGGAAGAGCTGCGCGCGGCTGGCGTTGCCGATGTGCCGGTCGGCGCTGAGCCCGAGCCCGTTGTGGTGAGCACACCTGCGCCCGAGCCGGGACCGTCCGCACCTGCGTCCTCGTTTGAGGCGCTCGTTGGCGCGCGTGATGCCGCAGGTTCCAATCCGCTCGATAGCCTAGCCGCCCCGGCGCTCTCGCCGCAGGATGCCCTGGCCGCCGCCATTGCGGGCAACGCCTATGCCGCGCCGACGGAGATGCCGGCGGGCGCCGTGCATGCTGACGAGATTGAGCGCACCTACGGCCCGCTCACCTGTAAGGCGCTGCCCGCTCTCATGGAGTGGCTTGCCCTGCGCTCCGACCTGGATTCCCTTGCCGGCGAGACGCATGCCATCACCATGATGACCATCCACTCCGCCAAGGGCCTGGAGTTCCCGGCGGTGTTCGTGGCCGGTATGGAGGAGGGCATCTTCCCACACGTGCATGACTTTGGCGGCAGTGACGATCCGGGCAAGCTCGAGGAGGAGCGTCGCCTGGCCTACGTCGCCATCACGCGTGCCCGTAAGCGCCTGTTCCTGACCTATGCGGCCACGCGTCGCACCTACGGCTCGACCTCTGCCAACCCGCGCTCGCGCTTCCTCAACGAGATTCCGTTTGAGGATATCGAGTTTAGCGGCATCGGTTCTGCCGGTTTTGAGGGCACGGGCTGGGAGAAGCGCGGCGACCGTCACGGCACCTTTGGATCGGGCATGGGCTCGGATATGTACGGCGGCAAGGTGTTTGGCTCGCATACGCGCTCGACCGGCGGTTCTGGTTCGCGCGGCGGATCGAGCTTTGACGATTTCTTTGGCGGCAGCAGTTACGGGACCGAGCGCCATCGTGGGGTTTCGCCCGACGCCGGCCGTGTTGCCTCGACCTTTGGATCGGGCGCGCCGCGAGCCAAAAAGCCGTCGTCCAAGGTGTCGCCGACGGTGGAGCGCAAGGTCGATCGCACCAGCGCGTCGCAGGACTTTGCCGCGGGCGATACCGTGAGTCACAAGACCTTTGGCACGGGTACCGTTATCAGCGTCGCGGGCGACATGATCGAGGTACAGTTCGAAAAGACCGGCCAGACCAAAAAGCTTATGAAAGGTTTTGCACCGATCGTCAAGCTGTCGTAATCCCGGCGGACCTGGGTGGGCGTATAGGGCAACATCGCCTGCTCGGGCAGTCCTGCTCGCACGGAGAGCACATTAAGTGCTCTCCGGCTCGTGCGGAACTCGCGACCGATGTTGCCCTATACGCCCACCCAGGTCCTCAGGTGACGTTGCTTGCGAACGTCGCTCTACTCGTTCGCTTTTTGGTCTGGAGAGCCGGGTGGGCTGATAGAAAAATAGATGTGAGTAGGGGCTCCTCCGTTGATGAACGAGGGAGCCCCTTGTTTCGTTTTGGTTGTTGTTGCGACCTAGAGGTGGCTGATGATCAGTTCCATCTTGCCTTCGAGTTCGATCTGGTTCACGGTGCTCGGGGCCAGCAGGTGGCTGCCCTTGTGAACGGGCTCGCCGCACACGGTGCCCTCGCCGTCGATGACCGACAGGCACATGAAGGGCCAGTGCTGCTCCAAGGTCTTGCTGCCGTCGACGCGCACGCGATCGACGGTGTAGCAGGAGTTAGACTCGAGCTCGGTCACGCCATCGACCTCGGGCGCGGTCACCGTGCCGTCGGTCGGAGCCTGAACGTCAAAATCGATGCAATCCAGGCTCTGCTCAATGTGCAGTGGACGCAGTTTGCCGTCGGTGCCGGGGCGGTCGTAGTCGTACAGGCGATAGGTCACATCGCTCGACTGCTGCGTCTCCAAAATGAGCGTGCCGGTCTTGATGGCGTGCACGGTACCGGAGTCAATCTGGAAAAAGTCGCCCTTGTGGATCGGCAGCACGTTGAGCATGTCGTCCCAGCGGCCGTCCTTGATCATCTGTGCGGCCTCAGCGCGGTCCTTTGCGCGCTGACCGACGATGATCGTGGCGCCGGGCTCGCAGTCCAGTACATACCAGCACTCGGTTTTGCCCAGGCTGCCGTTCTCGTGCTCGGCGGCGTACTCGTCATTGGGATGAATCTGGATCGAAAGGTCGTCCTTGGCGTCTAGAATCTTAATGAGCAGCGGGAACTCCTTGCCCTCGCAGTTACCAAAGAGCTCGCGGTGCTCGGCCCACAGCCACGAAAGCGTGTGACCGGCGTACGGGCCCTCCGCGATCTGGCAGTCGCCGTTGGGGTGGGCCGAGATAGCCCAACACTCACCGATGGGACCCTCGGGAATGTCGTAACCAAATACGGTTTCGAGCTGGCGGCCGCCCCAGATCTTCTCGTGGAAAATCGGCGTGAGTTTAATCAAATCGGACATGTGCATACTCCCATAAGGTTGTGCGGGTGCCGCGTAAGACAGCTCAAAACGAGCACCCACCGGATTACAAAACTAGGCCAGCGTTACGTTGTGCAGCTCAAAGCGGTCGCCTACGTTGTGCGAGATAGAATATTCAAACGCGGTGCCGCTATCCAAGAAGCCAATCTGGTTGAGTTCGAGCAGGGGAGAGCCGGGTTTGGTATCCAGGCGCTCAGCCTCTTCTTCAGTTGCCGCGACAGCGCGAATGGTACGGTGGAAACTTGAGATCTTGAGTCCGCACTGCTCGCGGATGAAGCTGTAGATCGATGCGTACAGGTCTTTTTTCTTAAGGCCCGGAATCAGCTCGAGGGGCATGTAGGTGTACTCGATAACGATGGGCTTCTCGTCGACCTGGCGCACGCGCACGATGTGATAGGCAAAGTCGTCCTCGGCAATTCCCAGCTGGGCAGCGACGTCTGCTGGCGGATTGACAATCGAGAAATCGTAGACCACCGAGGTCACCTTCTCCCCGCGGTGCTCATACGAAAAGCCCTGGGAGCGATCGTTCTTGCCCTGGAAAAACGCCTGGCCGGGAAGCCCCGCCGTGTCCTTAACGTAGGTGCCCGATCCGCGCCGGCTGGTAACAAGACCTTCATCGGTAATCTGCTCAATAGCACGTTTGACGGTGATTTTGGAAACGCTATAGATCTCGCAGAACTCAACGACGGTGGGTAGCTTGTCGCCCGGTTTAAGAACGCCGTCCTCGATGCTTCGGCGGATATCCGCAGCTATCGCCTCATATTTGGGAATCATGGAACCTCCTTTCCAGCTTGATTGAGTATAAAAAAAGTATAGTCCACGCCTAAGCATCCCTATTGCGTTTTTGAAAAGTTCGAGAAAGATATAATTAAAAAACGCTTCTCTTTATCAACTAGAGCGCTCTAAATGAATATGCATTCGAATAATGTGGTATTGAGCAAATTGATCGGCTCGAAGATGGGGTTGGGCCGTTTTGCCGCCCAGCGAACCGAATCTCATGCCTTGCGTTTTCCCAGATAAAACCTGCCAAAACAAACCTGTCCCTTTTTGGTAGGTTTTTGCCTTGGGAGCGGTACCATACAGGCAATGTTTAAACGAGAAAGGCGGGCTCCCA
>CABUOA010000074.1 GCA_902493145.1 uncultured Collinsella sp. | reverse complement strand
CCCTCCACGCTGGAAGTAGTTCAGCCCACGACGGGCGGCGGTCGCGATGACCTGTCCGATTCCGTTATCGGCAAGGATAAGATCCGCATCGGCATGGAGGCGGCCTACGCCCCGTACAACTGGCAGGTTTCCGAGGCCAGCGAGTTCACGATCCCCATCGATAACGTGCAGGGCGCCTATGCCGATGGCTACGACGTGCAGATCGCCAAGATCGTCTGCAAGGCCCTTGGCGGTGAGCCCGTTGCCGTCAAGCAGAGCTTCTCGGGCCTCATCGATTCACTTAACAATGGCCAGATCGACCTCATCATTGCCGGCATGAGCGCCACGCCCGAGCGCGAGGAGTCCGTCGGCTTTTCCGATCCGTACTTTATCGGCTACTTTGGCCTATTCGTAAAAGAGGGCTCGCCCTACCAAAACGCGACCAAGCTCAGCGACTTTAGCGGCGCCACGGTGCTCGGCCAAAAGGACACGATGCTCGACACCGTCATTGACGAGATCCCGGGCGTCGTCCACAAAAATCCGGTCGATTCGGTACCCACGGTGTTCTCGAACCTGCTGCAGGGCACTTGTGACGCTGTGACCTACAACACCGAAAACGAGAAGGGCTATATGGCCCAAAACCCGGGCATCGTGCCCATTCGCTTTGCGGAGGGCGAGGGCTTTAAGCAGGAGGTTACGGCAAACGTCGGCTGCCGCAAGGGCTCGGACAAGCTGCTCAAACTTATCGATAAGACGCTCAAGGGCATCAGCCAGGAGGAGCGCGACCAGATGTGGGACGCGTGCCTCGACCGTCAGCCGGCATAGGGAGGCAGCATGAAAACAGTCAATCGTCTGGCCTCCTTTATCAAGGCCGACCACCGTTATGTGTATCTGGGCACGAGCGCTATCGCGGCGCTCGGTCTGGCGTTTAGCCAGCGCAACCCGACGCCGCTGAGCTTCTTGGCGCCCACGGGCGTGTTCCAAGACTGCCTCTGGGTAATCCTTTGGGCCTGGCTCGTCGTGTCGGCGGCGGCGCTCGTCACCAAGCTCATACACTGGAACGACTATCGCGAAACGTCGCCGTTTGCATCTGAGCGTTGCCGTCGCGGCGCGCGCCTGGGCAGCTATGTCGTGGTTGCCATCGCGGCGATCTTCTTTATCGACCGCTGCGTCATGTCGTTTGTCGACCTGGTGCAGGTGAGCATTGTCTCGGACTCCAATCCCAGCGACTTTCTGTCGAGCTTGGTCTACATGACCTACAAGAGCGGCGACTTCTTTATCCGCGGTATCGAGATCACCATCGCGCTTGCCACCTTCGGCACGGTCATCGCCTTCTTCTTGGCGCTGCTCTTTGTGTTCTTGCGCACCCAGACCTTCGATCGCGTCGACAACGACCTGGTGCGCTTCTTTAAGAGCATTGGCCGAGGCTTTGCGACCGTCTATTCCACCGTCGTGCGCGGCACGCCCATGATGGTCCAGGGCCTGCTCATCTATTACGCGGGCTTTACCGTTCTGCGCGGCATGGGCTTCGAGACCGCCCAGGCCAACCAGATCTGGAGTACCTTCACCGCCGGCCTCGTCACCATCTCGCTCAACTCCACCGCCTACATGATGGAGGTCCTGCGCGGCGGCATCGAGTCCATCGATCCCGGCCAGGCCGAGGCAGCGCGCTCGCTGGGCCTGTCGCAGTGGCAGGCTATGCGCAAGGTCGTGTTCCCTCAGGGTATTAAAAACGCGATCCCGGCGCTCACCAACGAGCTCATCATCAACATCAAGGACTCGTCGGTGCTCTCGGTCATCGGCGTGTTCGACCTCATGTACGCCACCACCACCGTCGCCGGCGTGTACTACCGCCAGATGGAGGTCTACTGCGTGGCGCTCGTGGTCTATCTGATCCTGACGCTCGTGGCGAGCCGCCTGCTCGAAGCCTTTGGCAAAAAGCTCGGCGCCGAGGCCCCGGCAACGCTGCCCAGCTCCAATTAGGCTCAAGACGAGGAGAATCATCATGGCAGATACCGCCACTACCAGCACCACGGCCGCCGCACAGACCAATGAGCCGCTTATCCGCGTCGAGGGCCTGCGCAAGAGCTTTGGCTCACTCGAGGTACTCAAGGGCATCGACCTGTCCGTCAATTCCGGTGAGGTTGTCACCATCATCGGCGCCTCGGGCTCGGGCAAATCGACCTTCCTGCGCTGCCTCAACCTGCTCGAAACCCCGGACGCGGGCCACATCTGGTTCCACGGCCAGGACCTCACGGCCGAGCGCTGCAACATCAACAAATTGCGCGAGGACATCGGCATGGTGTTCCAGGGCTTTAACCTGTTCAACAACATGGATGTGCTCGACAACTGCACGCTCGCGCCCGTCACGCTCAAAAAGATGAGCAAGGCCGAGGCCGAGAAGGTCGCGATGGAGCATCTGACGAGCGTGGGACTCGAAAAGTTCGCGCACGCCGCCGTTGGCCGCCTGTCCGGTGGTCAAAAACAGCGCGTGGCCATCGCTCGTGCCCTATGTATGAATCCGCAGATCATGCTGTTCGACGAGCCGACCTCCGCGCTCGACCCCGAGATCGTGGGCGAGGTGCTCGAGGTCATGCGCAAGCTCGCCGCTGACGGCATGACCATGGTTGTCGTCACGCACGAGATGGCCTTTGCCCGCACGGTGTCCGACCGCGTGGTCTTTATGGACAAGGGCGTGGTGCTCGAGGACGCCGCGCCGGCCGAGCTCTTCGGCAACCCCAAACACCAGCGCACCCGCGAGTTCCTCTCTCGCTATCTCGAGGACAAATAACCGACCGCAAACGCTTACGTTGCAGGGCCGCTCCCGTGGGGCGGCCTTTGTCGTCACAATCGAAAGGATGTCATGGCCGAGGTTTGGCGCTTCTTTGCGCATGAGGACGATTTTGCCGATATAGACGAGGTCGGCGCGTGCGAGCGCTTGGGCCGCGTGCTGTCGTTTCCGACCATTTCGAGCATGGATGCCGAGGCGGTGGACTGGCAGCCCTTCGACGACCTGCGCGCCTATATGCAGCAGGCCTGGCCGCGCGTGTTTGCGGCGGGCGAGGTCGAGCTTATCGACCACTCGCTGTTGGTGACGCTTGTCGGCTCCGACCCTGCTCTCAAGCCCGTTATGCTCATGGGCCACATGGACGTGGTCCCCGTGGTGCCGGGTACCGAGGCCGATTGGACGCACGCCCCCTTTAGCGGGCACGTGGACGACACCTACATTTGGGGCCGCGGCGCTATCGACATGAAGGATCAGGTCGCAGGCATTCTCGAGGCTGTCGAGTATGCGCTGGCGCACGGTTGGCAGCACGAGCGCACGCTGCTCCTGGCCTTTGGCCAGGACGAGGAGACGACGCAGTACGGCGCAGGCGCCATCTGCCGCGCGCTCGAGGAACGCGGCATTGAGCTTGAGTACCTGGTTGACGAGGGCGACTACCGCATCGTTCCGGCTGCCGAGTACGGCGCGGGCGAGGGCTGGCTTATGCACGCCGACCTCGCGGAGAAGGGCTATGCCGATATCGTGCTCAAGACGAAGAGTGAGGGTGGACATTCTTCCAACCCCTACGGCGGCACGTCGCTCGAGGTGCTCAGCCGTGCCATCACTGCAATCTGCGATATCGAGTGGCCGACGCGCGTGACCGACTTGCTTGCCGCCCAACTCGTCGAGTTGGGGCTCTACACGGCTGATGAAATTGCCGCCAACGGGGATGCCATTGTCCGCGATTGCCTCGCCAGCAAAAAGCTCTATCCGCTCGTGACCACCACCTGCGCACCCACGCAGATCGAGGGCGGCAGCACCGGCGCCAACGTAATGCCGCAGGATATGTGGGCCAACATCAACTTCCGCATGCTCGAGGGCACGAGCGTGGCCGATGTCGTTGCCCGCTGCCGCGAGGCCGTTGTCGCGGTGGGCCTTGGCGGGCGCGTGGAGGTCGAACTCGGCCCCGGCAGCTCCGAGCCCTCACCGTCCCCGCGCATTGGCGGACCGGGGATCGAGGTCGTTCGCGCTATCGCCGCCCGCTACTTTGCCGCGGATGTGACAAAGGGACAGTCCCTTTGTCACATTGCACGCCAACCCGTCCGCATCGTGCCCTCAACTGTGATCGGTGCCACCGATGCGGCCAACTACCAGCGCGTTTGCTCGGAATGCATTCGCTTTTCGGCGTTTGTGGTCGACGATGACGAGTGCGACCGCGGCGTCCACGGCACCAACGAGCGCATCACCCGCCGCGCCTACCTCCAGGGTGTTCGCTTCCTCATCGCCCTGCTTCAAACGCTCTAGAATGTGATAAAGCGACGCTTCCTTTGTTAGCCGTTGGGGACGTTCTTAAACGACTAGCCGTTAAGGAACGTTCCCAACGGCTACGTCCACTCATTCCGTGCGGGTTATATGCAGGTTTGCCTGCGCACGCTATCATGTATGGGTTA
>CABUOA010000073.1 GCA_902493145.1 uncultured Collinsella sp. | reverse complement strand
AGTTTGTTGTCTTGGTCGGAAACCAAGACGCCTTATGCGCTGATCGGTAACCAGCGCCTGACCAATAAGGAGTCCTACCATGAAGCAGGGTATCCATCCCCAGTATGTCGAGTGCACGGTGACGTGCTCCTGCGGCAACACCTTCAAGACGCACGCTACCGTGTCCGAGATGAAGGTCGAGCTTTGCAACGAGTGCCACCCGTTCTACACCGGCCAGCAGAAGTTCGTCGACACCGGTGGACGCGTCCAGCGCTTCGCCGACAAGTTCGGTGGCGCCGCTGCCGCCCAGCTCAAGAAGGCTGAGGAGGCCAAGGCTGCCAAGGCCGCCAAGGCTGCTGAGGCCGAGGCTGCTCGCAAGGCCGCCGCTGAGGCTAAGGCTGCCGAGAAGGCTAAGCGTGCCGCTAAGTTTGCCGAGGAGGCTGCCAAGCAGGCCGCCGAGGCTCCTGCAGAGGCTCCCGTCGAGGAGGCCGCTGCAGAGGCCGAGACCACCGAGGCTGCTGAGTAAATAGCTCGCCGAGAGAATCGCTCGCATTCATGGCATGAGGGCCGTGCATCCGTTTGGGTGCGCGGCCCTTTTCTTTTTATTGGTGCAAGCTGACCTGTCCCCGTGGCACCAAATGGCAGAGAGACGGCGTTTGCTCAGATAAAACTTGCCAAAATAAACCTGTCCCATTGTGGCAGGTTGGTCATAGTTATTACGTGGCGGTCGAGGTCGACCGTATAGGCCGCGCCTTGTTTGGCTAAAGTACAATCATCTGTGTTTAACTCGCCCGCAGCTGCACGGCGTGGGCGATGGCCAAAAAGGAAAACCACATGGGATTCATGTCAAAGCTGCTGTCCTTTGGATCCGATAAGGACCTTAAGCGCTACTACAAGATCGTCGACCAGATCAACGGTCTTGAGCCCCAGTTTGAGAAGATGACCGAGGAGGAGCTCCGCGCCCAGACCGATAAGTTCCGTGAGCGTTACGCCAACGGCGAGTCGCTCGACGATATGCTCCCCGAGGCCTTTGCCACCGTGCGTGAGGCTTCCAAGCGCACCATGGGTATGCGCCACTTTGACGTGCAGCTCATTGGCGCCATGGCACTGCACGAGGGCCACATCGCCGAGATGAAGACCGGCGAAGGTAAGACCCTCGTCTCCACGTTGGCTGGCTATCTCAACGCTATTGCCGGCAAGGGCGTGCATGTCGTTACCGTCAACGATTACCTGGCAAAGCGCGACTCCGAGTGGATGGGCCGCATCTATAAGTACCTGGGGATGACCGTCGGTCTGCTCCAGAACAATATGCCGCTCGAGCTCAAGCGTCCGGCCTACCAGGCAGACGTCACCTACGGCACCAACTCCGAGTTCGGTTTCGACTACCTGCGCGACAACATGGTCACCCGCCCCGAGCAGCGCGTACAGCGCGGCCATAACTACGCCATCGTCGACGAGGTCGACTCCATCCTGATCGATGAGGCCAGAACGCCGCTCATTATCTCGGGCGCCGGCACCAAGTCCGCCAGCACCTACAAGGACTTCGCGCGTGCCGTGCGCGGCCTGGAGCGCGGTGAGGACGTGTCGCACGACATGCTCACCGCCACCGAGGACGTCGAGCCCACGGGCGACTACGTCATGGACGAGGCCAAGCACACCATCGCTGCCACCGAGCGCGGTCTTAAGAAGATCGAGCGCCGCCTGGGTATCGATGACATCTATGCCGATCTCTCCGGCCAGCTGGTCAACCACCTGCAGCAGGCGCTGAAGGCCCAGTACATGTTCCACCGCGACAAGCAGTATGTGGTCACCAACGGCGAGGTCAAGATCGTCGACGAGTTCACCGGCCGCATTATGGAAGGCCGCCGTTACTCCGAGGGCCTGCACCAGGCCATCGAGGCCAAAGAGGGCGTGCTCGTGCGCGAGGAGAACCAGACGCTGGCGACCATCACCCTGCAGAACTACTTCCGCCTGTATGACAAGCTCTCCGGTATGACCGGTACGGCACTCACCGAGGACGCCGAGTTCCGCGAGATCTACAAGCTGCCCGTCGAGGTCATCCCCTCCAACAAGCCCGTGCAGCGCGTGGACCACGAGGACCTGGTCTACCGCACCATTCAGGCTAAGTACAACGCCGTTGCCGACGACGTTGAGCGTCGTCACGCTAAGGGCCAGCCGGTCCTGGTGGGTACCGTCTCCATCGAGAGCTCCGAGAAGCTGTCCGCCGCCCTCACGAAGCGCGGTATCGCGCACGAGGTCCTCAACGCCAAGCACCACGAGCGCGAGGCCCATATCGTTGCCCAGGCTGGTCGCTATGGCGCCGTGACCATCGCTACCAACATGGCCGGCCGCGGTACCGACATCTTGCTGGGCGGTAACCCCGACGAGCTGGTGCGCGAGCGCCTGGAGTACGAGGGCCTGACCATGGAGGACGTGACGCCCGAGCAGCTTGAGCAGTTTAACGCCGAGGCCAAGGAGACTTGCAAGGCCGAGCGCGAGCGCGTTCTTGCCGCCGGCGGCCTGACCGTTATCGGCACCGAGCGCCATGAGTCCCGCCGTATCGACAACCAGCTGCGCGGCCGTTCCGGCCGTCAGGGCGATCCGGGCGAGACCCAGTTCTACCTGTCGCTCGAGGACGACCTCATGCGCCTGTTTGGCGGCGACAAGATGGACCGCGTCTCCAAGATGATGGTCACGGCTGACATGGGCGACGATATGCCCATCCAGCACAAGATCATCTCCAAGGCTGTCGAGAGCGCCCAGCACAAGGTCGAGAGCATCAACTTCTCCATGCGTAAGAGCGTCCTTGAGTACGACGACGTCATGAACAAGCAACGCCAGGTCATCTACGCCGAGCGCAATAAGATTCTGGACGGCAAGGATCTGACCGACCACATCACCGAGGTCATGCACGATACCGTGTACCGCTGCGTGCAGGAGTTCTGCACCAAGGACAGTCACGATGGCGAGCGCGACCTGGAGGGCCTGCGCAAGTGGGTTGTGGAGCTCACCGGCCACATCGATACGCCGAAGTTCCCCGACGAGGATTATGAGGCCCTAGCTGCCGATGTCCTGGCTTACGTAGAGAAGTGCTACAACATGAAAGCCGAGCGCTTGGGCGAGGACCTGATGCGCGAGCTCAACACCCAGGTCATGCTGCGCGTCATCGATACCCGCTGGATGAACTACCTGCAGGAGATGGACTACCTCAAGACCGGCATCGGCCTGCGCGGCTTTGGCCAGCGCGACCCGCTGGTCGAGTACAAGACCGAGGCCTACGGCGCGTTCCAGATACTCGTCGACACCATGTACGAGGATTACCTGCGCACGGTTCTGCGCATCGAGATCAAGGCTGCCCCGCGTGTCGTGGAGCACAAGGAGGAGCCCGCGCTCGAGGGTGCGCACTTCTCCGGTCCTGCCGAGGTCGATGGTGACAACGGCGACTCGGTGCTGCGCAAGCAGGCGCAGGTGCAGGCCCGCACGGCTGTCCAAGGCGGACCGGCTGCCGTCAACAACGGTGGCAAGGTGACGACCTACCGCAAGTCCGAGAGCGACGATCCGTACGTCAACGTGGGCCGCAACGACCCGTGCCCTTGCGGTAGCGGTAAGAAGTTCAAGTACTGCCACGGCAGGAATCGTTAATGGCTGAGGCTTTAGAGGTAACGCCCGCCGAGCTGGACGCGTTTGCGGACCGGCTCGGTGAGGTTGAGTCGTACCTCCATTTGGACGAGAAGCGCACCCGCGTAACGGAGCTCGAGGCCAAAAGCGTCGCCCCGGGCTTTTGGGACGACGCCGATGCCGCTCGCGCCACGATGGAGGAGATCGCGCGCACCAAGGAAGATATCGCTGCCGTGGACACCGCGCGCGGCGAGCTTTCCGATGCCCGCGCTGCGCTGGAGCTTGCCGAGGAGATGGGGGATGACCCCGACGCCGTCGCATTGCGCGAGGAGGCTGCCGCTACGGCAGAACGCCTGGCCCGCGCCATCGACGAGCTTGAGCTTGCGAGCTGGTTTACCGGGGAGTTCGACCATGGCGACGCGATTGTGACCATCAAGCCCGGGCAGGGTGGTTTGGAGGCCCAGGATTGGACCTTCATGCTCTTTAAGATGTACATGAAGTACTGCCAGCGCCGCGGTTGGAAGGTCACCATCAACGATTGCCCCGCGGCCGAGGTCATTGGCATTGATCGCGCGACCTTTACCGTCGAAGGCAAGGATGCTTTTGGCATGCTTCGCGCCGAGGCCGGTGTCCACCGCCTGGTGCGCATTAGCCCCACCGACGACAAGAAGCGCCGCCAGACCACGTTTGCCGGCGTCGAGGTCATTCCGGTGCTGCCCGACGATATCGATATCGAGATCAACCCCGACGACATCCGCGTCGACGTGTACCACGCAAGTGGCCCGGGTGGCCAGGGCGTAAACACCACCGACTCCGCCGTGCGCGTGACGCATTTCCCCAGCGGCATTGTGGTTACCTGCCAAAACGAGCGCAGCCAGATCCAGAACAAGGCCGCGTGCATGCAGATCCTCAAGGCTCGCCTGTACGAGATTGAGCTCGAGAAGCG
>CABUOA010000072.1 GCA_902493145.1 uncultured Collinsella sp. | reverse complement strand
ATTTACAAATAGCATAGCGGTCGTCCTCACAATCATGTTTAAGGGGATAGTGTAGCTCGCATGGGCGCACCGTGCGCCGGTGCTCAGAAAATGCAGCAATGGTCTGCCCGCGCTAACGAGCAGGCCTTCCCGTCTGCCTGGGTGGTCCATTTTGGGCCACATGGGTATGGGCATGTGCCAGTTTGCTCGACATACTTAATGTCGACAGCCCCTGTGCAAAGGAGGACGTTTCCATGGACGAGATGTTTGCCATTAAATGCCAAAACTGCGGCGGCCCTATGTACTCACACCAGGCTAAACGCAGCTTTGAGTGCGCCTATTGCGGCACGGTCGTTCCGTGGCAGGCCGATGCGGGGGAGCCCAAGAGCGCTTTGGGCATTCGCCATGCGCCGCTGACGGTTGTCGATGGGCTACTTAAGCTCACCCATGTGTCGCAGCTCGAGCGCCCGGAGGACCCGGACTGGTATTTCTTTAATTCGCACTGGCGCAATCAGTCGGTTCTGGAGCATCTGCTATGGGAGGACCGCGGCACGGCGCAGGAGTTCCAAGAAGCCACGCACGTGAGCATTCCCTGCCCCTTCTGCGGCGCGTCCTTTGAGGGCGAGTCAACGCAGCGTGTGTTTGAGTGCCCGTCCTGCGGCAACAAGATCGGCATTGCCGACCTGCTCAAGCCCGGTACGTTTAGCAAACGTCTGACCATGGGCGTGGGTGCGGAGTATGTGCCGGAGCAGGGTATTCCCTGCGAAATCTCACCGCAGCAGGCACGTGCCAACGCGCTGCAGCTGGTGCGCCAGTACCCGGATGCCTTTGCCGGGCACGACGTGGAAGACGCGATCCAAAACGACATGATGCTCTTCTATTTCCCCATGGCGCTGGCGGACCTGCGTATGATGGCGAGCTTCCCGGGCAAGGGCCTGAGCAAGGAGACCTTGGTGTACTACGAGGTACTCGATTGGGCGTATCCGCGGGCAAACTACCTGGACGTTCGTCTTATGGGCATTTTGGAGCCGTGGGACTTTGGCAAGGTGGGGCCGTTCGATCCTGCCATGCAGGAGGGCGACTTTCGCGTTGTCTCCGTCGATGCATCTACCAAGGACCAGGTGGTCATTGATAAGCTGGCGCTCGACATTGCCGGCAACGATGCCGAGGCGGTACTGGGGCTCAATAAAAAGAGCATTCGCATGTGGGCGCGCAAGGCCCGCAAGCAAAAGGACGGTCTGGTGATGGTGCCGGTCTACTTTGTCGATCGTCCGGCGACGGATAGCCGCGACGGCGAGCAGGTGCGCATCGCCGTGAACGGCCAGACGGGCCGCGCGGCCGCGGTGGTGTTTAGCGACAAGCGCGAGACGCATATCGTGGCGCCGCTCAACCTGAGCCTTCATCTGTCCGGCGAGAGCACCGTGCACGCCACGCCCATCGAGGTCAAATACGTTAAGTCGCCGTTTCTGTACCAGATCGTGCGCCGTGGAGGCGGCGAGCAACCGCGCCAGGTTGCAGCCGCCGTCGAGGGTTCCTACCGAGAAGAAAAGCCCAAACGCAAGGGATTGTTCGCTGCGATTTTTGGTAAGTAGGGGAGTGGTGCCGGGGCGTCGGGCTGCATCGCAAGGTCATGAGACGAACTTAAGACTGCTGGGAACGTGCTACCATTGCCGATAGCCTTAATCTTGTAAGAAGCGGAGGCCAGATTATGGGTTTTGCGGATCAGCAGCTTCAGCTTCAGGTACCGTATTCTCCTGACGACACGTTTAATGCCTTGAAGGCAGCTATGGAAAAGCTGCCTAAAGTAAAAGTTGATAGTGCATCGCCCACAACAAGAACAGTTGCAGCCGAGATTGGTATGAGCCTTTGGTCTTGGGGCGAAAATATCAGTATTTCGGTTGTTCCAGTTGAAGGCGGATCTGGCGTTACTGTCAAGTCGTCATCTAAGGTCAGGGCAAACGTATTAAACGGGGGCAAAAATGCAAAGAATATTGCCAAGATAGTCGATGCCCTATCGAAGGAGCTCGAGCGGTATCCGCAGGTTTCACAGACTATTGAGACGCTGGCGGATAGTGGTTGATGTAGTTGCAAGGCTTGAGAGGCTTGCAGCACTGCGTGAGAGTGGAGTACTTACCGAGGAAGAGTTTGCTGCAGAAAAGGCAAAAATCCTTTCGTAATCAGACACGATGGTTGGATTTGCATTCTATTATTGAACTTGTTTATACCAGGCTGAAAACATCGTGTGTAATAAAGGTGCGTAGTAGCCTCGTCTTGATTGGCGGATGTAAATAAACGGTGGAACGGCTGTAAAAGAGCCTTGCCACTGGGTAAAATCAGGATGTGCCGCGGAACCCGCTCCTCAGTCGGTCAACTTTGGAAGCGCGGGCAACGCAGGTACTATCGTCTAAAGGGCCGGGTGCGACCGGCCCTTTGCATGACTCCCTTCGCTATCCGTTACTGCTTATATTCCCGCCAGATCGAGTAGAGGTTCCGGGCAATGCCGGTCACATACATCGAGAGGCGCAGGATTTCAAGAAACAAGTTCATAGTTTGAATTGAGCCAGCATCTGCCCGAAGGTGCTGAGCTCGAACGGCTCATAAATGAGCGAATCGCCGTCCGCGGTCCTGTAGACCCCGCAGGGGAGGTAACGCCCGTCGGGGAGGATATAGAGGCTGGCTTCTTCCTTCAGTCCTACTGGAAATAGCGGAATCCCGTTTCGTCCACTTGGAACTCGTCTATATTTGCGACCTTCCTCTCCATGATGCCTCCTGCCTTATTTCTTGAATGGCGCCCTAAAACAGGCAGCTCTCAATCAACTCTTTACCGCGCAGGGTGTCGACCCACTCCTGCGGGATGGCGTCGATGCCGTATGCCGTGCCTGCGAGCGCGCCGGCGACGGCTGCGGTGGTGTCGGCGTCGTCGCCTAGGTTGACGGCGGCAAGCACGCATTCTTCGTAGCTGTTGGTGTTCACAAAGCACCAGGCGGCAGCCTTAAGCGTGTCAAGCACGAAGCCGCCAGACCTGATTTCGTGCTCAGGCACGCCTTTCAGGTGGAGTGCCCACGAGGGGAGCGCGTCGTTCATCACGGTCCTCATCAGCTCGACAAATATGACGCATGCATCGGTTGACGTTCTGTGGGCGTGCGTAATCGCGGAGACCTCGCTGACCTCTTCGTCTGTCGCATCGGTGAACGCCAGGGGCGCGATGCACATGAGCGATCCGTTGCCGTTGTCGCGCTCGCCGGAGCCTCCTTTGCCGGTGTGCAAGGCGCGGGCGGTTGTGCCGCCGTAATCGAAAACGCCGTCGATTGTATACTCGTCACGGGCAATCCAGCCGACGAACTTGTCGCGCATGTCCGCGGTGTCGATGTGCCCGAGCTCCCTAATCGAGTCGCAGGTAGCAAGCGTCATGGACGTGTCGTCGCTCCAGGTGCCGTCGGGCTGCCCATGCGTGCCGTAGCCGATCATGTCGGTGCATTCGAATGTGCCGCGGGGCCTGAACTCGTAGGGAACGCCCAGCGCGTCGCCGACGGCAAGCCCATAGATGCAGTCGCGCAGTGTCGTTTTCGGTCTGTCTGTCATGGAGCGCTCCTCTTATGTCGGGGGATATGAAACGCCGTCGGGGGTATCGGTCGCAACGTGCTGCTACCCTTGCGCTTCGCCATTAGTCGCTTCGTTGATGGCGCGGTACTCGGCACTCAGCTCGCGCGCCAGCTCTTCCTTGCTTGGAAGATACGGCAAGTATTTGGCGGCAAACACTTGGTCGTTGTCTTCGGGCAGCGTGTACTCGACAATCGAGTCGCTTTTGTCCGCGCAGAGCACGATGCCTATAGGCGGATTGTCGCCTTCGTTCATGAGCTCGCGCGTGTAGTAGTTCACGTACATTTGCATCTGGCCCAGGTCCTGATGCGTAAGATCGTCCGTCTTAAGGTCGATGAGCACGAAGCAGCGCATCAGATAGTTGTAAAACACAAGGTCAATATAGAAATGGCGCCCATCAAAGGTGATGCGCTTTTGGCGCGCCTCGAAAGCGAAACCACGGCCAAGCTCCAGCAGGAACTTCTGAAGATGCGTGATGAGCGCCTGCTCTAGATCGCTCTCGCGAAACGCAGTATCGTCCGAGAAACCTAAAAACTCCAGTACATATGGATCGCGGATGATATACTCGGGGCGACGAGCCGGGGCGCTCTCTTGGATTTCCTGGGTGACGGCCTCCTTGTCCTTGCTGGCAAGTAGGCGCTCGCGGAACATGGTGTTGATCTGACGCTCGAGCTGACGCGTGCTCCAACGAGAATCGGCGCATTCGTTCATGTACCAGGCGCGAGCATCGGGGTCGGGAATGCGCATCAACCTGCGGTAATGAGTCCAGCTCAATTCGCTACGCAGTGCGTCGCGAATTGGAAACGCAAGAAAGAACTGACGCATATTGCGAAGGTTTGCGATGCCAAAGCCTCTTCCGAAATCCGCGGTAAGCCTTCTGGAGAGGCCTGCAATCAATGCCTCTCCATATGCTGCGCGCTCCTCTCCGCCCTGTTCATCAACAATGCTCTTGCCGATTTCCCAATATGCCTCAACCATCGCAAAGTTAACGGCGGTATAGGCCTTGTCGCGAGCGGCGTTTAGAATCGAGGAAACCTGCTTGTAAAAA
>CABUOA010000071.1 GCA_902493145.1 uncultured Collinsella sp. | reverse complement strand
TACACATTTCCTACACAGTTTGGGATCCGACTAACGTTTGCCAGCCGTTAACTACCGCTCGCCGAGCATCTCTTTATATGAGGCAGTCTCATGGTTAAAGCGGATACGTCCCCCTAGCTAAAGCACAGCCAGCATCGAGCAACTCATCACGTTCTTCCACCGAGAACCCCTCGGCGTAGACGCGCACCACTGGTTCGGTCCCGCTAGGACGGACCAGCAGCCACGTATCATCCTCGAATGACAGACGCAAGCCGTCCATATGACTAACGTTTTGCGGCACCTTGCCACAAATCGACTTGGGGTTTACGCCCGGCAGCAGGGTTCGTAACGTTTCGGCATCTTCGGCCTCAAGGCGCAAATCGCGTCGACCGTAACTCGTCTTACCAAAACTGTCCTCGAGTTGGTCGACCAGAACGCCCAAAGGCGCGTCCGTCTTTGCCATAAGCTCACACAGAATCAGACAGGCGAGGATTCCATCGCGCTCGGGCATATGCGCGGCGATGCCGATACCACCGGCTTCTTCGCCGCCCATGAGGACGCCGCCCTTCTTCATCTCCGCCGCTATATATTTGAAACCGACTGGTTTGACGGTCACGCGGCAGCCAAGCGCCTCGGCAATGCGACGCACGAGCGTCGAGCATGAAAGATTGACGACGACGCGCCCCTCCAAATTACGAAATTGAACCAAGTCGCCTAAAACGAGCGCCATGATCTGATGCGGATGTATATATCTGCCGCGCTCGTCAACCGCGCCGATACGGTCGGCGTCGCCGTCGGTCACCAGGCCAGCGCAAGCTCCGTCCTCGATAACCATGCGCTCGCAAGTGTCCACCCAAGGCTCAACGGGGTCGGGGCAGATATCTTCTTGATCAGACGCCTGCCCGGCGTGAATCTCGTGCACCTCAACGCCAAGCTCGCGCAGCAAGTCGGCTAGATAGCCCTGGGCTGCGCCGCCCATGGGGTCGACAACCACGCGCAGGTGCGCGGCGCGGATGGCTTCGGCATCGACAAACGATGCCACCGCTTGCATATAGTCAGGAATGATATCCGCGGTGCGATATTGCCCCTCGATCCCCATTGGCTCGGGAGCCATGGTCTCTTCGAGCTCTTCGATGACATCCTGGTTGGCGGTCGAGCCGTCACCCATGCGAATCTTGAGACACAGATAACCCTGCGGATGATGGGACCCCGTCACCATGAGCGCGCCGCACGCCTCACCGTCATAAGCCGCCGCCCACGTAAGGGCAGGGGTCGGAACAGGTCGCGAAGCGAGCACGGCGTCTAGCCCGTGCGCTGCTAGCACACCCGCCGCAAGCTCAGCGAACTCGCGCGCCAGGGGCCGAGTGTCGAACCCTATATATACCGTTTTGCCCGGATTGGTCTTTTGCCACAACTCGCCGACGGCATCGGCGATACGGGCAACGTTATCGGCAGTGAAGTCCTCATCGACGCGAGCGCGCCAACCGTCAGTTCCAAAATGAATTATCGCGCACACGCGCAGACACCTCACAGTGTTTGGATCATGGTACGCATGAGGTATACCCGCGATACACACTCGGCAACCTGCCGGCACCAGCATTCACCATTTGGGCAAATGCTGCCGAGGACATGCAGGCAATAAAAAACCGCCCCGTATGGAGCGGTTTTGCCCTTTATATATCGAGCGCCTCGGCCATCGCTGCCGTAGTGATTGCCGTGGTTCCACAGCAACTGCCCACCATTGCGGCACCGGCATGTCTCCATTCGATGCATGCGCGCGCGAAAGCTTCAGGGTTCTCGTGCCATACGGGGCCATCCTGAGTCTGGACCGGATCGCCCACGTTGGGACGCACCGTGACGGGAGTAGTCGCCGATGCAACCATCCTAGGCACCGCCGCGTTCGCGGCCGCAAGCGAACAGCAATTAACACCAACCGAGTTTGCGCCGTGTTTTTCGGCGTACAAAACGGCTGCCTCGATGTTGAGGCCATCGCCCAACAGGTCGCCTTTGTCATCAACGACAAAACTCACCAGGACAGGCATGCCGTCAGCGGCATCTCGAGCGCCGGCAAGCATGGGCTGCAAATTACGGATAGACGTCACCGTCTCGATCAGCAGACCATCAACACCAGCATTGAGCAAGGCGTGCGCCTGTTCGCGCGCAATGCCTCGGATCTCACGAAACTCGGCAGAGTCCTCGGCAAACCACTCAATACCGATCGGACCCATCGAGCCCAGCAGCAGCTGAGGGTGCGCCTGGCGGGCATCGTCGACGGCCCCGCGATTGACCTCCGCCACGGACGGCGCAATCTGGTCGTGCTTGAGGGCATAGCTTGATGCCTGAAAGGTATTGGTAATGAGCACCTGCGCACCGGCGGCGACATACAAGCGATGGATACGAGAAACGGTCTGCGGCTCCGCCAGATTCCAAAACGCCGGTGGAATATCGGCGGCGTCGTACTCACTCAACAGAACACTGCCCATGGGGCCCTGCGCCAACAAGGTCTCGCTCGACAAGCGGCGCGTAAGTTCCTCGGCACCAAAGCGGTTGTAATAACTCGTATCCATATATATCCCGCTATTCCTCGACGCTGATTCCCTGCTTTTCGAGATAGGCGAGCCAGCGGCTCATCGTGTCCTCGGATAGCGCATGCTCCATCATGCAGGCCTCGGAATCGGCTCGCTCAAATTCGACACCGAGCTCCTGAACCAAAAACGTGCGGATGAGGCGATGACGGTACCAGATAGCCGTGCCAACCTCGCGGCCGCGATCGGTCAGGATTACCTTGCCATAGTGCGATTGCTCGACAAGCTCGGATGCCTTGAGCGCCGAAACCGCTTTATTGACCGATGCCTTGGAGACACCAAGGCGCTGCGCGATGTCGACCGATCGCACGCCGTTGGTTTCCCCCTCTTCGCTTTCAATGCGAACCATGCACTCCAAGTAGTCTTCGTTCGCCACCGTCAGATGTAGTTCGCGCGAGCTATTTGTCGTATCCATGATCTTCCGTCCCTTCTGCATTCAATGGCTGATTCTACCCCATCCAAGCGTCGCGGTATGCCGTGGCATACCGTGCTAGAGTTCTTGTTGCACACGACGACCAAGATTGGAGCGGTCTTTATGGAAAACACCACCACGAACCCCGATGTCCTCGAGCGCTTTTTGCGCTACGTCCAGATCAACACGCAGTCCGAGGATGCAAACTGCGACCAGGTACCTTCGAGCGCCGTTCAGTTTGACCTTGCCAACGTGCTGGCTGAAGAGCTGCGCGAGCTTGGTGCGGAAGATGCCCACGTGACCGAGCATGCCTATGTCTGCGCGCATATCCCCGCAAGTGCGGGCGCTGAGGACAAGCCCGCCCTGGGCCTGATCGCCCATCTCGACACCACCGAAGTTGCACCGGGCGCCGGCGTGAAGCCGCACATCGTACACTACGAAGGCGGCGACCTGGTCTGCGGCACGGTTGACGGTAAGCCCGTTGCCATGAGTACCGTCAAGCTTCCCGCCCTGAACGACCTCGCGGGTGAGGACCTGGTCTGCAGCGATGGCACCACACTGCTGGGCGCGGACGACAAGGCAGGCGTCGCCGAGATCATGTCGCTTGTCGCGCGTATCGCTCAGGACCCTTCTCTGCCCCATCCCGCACTCGGCATTTGCTTCTGCCCTGACGAGGAGATCGGTCACGGAGCCGAGCTGTTGGATATCGATACCTTTGGCTGCAAGTACGCCTACACGGTCGACGGCGGCCCCATCGGCGAGCTGGAGTGGGAGTGCTTTAACGCCGCCGAGGCGACCATCCGCTTTGAGGGCCAGTCCATCCACCCGGGCGACGCCAAGGGCCGTATGGTCAACGCAGGCAATCTGTTCTGCGACTTCAACGCGTTGCTCCCCTACGTGCAGCGCCCGGAGTATACGGAAGGCTACGAGGGCTTTTATCACCTTGAGGGTGTATCTGCAACCGTCGACCACGCCACGGCGCGCTACATCGTCCGCGACCATGACGCCGCCAAGTTCCAGCAGAAACTCGACCTTATTGATGCCGCCGCCTCGATGCTCAACCAGCGTCTGGGTGAGGAGCGCGTGACAGTCGAGATTAAGCAGCAGTATCGAAATATGGCCGAGATCGTTTGTGACTTTCCCGAGCTTATTGATGTTGCCAAGGAAGCCTACCTTGCCTGCGGCGTTGAGCCCCAAGTGCTGCCGATTCGCGGCGGCACCGACGGCGCGCAGCTGTCGTTCCGCGGTCTGCCCTGCCCCAACCTTTCCACCGGCGGCTATTGCTACCACGGCGTCAACGAGTTCGTCCCGGTCAGTTCGCTCGTCAAGATGACCGACGTGCTCCAGGAGCTCGTCTCCCGCTTTGCATAAGCCTGGCTGCACAAGTCCAAAAGACGAATCGCCCCGTCCTCAACCAAGAACGGGGCGATTTTTTGCTGCAATGAGAACAGGTTGACGCACGCCAGCCTCTTGACGCAAGGAGTGTCCCAAACTGCCGACACAAAAGGAACGTCCCCAAGTGCCGCAAAATGACGACATCCACTCTCGCTTTGTGGGTAGTCATTGGGGAGGTTCTTGTTTGACTAGTCGTTTAAAAACGTCCCCAATGACTACCCAACGACTAGTCCGGACCAAGGCAACGCCGATGTTTTGGCAACGACAG
>CABUOA010000070.1 GCA_902493145.1 uncultured Collinsella sp. | reverse complement strand
CTCGAGGTCATTTGCGATTACCTGTCTATCCAGCTGGTCGGCATGGCATCGAGCCTTCGCTCCCGTCGCACGGCCGAGCTTGGCCGCTCGCTCAATGTCTTGCGTGATGAGTTGTTTACCTTTCTAGACGATTCCGCCGCGGCTACCCAGGCGGTATCGTCCGAGATCTGCAATATGCTTAACTGCCATTTTTGCCCTGTTGAGTATGACGCCAGTCTGGATTCCTACGTCATAGATTTTGAAGGCGGCAGTCGCGTTGCTTTGCCGGACGATCCCGAGAAGCTTTTCTTTTCCACGACGGCGCCAGCGGCACGTCTGGGGGCTGGACCTGATGGCTTTGAGGCATCTGTTTTGGGAGGTACGAGTGCCGAGGACCTTAAACACGTCCGTATAACTCGCGTTGACGAATCGATGCCTATGGGAGGTTGGCTTAGGGCGCATGGTCTGCCTTGTCAAGGTCTCTACGTCGACTCCGGCATCGAGGCGGGGCGCCCGCGCTCTGAGGGTGATGGCAAGCACAGTAACGACGCGATTGTTCCTGCTTCTGTTGCGAAGAGCCCGACGACGCGCGCACTGCTGCTTCGTGATGGCAGCCAAGAGCCGATTGATGATCTTGAATATGACTACCTGGTGCACTTGGCGCATGACTTTGAACTGATCTACGAAGGCGAATCTCAAAAGCGCGAGGAGCGCCATATTGCTCAGACCCTTCAGATTGGCATGAGAAATTCCCTGGGGGATGTTCCGGGTATCGCAACCGATTCGGTGTACCTGTCGGCCACGAACTCGGCGTTGGTCGGCGGCGATTTCTATACGCTCATCCGTCTTCCCGACGACTGCGCCGTCATGATTCTGGGCGATGTGTCTGGCAAAGGCATTGAGGCTGCATCGATGTCTGCGCTCGTCAAGACGGCCCTGACGGCATATGCCTGGGAGGGCGCTGGACCGGCCCGCATGGCACGCTCCCTTAACAGCATGCTCATGGGCTTCTCGAGGGTCGAGACGTTCGTGACGGCCTTTATCGCCAAGATTGACCTTAAAGCCGGACGCGCAACGTATTGTTCGGCGGGCCATCCTCCGACCATGGTCATTAGGCCAGAGTCGATGCCGCTGGGTGGCGGCGAGGCCCGTGGAGGAGAGGTCGAGCTGCTTGGATGCCAATCGGGCGTAATCGGTGCCTTTGAGAGCATGGTGTACGAGACAGGCGTGTTTACGTTCGCTCCTGGCGACATGCTCTTCATGTATACGGACGGAACGATTGAGGCCCGCGACCGCACCGGAGCGTTCTTTGGCGAGCAGCGCCTTCGTGACCTTCTGCTCTCTGTCTCGGGTGAGGGCGTATCGGGAATCTGCGGCAAGGTCTTGGGCGAGCTTGACCGATTTACCGAATCGGCGCTGGACGATGACATTGCATTGGTGTCCCTTGAGTTTTTACGGGGCCGGTCCTAAACAGCGACGCTGGGCGCGTCGAATCCGCACGGTTGCGGAAACGCATGCATCGAACAAGCTCTTTTGGGGAACCATGGTCGTATGAATGAGTGGAATGACATAGCGGTTTTGACGCCACCAGGCGATATCGACATCGCCACGGTGCCTGCGCTGCGTCGGCGGTTGGACGCTTTGATTGGCCGCGGCGTGCGTCGTGTCGTCATCAACTGTCAGGCTGTTAGCTTTATCGATTCGACGGGCTTGGCATTCCTGCTTACGCGCGCTCGTGAGCTCATGAGGCGAGAAGGCCTGCTTTCGCTCGTCAATGCATCAGGTGAAGTTGTTCGCTTTTTGGAGATTGCTCGTCTTGTCGATATCCTTCATGTCGCGGGGCCGGCACGGGAGTCTATTCCCGCCATTCCGGTGGGGGAGCTGCCTCGCTGGAGTAAGAGCGTCGAGGTCCGTCAGGGTATCGAGAATCTTCCATACTACCGACATCGCATCGCCGAACTCCTTGAATCGCTCCCGTTGCGCCGTGACGAGCGCTACGATGTCGCATTGGCGTCGGGGGAGGCGCTGGGTAATGCCTATGACCATGCGGGCGGTATCGGGTGCGTCCTGACGGTTCAGGCCTATGGCGATCGCGTTGTGGTTGAGGTGCTTGATCGAGGTGCCGGCTATTCTATCGATGAAACGAGCGAACCGGTCGCATCCGAGGAACGCGGCCGTGGCATCAAGCTTATGCGTATGCTCGTCGATAACGTGGAGGTTGCTCGTCGTACGGACGGCGCCGGCACGCGCGTGCAGATGGTGAAGCTGTTTAGCGGAGCACTGGAATCGTGTGCCTAGCCAATCGCTTTAGCGCGTTTAGCTACTAAGAACATGCGGCAGACAAGTTTTTTGAAAAAAGTACTTGCGTCTTTTGGACAACTCGCGTAAATTAATAATCCGCAAGCGGACATGGCTCAGTTGGTAGAGCACAACCTTGCCAAGGTTGGGGTCGCGGGTTCGAGCCCCGTTGTCCGCTCCATTGCATTTCCGGACCGTTTAGGCGGTCCTTTTTCGGCGAAGTGGCCAAGTGGTAAGGCAGAGGCCTGCAAAGCCTTTACCCCCGGTTCGAATCCGGGCTTCGCCTCCAGGCAACATCCGGGCGCTCCGGCGCCCGTTTTGTTTTACATATGCGGACATGGCTCAGTTGGTAGAGCACAACCTTGCCAAGGTTGGGGTCGCGGGTTCGAGCCCCGTTGTCCGCTCCAAACGTAACAGCCCGACTACTACGGTAGCCGGGCTTTTTCGTACCCGTCGCCTGGGCTCGAACCCGCGAGGGAGCGATCGTTTTGGGGCGTGGCTGTGGCGTTGTTTGTCGCGAATGTCCGCTTTGGGCGTATCATCGTGGGCATCTCGCATAACCTCGTTGCAAGGGAGATACGCCCCATGGCTACAGAAAAGTCTTCTTCGCGCTCATGGATGTCCGATGCCGCGATCTATCAGATCTACCCGCGCTCGTTTAAGGATTCGACTGGTTCGGGTCTGGGCGATATCGCGGGCATTACCCAGCAGATGGACTATCTTGAGCGACTGGGTATCGAGGCCATCTGGCTGAGCCCGTTTTACCCTTCGCCTCTTGTCGATGGTGGCTATGATGTGGCGGACTACTGCGATGTCGACCCACGTCTCGGCTCGCTTGACGACTTCGATGACATGATCGCTGCGGCTCACGCGCGCGGCATCAAGGTCATCGTCGACATCGTGCCCAACCATTCATCCAACCAGCACCCCTGGTTCAAAGCCGCTCTTGCCGCCGGCCCCGGATCGCCCGAACGCGCCCGTTATATCTTCCGCGATGGTCGCGGCGAGCATGGCGAGCTGCCTCCCACCAATTGGAATGCCAACTTTGGCGGCCCCGCATGGACGCGTGTTGCGGACGGTCAGTGGTATCTGCACATGTTTACGCCCGAGCAGCCGGACTTTGACTGGTCATGCCCTGAGGTTCACGCGCTCTTTTGCGACGTCCTGGCGTTTTGGAGCGATCGAGGCGTCGACGGCTTTCGCATTGATGTGGCGCAGGGTCTCGCCAAGGATCTCGACCGCGATGACCTCGACCGGTGGCATCTCGCCGAGGGCGATGACATGGTTGACGACGGCACCCATCCGCTGTGGGACCGCAATGAGGTCCACGAGATCTATCGCGAGTGGCGCCGCGTGTTCGACCGCTATAATCCGCCGCGCAGTGCCGTTGCCGAGGCGTGGGTGCTGCCCGAGCGCCAGTATCTCTACGCGCGTCCCAGCGAGCTTGGCCAGACATTCAACTTTGAGTTTGCCAAGGCCACTTGGACCTATGATGACATGCACACTGCAATCGAGAAGGGCTTGAAGGCAGCCGTCGAATCCGATTCCGCCTCGACCTGGGTACTCTCCAACCACGACGTGCCGCGCGTGGCGACACGCTATGCCCTGCCGCAAATCAAGGCGACGCGCTACCACCAGATTGCGCTCGACTGGCTCTTGCGCGACGGGTCGTCTTATGACGAGGACCGTGAACTCGGCGAGCGCCGCGCGCGGGCGGCCCTTTTGCTTGAGCTGGCGCTTCCGGGCTCGGCATACGTGTATCAGGGTGAGGAGCTCGGCCTTTTTGAGGTGGCTGATATCCCGTGGGCTGCACTCGAAGACCCTACTGCGACCAATACGCACGGACCGAAGCGTGAGAAGGGGCGCGACGGCTGTCGTGTGCCCCTGCCGTGGGTGGCGGCGGACGATCCCGCGCATGGCGGATCGTTTGGGTTTTCGCCGGCAGACGCCGATGCGGCGCCCCATCTGCCGCAGCCTGCATGGTTTTCCGATTATGCTGCCGATAGGGAAGAAGTGGACCCGACATCGATGCTTGCGCTCTATCGTGACGCCCTCTGGCTGCGGCGCAAGCTGCGCGGGTGCGCCAACGATCTTGCGTGGCTCGATCTTGACGGGCGCACCGGTCTTGCGGATGGTGCCGAGGGCGCTGAGGGCGGCGTCATCGCCTATCGCCGCGATAACGGCTGGGCGTGTGTGACGAACTTCGGTGCAGCACCCGTGGAGCTGCCGGCGGGCAGGGTCCTGCTCACCTCATCACCGCTTGCAGACGGCAGGCTCGCGCAGGACAGCTCTGCCTGGATCATGCTCGGTGAGATGTAGGGGCATCTCGCTGTGAGCCTGCGTTTGTTCGCGCCTTTCGTGACGACTGATGCCCTCGCGAGAGCGTCGCAAAACTTTTCAAAAAAAGTTCTTGCATAGGATGCGGGCATCACGTAAGATTAATCCTTGTAAGCGGACATGGCTCAGTTGGTAGAGCACAACCTTGCCAAGGTTGGGGTCGCGGGTTCGAGCCCCGTTGTCCGCTCCATTTGGGCGTTTAGCTCAGGGGGAGAGCGCTTCCCTGACACGGAAGAGGTCAGAAGTTCAAATCTTCTAACGCCCACCAAATGTTCGCAGCTCAGAGGCTATGTCCTCTG
>CABUOA010000069.1 GCA_902493145.1 uncultured Collinsella sp. | reverse complement strand
CCATAGCCTGCGTGACCTCGGCGCAACGCACCTGGCAGCGGGCATAGCAGTCGCCATCGGTAGCGACAATTGGCTCAAACGCAGCCAGATCCGCATAGGCGCCGTCGCCAAACATGCGCACGTCATAGTCCACGCCCGAGGCGCGCCCGAACGGGCCGACCATCGACAGATCCAGCGCGTCCTTCTTGCTGATCACGCCCACGCCGTGCAGGCGCTCGCCGCAGCTGTCGTCGTCCAAAAAAGTATGCACCAGGGCCTCGTAGTCGGGACGCATGGCATCGAGCGTCTGGACAATACCCGCCAGCTCGGAGTCCTCGATATCGTGCTTAAGGCCGCCGATCTCATTGATCGACAGAATCACGCGGCCGCCGCACGTGCTCTCAAAGATCTTGAGAATCTGCTCGCGCAGGGTCCACGAACGATAGAACAGCGCCTCAAAGCCAAAGGCATCGGCGAGCAGGCCCAGCCACAGCAGGTGCGAGTGAATGCGCGAAAGCTCGTGCAAAATGGTGCGGATATACTGCACGCGCCCGGGCACCTCGATGCCGAGCATGCGCTCGCAGGCGCTGGCATAGCCGTAACTGTGGCCCACGGCGCAGATGCCGCAGATGCGCTCGGCGATGTAGCCAAACTGATGCATGTCGCGCTTTTCGGTGAGCTTCTCGAGTCCGCGGTGCACAAAGCCGATCTGCGGAATTGCCTCGAGAACGCGGTCGTCCTCGATCACCAGGTCCAGATGAAGCGGCTCGGGCAGCACCGGGTGCTGCGGGCCAAACGGAATAACGGAGCGATGTGCCATGGACCTTACGCCTCCTTTTTCTGCTTGTCGCGGACGACCTTGGCGGCAAGCGCCGCGCGGACCTTGGCCGCTTTCTCGGGATCCATGGCGGCGAGCTTTGCCTCCATCTCGGCGGCTTTAAGTGCGGCCTTGGCCGCGGCCTCGTCATGCTGAGCATCGGAGCCGGCAGCCGCAGCGGGCCGAGCGACGGCGGCGCCCGCGGCATCGCCGGCGCCCGCAACGCCCTCCCCTGCAGCAGCCGCAGCCGCGGCGGCCTTCTCGGCAGCGGCCTTGCGCGCCTTGGCCTCGGCAGCCGCGCGGACCTTCATGGCTTTCTCTCGCGCAGCCTTTACCTCGGGCGTGATAACGCTCATGGGCTCGGCAGTCGAGACCTGGTAGAAAAAGCCCTTAAAGTCGACCTGCATATCGGTGATGGCAAGACCGAATAGGTCGTGGACCTCATTTTCAAACGGGAATACCGCCGGATAATACGAGCTGATGGACGGAATCTCCTGGTACCGGTCGATTCCCTCGACTACCAGGTTCTCAATCGCATAGCTGCCGTCCTGCGCAATATGCTCCTGAGCAGCATGAACGTTGATAAACGTATAGACCAGGCGATACGATCCGTCGTCCACACAGCGCTCGGCATGCATCTGCACAAAGCGTGCGCCGGCACCCTTGAGCGCCTGCACGTGCGCCAGGAGCTCATCGATCCCGACGGTTGTATAGATTGCCTTTTGCATTACTCGGTCTCCTTTGCAGCGGCGGGTGCGGTGGGCGTCCCAGCAGGCGCGTCGCCAGCGACGGGCGCGGCGGGCGGCGCGGCGGGCGTGTCACCGGCACCGTCAGCCCCGGCCCCCGCAGCTACAAACCCGTCCTCGCCCAGCTCAACGCCACCGTCCCAGGTAGCGGCACCGCCCACGGTAAGTGGATCGCCGCCGGCGCGCATCACGGCCTCCTTCTGGTCCAGAATGCCGCACGCCTCCACAATGGCATCGATCACCGTCTCGGGGCGAATGGCGCACCCGGGCGCGTACACGTCCACGGGAATCGCGCGGTCCACGCCGCCGATTACGTTGTAGGCATCGCGGAACACGCCGCCCGAGCACGCGCAGATACCGCAGGCCACCACGCACTTGGGCTCGAGCATCTGGTTGTAAATCTGACGCACGACGGGCAGATTCTGCGCGTTGACCGAACCCGTTACCAAAAAGATATCCGCATGCTTGGGGTTGCCGGTGTTGACCACACCAAAACGCTCCGCATCAAACAGCGGGGTGAGCGAGGCCAGCACCTCGATATCGCATCCGTTGCAGCTCGAGCCGTCGTAATGAATAACCCACGGCGAGCGCGACATTTTATGATCCATGAATGCCGCCTCCTAAATAAACACGTCGACGAGGATGGGCATAAGGTTGAGCAGGCCAAACACCAGCGCCACGCCCCATCCGAGTTTAAAGCAGCTGCGCCAGGTGCTACGGGCTAAGGTGTTGTCGATCAGCACCTCGACAAAGTACGTCGCGGCCATCACGACCAGGGCTACGACCCAGCTCACCGGGTTGTCCCAAACAAAGAACATGCCCACCCACATCAAAAACAGCACGGTCTCGCACCAGTGCATAAGGGTCATCTTGGCCAGCGTGCCACCGCTCATCTCGGTGGCGACGCCCTGGACAATCTCCTGATGCGCGTGATGCGAGTACGAAAGATCGAACGGCGACTTACGCAGCTTGATGGTGAGTACCGCAAGCAGCGCGAGGAAAATGGGCGCGCTGTACACGATGATGGGGGCCGACTGCCCCGTCACGGCGATGGAATCGAAGCTGTCGGTGGCAAGGTACAGGCCCACGCTCATCAGCAGAACGGCGGGCTCGTAACTCATAACCTGCAGCAACTCGCGGTCGGCGCCGACCTGGGCAAACGGGCTTTGCGTCGAGGCGGACGCCAGCACCACAAAGATCGCGGCGAGCGTCACCATAAAGGCGCACAACAGCGTGTTGGAACCCGACACAAAGATGCCGCCGCCCACCACGGTAAAGATGAGCGCGCACGCCATGTAGGTATCGTCCATGGTGTTTACGCTGGCGGGGGCCTTGCGCAGCAGCTTGGCAACGTCGTAGAAGGGCTGCAGCAGGCGCGGGCCCACGCGGCCCTGCATGCGTGCCGAAAGTTTGCGGTCAACGCCGTCGATCAGGCCGCCCACAAGCGGCGCCAGCAGGGCAAACACCACGGTGCCTATAAAAATGCCCACGACACCCGAGCCTTCAAAGTACTTGCCGCGCAGCACCGAGGGCGCGCTCATGGCAAGCCGCTCGGGCCCAATCCATGCGCAGCACAGCAGCGCAAACAAGATAATGCTGCAGCACACGACGCTACCCGCGGGGCCGATACGCTTCTCGCCAAGGGCGTCCTCCGAGTACCAATTGCGCTTTTCGGCCTTCACCTCGCGTCCCATCGAGCCGCGGAAATGGCGGTAATTGTCGGTTCCCACGCCCGAAAGATATACGTTTACGTGCGGTTTGTTGCTCACGCGGAATGAAGTCAGCAGCACCACGGCGATAAACGCCACGATAACCACCATCAGATACATGGCGTCCTTGCCAATAACATACGGCACGCGGCCAAACACCATAGCCAAGTAAGGCGACACCAGACCGCTCGAAATAACCGGGAACGCCACGCAGCACAGAATCAGCAGCGCGGCGATGGCGCTGAGGGCCATCCATTCGGTCTTATGGACATTGACCTCGACGTTTTGAGCCGTGGGATCGACGCCCGAAAGCTTGGCCAGCCACTTGCCCCAGAAGTAAAACGTCGCGGCCGAGCCAAAGGCCAGTACCATGATCATGAGCACGTTGCCGGTCTGGGCAAACGCCACCAGGGCGCCCCACTTGGACACGAGCATGCCAAACGGCGCCACAAACATGCCCATGATGCCCAGCATCATCAGGCGCGTCAGGCGCGGCATGCGGCTGAACATACCGTCCATGTCCTCGATATTGCGGCTACCGATATGGTGCTCGGCGGTGCCCACACACAGGAATAGCAGCGACTTGGCCACCGTGTGGAACAGGATCAGGAAGATGGCCGCCCATACGGCCTCGGGCGCGCCGACACCCAGGCAGGCGCTGATGAGGCCCAAGTTGGAAATGGTGGAGTACGCGAGCACGCGTTTGGCGTTGCTCTGCGAGATGGCCATGAGGGCAGCGAGTAAAAACGTGATGGCACCCACACTCGTGACCATAAAGCCGGTCACGGGATAGATAGCATAGAGCGGGCTCAGCTTGACCATCAGGAACACGCCGGCCTTGACCATGGTGGACGAGTGCAGCAGGGCGCTCGTGGGCGTGGGGGCAATCATGGCGCCGAGCAGCCAGGTGTGGAACGGCATCTGTGCGGCCTTGGTGAGTGCGGCGAGCGATAGCAGGACGACCGGCATCACCAGCAGCGCGGATTGCGCGGTTCCGGCGCCGGAAAGATCGACCATGCCGGTGATGGTCAGCGGCATGCCGTTGACGTGCAGGAACATAAGGCCGGCCAAAAACGCGATGCCGCCCAGCATGTTGAGGATGATCTGGGTAAAGGCGTTTTTAATGGCCTCGGACGTGCGCGTGTAGCCAATCATGAGGAACGAGCACACGGTGGTGATTTCCCAACCGCAGAACAGCCACTCCAGGTTGTCGCTTATCACGATGACAAACATGGCCGAGAGGAACAGGAACATGAGCGCCAAGAACTGCGGGCGACGATCGGGCGCGGTCTGTCCGCGCAGCGATGCCTCGTGCTCGTCGTGCGCCTGGAAGTCCTTCATGTAGCCCAGGGCATACACGCAGATTAGGCTGCCGACGATGCCGACGGCAAGGACCATAATCACACTCATGTAGTCTAGGTAGAGCGGCGTGGCGGTGACGACCTCGGCCGCGGGCAGCGTCATGGCTGCAAAGGCGAGCGAGCCCACCAGCTGGACTATGCCGAGCGCCGTGGTGAGCGCGTTCCTATATTTGTACGCGTTGTACAGGATGACAGCGCACAGGATGACATCGATGGCGGAGCTGATGATGGAGAGCACGTGCGAGGTGCCCCGTGCCACCTCAAAGCTCTGCGGACCCGCGCCAAAAAACATGACGGCGACTACAACTGTCACCGCCATAATAATGCCGGAGCCTACAAGCCCTACCGCATCGCGGGCGCGGTCACCGCGCGCAAGCAGCATGCCCAGCGCCGGTACCAGCGGAAACAGGGTAAGGAAATACAGTAGCGTCATACCATCACTCCCCCATGCAAAAACGCTGCAATTGTTTAACGTTATAGCTCAGTTGAGGAGTAGCGGCGGC
>CABUOA010000068.1 GCA_902493145.1 uncultured Collinsella sp. | reverse complement strand
GGTGTCGACGGTGCTGTCGGCGATGGTGCGCATAATGTCGATCTTGTCGCCATCGCGCACGATGTCGCAGAAGCTCCGCGTGCGCTCGTCGAGCTGTGCGGGTAGACGGAAATCGCTGTGATAGGCGATGCTCGCTCGGATGAGCTCATCTTCTGCCGGGTCATCGATAAAGTCGCGGATGCTCATTACGGCGGGTGCATCGGCGGGATTCTCGCCAAAGAGGACCTCGATGCCCAGCACTGCATGGCTCATGCTCTCGGCGTCCTTAAAGGTGTCCCAGCGTCGCAGCTGCTCAAAGCGGCCCATATCGTGCAGCAGGCCGCAAAGCCATGCCAGGTCAATATCTTCTGACGACCAGCCCTGCTCGCGCGCTACGGCATCGCATGCCTCGGCCACGTGGTACGTATGCTCGATTTTGAGCGCGATGCGTGGGTTGGTGGCGTCGTAGGCATCGGTGTAGCTTTTGAAGGCCGCGCGCGCCCGGTCTCGATCGATAGCTGTCATAATGACTTCCTAAAAAGTTGTGTCTTTCGATCCGGTGGCAATTGTAGGTGAACTTTATTGCCACCGGTTGATATTTCTGCTGCGTTGCAAGGCGCGCTGCAGACGACTTACCAGAATGGGAGTGGCATGGTCCTTAGGATCTTTAAAATCGTCTGGCCAGTGATGCTTACCTATGTTGCAATAGGCGCGCCGTGCGGAATGATCATGGGGCAGACGGGAATGGAGCCCTGGATGGTCTTTGCTCTGAGCAGCACGTTTGTGACGGGCAGCGGCCAGTTTATGATCTGCAATCTTTGGCTGGCGGGCGTGCCTGCAGCATCGATCGTCGCGAGCGTTGCTGCCATCTCCTCGCGCTTTGCGCTTTACTCGGCATCGATCGCGCCGCATCTGACGGGTGCCTCGAAGCGTCAGACGCTGGCTGTTGCCGCGACACTTACCGAGGAGGCATATGGCATCTCGCTTGCCAAGTTGGTTGAAGGGGAGGATTGGGGCCCGCGCGAGTCCTTCGTGCTCAACGTGATTCTCATCGCAACATGGGGCGTTTCGTGTACGATGGGCGCCATCGTCGGCGCCGTTGTCGATGTTCCCACCGCCATTGCAGCCTTTGTCTGCACCTCGCTCTTTATCTGCCTGCTCTTTTCGCAGCGGCTGTCGCGCGGCAACGTTGTCGCGGCGGTTTCGGGCGCGGTGTCCGTCGCCGTATGCAAGTTCTTGGGCCTCACGAATATTGCCGTGCCGGCAAGCGTCGTGGCCGGCATTGCCATTGCGTTGGCGTGCGATGCTGTATTTGACGGAAGAGGTGCCCGCGATGCCCGTTAACGAGTTCTTGGTTCTGTGGCTGTCGTCGTGGGCTGCTATCGCGTTCTTTCGCATCGCGCCGGCGTTTGCCTTGCGCGGGAGAACGCTGTCGCCCCGCATTACCGAGGCCCTGGGTTATATCCCGCCCGCTGCCTTTGCCGCGCTGGTCGCCAACGACTTGGTGAGCCCCGGCGCGTTCGACGCGGGACCCTGGCCTGCCTTGGTTCCCTGGATTGCGGCTGCCGGCGTCGTGGCCGTGGCGGTCAAGACAAAATCGATGCTGTGGTGCTGTGTTTCGGGCATCGTGTTCTATATCGTTTTGAGCCTCATATAAGAGCGGGGCACGTTTAGCGCCCCTGTCCAACGAATCGAATTTCTCACCGAGCTGGTCTATTTCTTCTGGTACCATGGTCAAACTTTACTGTAGCAAAGCGTGACGTGGGCTTTTGTACCCCGTCAGCGGAAATGGGGGTTTCATGGCACAGGAAGCGACCGCCAACGAGCAAAAGAAATTCAAGGTCCCGCGCATCCCGGGCGACATCATGATCTATCCGATGATCGTCGGTCTTTTGCTCAACACCTTCTGCCCGCAGGTTTTTGAGATCGGCGGCTTCTTTACGGCTGCCTGCCGCGGTGGCTCCAATGCCATCGTCGCCGCGATCCTGCTGTTTGTGGGCGCCGGCATCAGCTTTAAGTCCACGCCGGGTGCCATCAAGACCGGTATCGTCGTGCTGATCCCCAAGCTGGTCGTCGCAGCGGCTCTCGGCCTGGGCGTGGCATATTTCTTTAACGACAACTTCCTGGGTCTGAGCTCCGTGTCTATCATCGGCGGCATCACGTTTTGCAACATGGCGCTCTATACGGGCATCATGGGCGAGTTCGGTGATGAGTCTGAGCAGGGCGCCGTCGGTATCCTGTTCTTTACGGCTGGCCCCGCCGTCACGATGATCATCCTCGGTGTTTCCGGCCTCGCCAACATTCCCATTGGCACCATTATCGGCTCCATCTTGCCACTCGTTATTGGCATGGTTCTGGGCAGCCTGTTCCCGTTTATCAAGAACCTGCTGGTTCCCGGTGCCAATCCCGCGATTGCCGTCATCGGATTTCAGCTCGGTGCGTCCATGAGCCTGTCGAGCTTTATCACCGGCGGTATTTCCGGCATCTTGCTGGGCCTTGTCACGCTGTTTGTCGTCGGTCCCATCACCTTTGCGTTCGAGCGTCTGTGCGGCGGCAATGGCAAGGCCGCTGTGGCTTGCTCCACCATTGCCGGCACGGCTATGACCACACCGGTTGCCCTCGCCGAGGTCGCACCGCGCTACGCCGAGCTTGCGCCCATCGCGTACGCTCAGATCGCCACCGCCGTTATCATCACGGCGATCATGGCTCCGATTCTGACTGGCTGGGTCGACAAGAAGTTCTGCCAAGGCAAGGAGGATCTGTCGCCTGTCGGTGTCGAGGCCATCGAGGAGGCCGTCGCGACTGACATCGATGGCGAGTAGCAATCGATACCCATCAATGATGCCGGCGTGTGCAATTCGCGCCGTATGGGCGCCCGAACAGAAACTGTTTTGCAGTGATGTTCGGGCGCTCTGCTATTATCCCCTTTACCCCTGCGGAGTAAAGGGGTGTTTATTGCCCTGATTCGAATTGGGCGATTCTGACCACTTGGGTATTGAAGGGGTGGCGCTAGTGGTTAAGGCACTCAAGATTGAGATATTCGTGCTATGCATGATTGTTCTTATCGGGCTTGCCGTGCGAAGTCGTCGCTCCTTGTTCTCGAGCACCCAGCAGCTATTGTTTAGCATGCTGGGCTACACGTCTGCTGCCTACATTTTCTTCGATATGATCTGGACGCTCTCGGATGGCTTGAGCACTCCTGTAGGCATCACGGCCAACTGGATTTCCAACGCGGTTTCGTTTTCGCTCTTTGCTATCGCGTGTCTCATTTGGTTTATCTATTCCGAGACGGTGCAGGGTTCTCGCCTTTTGACCTCGCGCTATAGGGTGGTGCTTGTTGCGTTGCCTACGGCTCTGGTGGTCGTGCTGGCGTTTACCAGTTACTGGACGCACGCCCTGTTCTATATCGATTCGCAGGGCGTGTATCGTCGCGGCTTTGCCTATATGATCCAGCCCATCGTCAGCTACTGTTACGTTATACATACGTCCCTGCATGCATTTGTGCAATCTCGCAGGGTCGAGAGCCTGCAGACGAAGGCCATCTATCGAACCTTGGCATTTTTCGCCATTCCGGCCCTGGTGGGCGGTACCTTTCAGGTCGTATACTCGGTGCCCGGCCTTTGTGTCGGCATAATGATTAGCATGTTGCTGCTCTACATCATCTACCAGGAGCAGCTCATCTCGACCGACCCGTTGACTGGACTTAACAATCGCAACCGTTTTGAGACCTATATGCTGTCGCTCTTCTCAAATGTGGATCAGGCCGAAGATGTATATCTGCTTATGATGGACGCCGACGGCTTTAAGCAGATTAACGATCGCTATGGGCATGTGGAGGGCGACCACGCTCTTCAGGTCATATCCGCTGCGCTCAAAGAAGTCTGCTCGGCGTCTGGCGGCTTTATCGCACGTTATGGTGGCGATGAGTTCGTGGTGCTCCAAAAGGCAGTGGCGGAACAGGATATCATGCATCTGTGCGCGACAATCAACGATGAGCTCGCGCGCGCCGAGGTTCCGTATCTGTTGCGGATGTCCATCGGCTACGCACGGGTTGGTGATGGCGTCGATACCTGGCAAGACTTGCTTCGTGCTGCCGACGCGGAGCTCTACCGCGTAAAGCGCGAGAAGAAGAAAGCCGGCGTTCAGATACGCTAGGAAAAGGGGCACACGCTGGCGTGCGTGGCGGCCCTCGGCTCTCCGATGTACTCCATTAAACTAAAGTATGTGAATCCGCTCTGCTAAATAAGGGCAGTTCATTAGGCCTTTTTGGGCCTGTTGACGATGATGATGCCGCCGCAGACCAACAGCAGGGCAACAAGTACGGTCACAGGGCTCGTGCCAGCGCCCTCGCCGAGCAGCAGCGCGCTTAACAGTACGCCAAAGACTGGATTCATAAAGCCAAAGACCGACACACGGCTGACGGGGTTGACGGCAAGCAGACGCGACCATAGCGAGTACGCGACGGCGGAAATGAGTGCCATATAGATAATGAGCGCGATGGCGGGGGCGATTTCAGTGGGGGAGAGCGCGCCGCCCATCAAAAAGCCGATGGCGGTGAGGACCAGTCCGCCGACCAAGAACTGCCACCCGGCAAGCAAGACGCCGTCGTGCTTGCGCGAGAAGATGCCGATCAGGCAGGTCGAAAGAGCACCCGCGACAGTGGAGGCTAGGATAAAGCCCTCGCCATCGAGCCTGAAGCCAAAGGTGCCATCTGCGCCCGAGAGGTTGACGAGCGCGACGCCGGCAAAGCCCAGCGCACAGCCAAGCACCTTGGCCGTATTGAGCTTCTCGGTGTGAAATGCTAGGGCGGCAAAGAGGATTGCGAGGAAGTTGGCGCTGGCCTCGATGATGGAGCTCGACATGGCGCTGGCGCACGAGAGGCCCAGATAGAAAAAGAAGTACTGCCCGATAGTCTGGAAGAGCGACAAGACAAAGATGGGCTTGATGTCGCGAGCCTGCGGAATGAGGGGGCGGCGTTGGGCCGCACTCATCCCAACGATAACCAGGGCGCCGGCAAGCGTGAAGCGCAAGCCCGCAAAGAGCAGCTGCGAGGCGCTATCGTGCGCCGGGATACCAAAGAGTGCGTAGCCGATCTTGATGCAGGGAAAGGCCGATCCCCAGAGTGCACAGCAAACAAGACAGCCCAGGATGAGTCCGGGCAGGGTGGCGAGATACGGCTTGCGGCTTTCCATGATGTCCTTCCTGCATGCGCGAAGCAAAAAAAGAACCCGCCACCGGATGTGAACTGCCTCCCATTTCTTGGACACAAGAAATGGGAGGCCTTTTTATGGCTGGA
>CABUOA010000067.1 GCA_902493145.1 uncultured Collinsella sp. | reverse complement strand
TACGATCCGTCGACCAACGAGCCGGCGATCCTGCAGAAGTGGCTCGACGGCGGCTACTACAAGCGCCGTGAGGGCGTGGGCGACTGCACCGTCACCATTCCGCCTCCCAACGTGACCGGCAAGCTCCACATGGGCCACGCTACCGACGACTCCATCCAGGACGCCATCGTCCGTATGGCTCGCATGCGCGGCAAGTCCACGCGCTGGGTGCTGGGCACCGACCACGCCGGTATTGCCACGCAGACTAAGGTCGACAAGAAGCTCAAGAGCGAGGGCATCAGCCGCCTGGAGATTGGCCGCGATAAGTTTGTCGACGCCTGTTGGGACTGGACCCACGAGTACGGCGGCATCATCGTCGAGCAGATCAAGCGCATGGGCTGCTCCGTCGACTTCGACAACGAGCGCTTCACCATGGACGAGGATTACGCCCAGGCTGTGCGTAAGGTCTTCTGCGACTGGTACCATGACGGCCTGATCTACCGTGGCAAGCGCATCGTCAACTGGTGCCCCAACTGCACCACCGCCATCTCGGACGACGAGGCCGAGTATAAGGACGAGAAGGGCCACCTGTGGCACCTGCGCTACCCGCTGACCGAGCCGGTTAACGGCCAGGACTACATCGTCGTCGCCACCACGCGCCCCGAGACCATGCTCGGCGACACGGGCGTCGCCGTCTCCCCGAAGGACCCCGAGAAGGCCGCCTTCGTGGGCAAGACCGTCATGCTGCCGATCGTCAACCGCGAGATCCCCATCTTTGAGGATTGGCACGTTGATGCCAACTTTGGCTCCGGCTTCGTTAAGGTCACCCCGGCTCACGACCCCAACGACTACGCCATGGGTCAGGCCCACGACCTGCCGCAGATCAACATTTTCGACGAGCACGCGGTGGTCGTCGAGGGCTATGGCGAGTTCACTGGCATGAACCGCGACGAGTGCCGCGAAGCCGTTATCAAGTGGTTCGAGGAGCACGATCTGCTCGACCACGTCGAAGAGCTCGACCACTCCGTCATGCACTGCTACCGTTGCGACTCCGCCCTGGAGCCGTGGCTGTCCGAGCAGTGGTTTGTGGCCGTCGACAAGCTCAAGGGGCCGGCGCTCGACGCCGTCAACTCCGGTAAGGTCACCTTCCACCCCGCGCGCTGGACGCAGACCTACACCACCTGGATGGAGAACCTCAAGGACTGGTGCATCAGCCGCCAGCTGTGGTGGGGTCACCGCATTCCCGTGTTCTACTGCGAGGACTGCGGCTGGGAGGACGCCCTGACCGAGGACACCGACGTGTGCCCCAAGTGCGGCGGCCATCACGTGCATCAGGACGAGAACGTGCTGGACACCTGGTTCAGCTCGCAGCTGTGGACCTTCGCCACGCAGGGCTGGCCGCAAAAGCCGGAGCTGCTCGAGGGCCATCACCCCACGACGGCGCTCGTCACCGCGCGCGACATCATCGCGCTGTGGGTCGCCCGCATGGTCATGAGCTCGCTGTACTTCCTGGACGAGGTGCCGTTTAAGGACGTCGTCATCTACCCGACGATCCTGGCCAAGGACGGCAGCCGCATGTCCAAGTCCAAGGGTAACGGCGTTGACCCCATGGACCTCATTGGCATGTACGGTGCCGACGCCATGCGTTACAACCTGCTGACGCTGTGCACCAACAACCAGGATGTTAAGTTCGACGCGAACATCGATAAGAAGACCAAGAAGCTCATCGACAGCCCGCGCACCGACCAGGCCAAGTCGTTTGTGACCAAGATCTGGAACGCCAGCCGCTTTTTGCTTATGAACATGGAGGGCTATACGCCCGGCGAGCCCGTCGTGGAGACGCCGGCCGACGCCTGGATGTTCAGCCGCCTGGCCAAGGCCGTGAAGATGGTCACCGAGGGCATCGAGAACTACACCTTTGGCGACATGGCCCGCGGCGTGCAGCAGTTCTTCTGGAACGAGGTCTGCGACTGGTACGTCGAGGTCACCAAGGCCCGCCTGAAGGGCGAGGGTCGTCTGCAGGCGCAGCGCAACCTGATCTTTGTGCTCGACACCTCCATTCGCCTGATGCACCCGCTCATGCCGTTTGTTACCGAGGAGATCTGGGACAACATGCCGGCGAGCGTGCTCGACCTGGACGCCGAGGGCAACGTGAACCGCGCCGAGGCGCTCATGATCGCCAAGTGGCCCGAGCCCGCCGACTACGACAAGTATGTTGACGAGGACGCCGAGCGCGCGTTTGAGCTGTGCCGTACCGTCGTGTCTGCCGCTCGCGCCACGCGTTCGCGTTATCGCTTGAGCCCCAAGGCCGAGCTCGACGTGGTCGTGCGCGCCGGCGCCGAGGACATCGAGAAGCTCGAGAGCCTGCGTTCGACCATCGAGCCGCTGGCGAACACCGCTTCGCTGGTCATGGGTACCGACGTCGAGAAGCCGGCTGCGAGCATCGCCGTGGTCGATAGCGGTGTCGAGGTCTTTGTGGTGCTCGAGGGCAAGGTTGATCTTTCGGCCGAGAAGGCGCGCCTGGAGAAGGAGATCGCCGCTGCGCAGAAGGAGCTCGCCGGCTGCGAGAAGACCCTTGCTAATGAGGGCTTTGTTGCCAAGGCCGCGCCTGCGGTGGTCCAGAAGAAGAGGGACCGTGCAGCTGAGCTCAAGGAGATCCTGGCGGCGCTGACTGCTCAGGTTGCAGACTTCTCGTAGGTCTTACTGAGGGGCGCGTCCCGATGCTTTGCTCTCCGCTGCGGACAGTCCTGCGCAAGACGGACAGCACATTAAGTGCTGTCCTTTGCGTGCGGAACTTGCGGCGAGCAAAGCATCGGGCCGCTCCTAGTTCGTTTACGTTGTTGTTTGCATCTGGCGTGTTAGGGCCACTGGGTTGTGGCCTTGATCTCGCTGCAAGCGGGTAAAGGCTGATATTGTCAACGTGAGGGGCTCATTCTTTTTGATGGGCCTCTTTTTCTGTTATGGGGGACTTTGGGTTATGGCTAAGCGTTCGGGGTCGTATGTCGTTCCTTTCTCGTTTGAGCTGCTTTCGTTTGATGAGGCTGTGGGACTTGCTGCTGATACGGGGCGGATTTCTGGGGATGCTGGTCCTCTGCTCGAGACGGTTGTCGATATGCTTGATGAGCTGGGACGTCCGGATGAGTATTTTGATTGCATTCAGGTTGCCGGTACCAATGGCAAGACTTCGACTACGCGTTTTTCGGCTGCTATCCTTCGAGGCGAGTGGCTCAGGACCGCGCTGTATACGTCGCCGCAGCTGGTGCGCTATCCCGAGCGTATGGAGGTCGATGGGTGCGTCGTAAGCGACGAGGCGTTTGCCCGTGGTGTTTCTGCCGCTGTTGAGGCGGGACATCGCGTGAATGCCCGTCGTGTGGCGGCGGGGGAGCGTGCCTATACCATCACGCCGTTTGACCTGCTGACGGCCGCTGCGCTTGTGGTGTTTGCCGAGGCCGCGGTGGATGTTGCCGTGCTCGAGGTTGGCATGGGCGGTCGTTGGGACGCCACGAGCGCGACCGATCCCATCGCCGTTGCCATTACGGGCATTGGACTCGACCACACACGCATTTTGGGCGATACGCTCGAGGCCATTGCGGGGGAGAAGGCTGCGGTTATTAAGCCTGGGCGATTGGTTGTTTTGGGCGAGGGCACGCATGAGCCGAGCGTTCAGCGCGTAATGGATACGCGCTGCCGCGAGTGCGGTGTGGTGCCGCTGGTGGTGAGCCATTCCACGACCAAGGTACCGGCGCATGTAGGCGATACCGTGGAGTTTAGCTGTACTACGCCGCGTGCCATCTATACGTCGAGTATGGTTAAGCCGGCGTATCAGCCGCAGAATGCTGCGTGCGCGATTATGCTGTGCGAGGGCTATCTTGGCCGCGAGCTCGACCACGATGCGCTCGACGCTTCGCTTATGGGCTGCCCCACGCTGGGTCGCTTTGATGTGCTGGGAACCGATCCGCTCAAGCTGATCGACGCCTGCCATAACCCTCAGAGCTGCGAGAACTTTGTGAGCGCGCTGGACGAGATCGATCCGTGCGTGGAGAACCGCCCCACGCTGCTGTGTGCAGCGCTGGCCGATAAAGACGTGGCGGGTATCGTTGACGTTCTGGTTCCGGCGTTCCCCCGCGTGGTCGTGACGCAGACCGATTCCGATCGCGCCCTGCCGGCAGAGGAGCTCGCTGCCCTGGTGGGTGCCGATAAGCTCGCGGGCGTATACCCGAGCGTGTCCGAGGCCCTCGCTGCCTTCGATGCCGCGGGCGAGTCCTTCGTAGCAGCCGGCACCATCACCTTAGCCGGCGAAGTAGCCGGCCTGCTGCGCTAACCCATCCCCTCAGCGGTTGCGGTGAAATGCGGACTGTTTTACAAGCCAGGAGCCTCAAACAGTCCGTATATCACCGCAACTCAAAAGCAGTCAATTTGGGACGGGGCTTTTTTGGCTGCCCTGCGCCTCGAGTTGACTTGCTCGCCACGAAATGGGCCTATTTACTACGTTTGACCGGTAACCCTCGACCATACCGAGAATTGCGAAATCAAAACCGCAGGTAAAGGGCTTGCCAGTTTTGCGAAAACACGGGTATGGTCGACCCACGCGGGCTAAACGTAGTAGATAGGCCGTTTTTGTGGCGGCATTCATGTGATGCGGCAAAGGGACAGCCCCTTTGCCGCATTGCCTAGTCTAGGCGGACCGGATCGTGGGGGTAGGCGTTGAGAATTTCGACGCCGTTCTCGGTCACCAGGGCCAGGTCCTCGATGCGGACGCCGGTGCGGTCGGGGAGGTAGATGCCCGGTTCGATGGAGAACGTCATGCCCGGCTCTACGACCTGCTCGTTGACGAGCGAGACGTCGCCCGGCTCGTGGTCCTGCAGGCCAATCGAGTGACCCAGGCGATGCGTAAAGTATTCGCCGTAGCCCGCGTCCTCAATCACGTCGCGCGCGGTACGGTCCAGGTCGCACATGCGCACGCCCGGTGCGATGAGCGCCTCGGCGGCCTCGTTGGCGCGGCGAACGATATCGTAGATGCGTGCGGTCTCCTCGTCCGGCTCGCCCCAAAAGAACGTGCGCGTCATGTCCGAGCAATAGTTGCAGCGGCGTCCGCCAATGTCGAACAGCACCACGTCGCCGCGCTTGAGCACGGTGTCGTCGGGTTCGTGATGCGGGTCGCCGGCGTTGGCGCCAAAGCTCACGATGGGCGGAAAGCTAAAGCCCTCGCAGCCGTGCTTGCGATACAGGCCGAGCATCTGGTCGGCAATCTCGCGTTCCGTCACGCCCTCGTGGACAAGCTTAATAGCATCGGCCATTACAGCGTCGTTAGCGGTCGAGGACGCACGCATGAGCTCCTGCTCGGTGGCATCCTTGTGGGTGCGTGCGGCGGTGACGGCAAAGTCACCCAGGAAAAACTCGCTTGCGGCGTGGCGCTCCATGAGCGGCATCAAAAAGCCGGAGCGCATGACGGTGTCGATGCCGAGCGGTTTGGTCGGATCGACCTCGCGAGCGATGGCGTCGGCCACGACATCGGTATCGGTGTGATAGGCGACGCGGGCATTGTCGTACTCGGGCAGTTGATGCAGTGCGTTGACCAGGATCACCGGCTCGGCATCGCGCACGAGCAGCACGCCGCAAAAACGCTCGAACATATCGGCATAAAAGCCGGTCAGGTAATAAATCGACCACGGGTCGTTTACAAGCAGCTGCGCGCCGGGGTGCTGAGCCTCGAGCGCATCGAGCACGCGTGCCACACGCTGGTCATCGACATGTGCCATGAAACATCCTTTCGCTAGGGTGCCACCATGGTATCCCCAATGCCAGGGTAGTCAATTTGGGACGGGGCTATTTTGGCTGCGTCAAACATGCGGAATGATTTTTCTGGGACGGGGATTAAATAAGGCTCTGTTAGACCAGGATTGACATACATGTGTCCCCACGGTGCCATATCGTTGA
>CABUOA010000066.1 GCA_902493145.1 uncultured Collinsella sp. | reverse complement strand
AGCTCGCAGTTGGCGCAGGCGAGCATAACCTCGACCAGGTCGTTCTTGAGGCGCGGCAGCACGACCTGCGTCTCGGGGTCGCCAAAGCGGGCATTGAACTCCAGCACCTTGGGGCCGGCGGGGGTGAGCATAAAGCCACCGTACAGGCAGCCGCGGTAGTCGATGCCCTCGGCAGCAAGCTCGGCCACGGTCTGTTCCATGACCGCCACCATGGTGGCGTGCTCCTCGTCGGTCACGATGGGCACCGGGCTGTAGACGCCCATGCCGCCGGTGTTGGGGCCCTTGTCGCCCTCGAGCGCGCGCTTGTGGTCCTGCGAGGTGGCCATGGGGCGCACGGTCTTGCCGTCGGTAAAGGCGAGCAGTGAGCACTCGGGGCCAACGAGCATCTCCTCGATAACCACGGTGTTGCCGGCATCGCCAAAGGTGCCGCCAAAGCACTCGCGCACGGCCTCCTCGGCCTGCTCAAGTTCGGTCGCCACGATAACGCCCTTGCCCGCGGCAAGGCCGTCGGCCTTCACGACCAGCGGAGCGCCCTGCTCGCGCACGTAGGCGAGAGCCGAAGCCTCGTCGGTAAACGAACCATAGGCTGCCGTCGGAATGCCCGCACGCTCCATGAGCTGCTTGGAGAACAGCTTGGAACCCTCCATCTGGGCGCCCTCGGCACCCGGGCCAAAGCAGGGAATACCCGCCGCGCGCACGGCGTCGGCCACGCCCGCCACGAGCGGAGCCTCGGGGCCAATTACCACGAGTCCGCATCCGTGGCTCTGTGCAAACGCCGCCACGGCCGCAGGATCGCAGTCGTCGAGAACAACGTTCTCGCCACAGCTCGCGGTGCCGCCGTTGCCCGGCGCGATGTAGAGCTTGCCGGCGCGCGGTGATGCTGCGAGCTCTGCTGCCAGAGCATGCTCGCGGCCGCCGCTGCCCAACAACAGGATGTCGATGGTTTGAGTGTCCGCCTTCAAGGGTGCCTCCTCTATGGATGAATGGCTCGCTCCGCGCGAGCCCTTTGCAAGCAAATATACCCCTCGGCCGCCCGCTTGGGCTGCAAAGGGGTATATCGCAATAACCAAATAGTCCCGATTACTTCCAGAATCGGTTGATAATCTGCTCGCGACCGGCGCCAACGCCAATGAACGTCACGCGGGTGTGTGCCAGATCCTCGATAAACGCCACGTAGTCCTGAGCCTCCTGCGGCAACTCGTCAAAGCTGCGGCAACCGGTAATGTCGCACTTCCAGCCGGGAAGCTCCTCGTAGATGGGCTTGGCATGCTCAAAGCGCACCTGATGCTCGGGCACGCTGGTGTAGCGCTCGCCATCGACGTCGTAGGCCACGCACACCTTGATGGTGTCGAAGGCCGAAAGCACGTCGAGCTTGGTCAGGGCGATATCGGTGAGGCCGTTGACGCGCGAGGCGTAGTTGGCGATGGGGCCGTCGAACCAGCCGCAGCGACGACGGCGACCGGTGGTCACGCCGTACTCATAGCCCTCCTCGGTCAGCGTGTGACCGGCCTCGGACTCATAGGAAAGCTCGGTGGGCATGGGGCCCGAACCGACGCGGGTGATATAGGCTTTCATGACGCCCAGCACGCGGTCGACGTTCTTCATGCCCACGCCGGAGCCGGTGATGGCGCCGCCGGCGGTGCAGTTGGAAGACGTCACGTACGGATAGGTGCCGTGATCGATGTCGAGCAGCGTCGCCTGGGCGCCCTCAAACAGCAGGTCCTTGCCCTCATCGATCATGTTGTTGAGCAGCAGGCTCGTCTCGGTGATGTAGGGACGCAGGCGCTCGGCCATGGGCAGGTACTCGTCGCAAATCTGGTCCACGGTGTAGGTGGGCAGGTTGTAGATGAGCTCGAGCTCGGGGTTCACGCGGGCAAGAGCGGTCTCCAGCTTGTCGCGGAACAGTGCCTCGTCCAGCATGTCCTGCATGCGCAGGCCAATGCGGGCCATCTTGTCCTGATAGCACGGACCGATGCCGCGCTTGGTGGTACCGATATTCTTCTTGCCGAGCTTCTGCTCAAAGGCGCCATCCAGATCGATGTGGTACGGCATGATGACATGCGCGTTGCCGCTAATCTTGAGGTTCTTGGTGGTGATGCCGTCGGCCTCGAACATGTCGATCTCCTCAAGGACAACCTTGGGGTTGACGACGCAGCCGTTACCGATCACCGACACGTGGTCGGAATACATGATGCCGGAGGGCACCTGGTGCAGGCCGTACTTCTTGCCGTTGACGACGATGGTGTGGCCGGCGTTGTTGCCGCCCGAGTAGCGCACGACGGCATCGAAGTCGCCGGCGACCAGGTCGCAAATCTTACCCTTGCCCTCATCGCCCCACTGGGCACCGACCAAAACGGTTGACGGCATGTTTACTCCTTACATTCATGGACTGTCTACGCGCCACGCCGGCACGCAGAAGCACAAAACATTCCCAGTATACCCGTGCAACGGGCGCCTGTCCTACTCCTCGGCATGTGCCCCATCAAGCTCATAGAACTTGGTGGATGCCGGCAGGAACATCAGGTCGACGTCGCCGATCGGGCCCGAACGGTTCTTAGCCACGACGATACGCGTAACGCCCTCGTCGGGTCGATCGTCGCGCGAGGCTTCGGCCTCGTCGGCGGAGCGGTCCAAGAACATAACGATATCGGCGTCCTGCTCGATGGAGCCCGATTCACGAAGGTCGGAAAGCTGCGGGCGCTTGCCGGTACGGGATTCGACCTGACGCGAGAGCTGCGACAGCGCGATGAGCGGGATCTTGAGCTCCTTGGCCATGATCTTCAGACCACGCGACATCTCGGAGACCTCGACGGTACGGCTCTCGGAGCGGCGTCCCGGCGGAGGACTCACCAGCTGCAGGTAGTCCAGGATGATGATTGCCTTCTCCTTGTTATGGAGCATGCGGCGGCTCTTGGCGCGAATCTCGGTCACTGTGGTGCCGGGCGTATCGTCAATCAGAATATCGAGCTTGGACAAGGTCTGCGTGGCCTCGTTGATATTGGCCCACTGCTCGGGGCTAATGCGGCCCATGCGGAAGTCACTGATCGAAATCATGGCGTAGGCGCAAATCAGACGCTGGGCAATTTCCTTGCCCGACATCTCCAGAGAGAAGAAGCCAACGGTATAACCGGCAGCGGCAGCGTTGAGCGCCAGATTCAGGGCGAACGACGTCTTACCCACGGCAGGGCGGGCGCCGATGATGATGAGCTGGCCCTCGCGAAAACCCATGAGCATGCGGTCGAGTGACGGGAAGCCCGTGGGCACGCCCGCAGCCTGGCCGCCGGCCTGGCACACTTCCTCGGCCTCGTTATAGGCCTCGACCATAAACTCGGTCAGCGTCTTGTAGCTCGACTTGACCTCGCGTGCCGTGACCTTGAGCAGCTTGCTCTCGGCCAGCTCCACGACCTCTTTGGTGTCGGTGGGGGCGTTATATGCCAGCGCGTTGATCTCGTTGGTGGCGCCGATCAGCTCACGCAGCATCGAATCGCGGCGAACGATGGCGGCATGGTGCTGCCAGTTGACGAGCGACAGGGTCTGACCCATCAACTCCAAAATATACGCTTCGCCGCCCACGGCATCGAGCTTGTTGACGCTTCGTAGGTAATCGATCAGCGAGATGGAGTCGATGGGAATGCGGCTGTTGTACATATCGACCATCGCGGTATAGATGGTCTTATGAATGGGCCGGTAGAAGTCATCGGGCTGCAGCTCGACCTGGGCCTCTTCGACCACCTCGGGCGATAGCAGCATAGCGGCCAGTACATTGGCCTCTGCATCTTGGTTTTGGGGAAGACCCAACTTGGAGCCGCGGTCCTCAACCGTCAGCCCGGTCTCCCTATCGTCGTATGCCATGAGCATCCTCATTCATATCGCTTGCGAGCATCCATAGTATCAGCCACGGTCCCAAAACGCGCCGCGCGCCGCCAATCATCACCGAACCAAACGGATGAACGGTCCTGTCTATAGGACTTCGACGCAACGTTCACCATGACACTCACTCAGCGCAAATAAAACAAAAGGGCGCCCTGGTTTCCCAGAGCGCCCTTCTTAGAACAAGATTGTTGCGTTGCAGCAAATGCTACTCGGCAGCAGCCTCAGTCTCGACCTCGGCGGTCTCGGCCTCGGCGACCTCAGCGGCCTCCTCGACCTCAGCCTCGGCAGCGAGCTCCTCGGCGGTAACGCCGACGAGAACGACAACCTCGGCCTTGATCTCGCGGTACAGCGAGATGGCAACGGTGTGGGCACCGGCAACCTTGATGGGCTTACCGAGCTCGACGCGCTTGCGGTCGATGTCCATACCGAGCTGAGCCTTGATGGCGTCAGCGATCATAGCGGCGGTAACGGAGCCAAAGAGGATGCCCTCGTCGCCGACCTTGACGTCAACGGTGACCGTCTTGCCCTCGAAGGCAGCCTTGGTCTCGTTGGCGGTAGCCAGACGGACGGCCTCGCGCTTGGCGATGTTGTTGCGACGCTCGTCAAGCTGCTTGAGGTTGCCCTTGGTGGCGGCAACAGCGAGCTTCTTGGGGAACAGGAAGTTCTCAGCGTAACCCTGAGCGACCTCTACGACGTCACCCTCGCCGCCCTTGCCCTTGATCTCATCGAGAAGAATAACCTTCATGATGCGTCTCCCTTCTTAGCCGCGGTCGCGGTTGCCACGAGAGGAAACCACGGGGACGGTGTACGGCAGGAGAGCCATCTCGCGGGCGCGCTTGATGGCGTTGGCGATGTCATGCTGATGCTGCGTGCAAGCGCCAGTGACGCGACGGGGCTTGATCTTGCCACGGTCGGTCATGTACTTACGGAGAAGCTGAGTGTCCTTATAGTCGATGAACTCAGTGTTCTCCTTGCAGAACTGGCAGTACTTACGACGCGGCTGACGTGCAGAAAAATCATTAGCCATGTCAAAATACCTTTCATTTGGCAACTTCGGCGAACCGAAGCCGCCTCTCACTCAAAAATAGGTGAACAACCCTTAGAACGGGATGTCCTCATCGTAGACGTCGACCGCAGGCGGCGTGGCCACCGGTGCGGCAGGACGTGCTGCGGGCGCGGGCGCTGCGGGGGCGTAACCGCCCTGATCGTAGCCACCCTGGCCACCACGGGAGCTCATAAACTCGATCTCATCGACGATGACCTCAAGCTTGCTCCGGCGCTGGCCGTCGCGCTCCCAAGAGCTGTAGCGCAGCTTGCCCTCGATCGCGACCTTGTTTCCCTTTGCCAGGAAACGGCTCACGGCCTCGGCGCGGGTGCCGAACATGGTGCAGTCGACAAAGTTGGGATAGTCCTCCCACTCGCCAGTCTGCGCGTTGCGGCGACGATCGTTCACGGCGACGCCAAAGGACAGAACCTGGGTTCCGCCGGCGGTGGCTCGCAGCTCGGGATCGCGGGTGAGGTTACCGGTGATGTTCACTCGATTGATGCTCATAACTCACTACTTCCTCTTGGGGCACAAGCCCAGTCCAAAACGACAGTCTTACTCCTGGTCGTCGCGACGGACGATCATGTGGCGGACCACAGCGTCGGTGATGCGCAGGACGCGATCAAGCTCGGCGATCTGGGTAGGATCTGCGTGGAAGTTGATGAGGGTGTAGTCACCATCGGTGAGGTCGTTGATCTCGTAGGCGAGCTTGCGCTTGCCCCACTCGTCAACGGAGTCGACCTTGCCAGCGCCCTCAGCGATCGTGGTATCGATACGCTTCATAACAGCGAGACGAGTCTCGGGGTCGAGCGACGGGTCAACAAAGAACAGCAGTTCATAAGCCTTCATATTGTCACCTCCTCTGGGCAAATGTGGCTTCAGGTCGTGAAGGTGCGCCTGAAGCAGGAAAAGACTTGGTAATAATATCTTTCAACCTCCTAGGCTGCAAGAATATGCAGCTACAACCTCATGACCTCCACATATGCCCATACTCGCACGACGTTTCATGCGCATTCCAACCAAATGCTGACCAAAAGCTTGACGGATCTGTGGACAAGATACGGTGCCGTGAGGACAAGCTGAGCCAAGTCGCAGGTCAACGGGCGCATGGTTGTGGTCACAAAATGCATACCAGTGGCCCACAGCACCACCCAAAGATTTTTAAATTCATTGCCAA
>CABUOA010000065.1 GCA_902493145.1 uncultured Collinsella sp. | reverse complement strand
CTTTATTCCGTTCTAAATGACGGGTTGATTGCGCGCAGGAGGTCTCCCAGGCGGGCCGGGGTGTAACTTCCGCGCGCAGTTTCGCAGCGCAGCGAGAATGTTTGAGCACGGAGGTTACACCCCGGCCCGCCTGGGAGACCTCCGTGGAACAAACCTGCCTACTCCAGCTCAAACGCTCCGGTGTACAGCTGGTAGTAGTACCCATGCTTGGCGATCAGCTCGTCGTGGTTGCCGCGCTCGATGATGCGGCCGTGGTCCAGACAGATGATCGCGTCGGAGTTGCGCACGGTGGACAGGCGGTGTGCGATGACAAACGTCGTGCGGCCCTCCATGAGCTTGTCCATGCCCGCCTGCACGATGGCCTCGGTGCGGGTGTCGATACTCGACGTAGCCTCGTCCAGAATCATCGCCGGCGGATCGGCGACGGCAGCGCGTGCGATCGAAATCAGCTGGCGCTGGCCCTGCGACAGCTGCGCGCCGTTGCCGGTGAGCATAGTGTCGTAGCCGTCGGGTAGGCGGGTGATAAAGTCGTCGGCGCCCGCGAGCTTGGCCGCCGCGATGCACTCCTCGTCGGTGGCGTCCAGGTTGCCGTAGCGGATGTTATCCATCACGGTGCCGGTGAACAGGTTCACGTCCTGCAGCACGACGCCCAGGCTTCGGCGCAGATCGGCCTTGCGAATCTTGTTGACGTTGATGCCGTCGTAGCGGATCTTGCCGTCGGCGATGTCATAGAAGCGGTTGATGAGGTTGGTGATGGTCGTCTTGCCGGCACCGGTGGCGCCGACAAACGCAACTTTCTGGCCCGGCTTGGCAAACACAGACACGCCGTGCAGCACTTCGTGGTCGGGCGTGTAGCCAAAGTCGACGTTGTCCATGACCAGGTCGCCGCGCAGCGGCACGTACTCGATCTCGCCGGTTGCGCGGTGCGGATGTTTCCACGCCCACATGCCGGTGTGGTGGTCAGCCTCCTCGAGCTGCCAGGTGTCGGGGTTGACCTGCGCGTTGACGAGTGTCACATAGCCTTCGTCGGCTTCGGACTCCTCGTCGATGAGCTCAAAGATGCGGTCGGCGCCGGCGAGGCCCATGACCACGGCGTTGATCTGCTGCGAGATCTGGCCGATCTGTCCGCAGAACTGCTTGGTCATGTTGAGGAACGGCACCACGACGGCGATCGACAGCGCCATGCCCGAGATGCTCAGGTTGGGCACGCCCAGCGCAAGGAAAATGCCGCCGGCAAGGGCCACCAGCACGTAGAGCAGGTTGCCCAGGTTCATAAGGATGGGCATGAGGATGTTGGCGTACATGTTGGCCTTCTGCGAGACCTCAAAGAGCTTTTCGTTGCGCTCGTCAAAATCGGCCTCGGCGGCAGACTCGTGGCAGAACGCCTTGACGACCTTCTGACCGTTCATGACTTCCTCGATATGGCCCTCGACCACGCCGAGCTCGGTCTGCTGCGCAATGAAGAAGCGCGCGGAGTTGGAGCCGAGCAGCTTGGTCATAAAGGTCATAAAGGCGACGCCGGCGATGATGACCAGGCACATCCACACGCTGTAGTACAGCATGATAAAGAACACCGTGACGATGATGATGATCGTCATGAGCAGGTTGGGCAGCGACTGGCTGATCATCTGACGCAGCGTATCGATGTCGTTGGTGTAGTGGCTCATGATATCGCCGCGCTGGTGCGTGTCGAAGTAGCGGATCGGCAGGTCCTGCATGCGGTTGAACATCATCTCGCGCAGCTTCTCGAGCGAGCCCTGCGTGACGATAGCCATGGCGCGGTTCCAGAAGAGCGAGGACAGGATACCGACGCCGTAGATGCAGGCGAGGGTGGTCACGAGCTGCAGAATCTTGGGCTGTGCGGCTTCCCAATCGCCCGACTGCCACGATTCGCTAATAATCTGCAGGGCGCTCTGCAGGAAGGTCGCGCCGATGGAGTTGATGATGGCGCAGAGCACCACGCCGGCGACGACGAGGGGCAAAAGCACGGGATAGAAGCCAAAGAGCGTCTTGATGAGGCGCGACATGGTGCCGCCCTTGCGGTTGAGCGCGCGCTCGGCGGTCGTTGCCTTACTCATGTGCCTCGCCTCCTTCCTGGGTCTGAGCTTGCGTTGCGGATGCCTCGGTGTCGGCCTCGACGGCCCCTTCGCCCTCGGCAGACATCTTGTTTTGCGAGGTAAAGGTCTCGCGGTAGATCTCGCTCGTCTTAAGCAGCTCGTCATGGTTGCCGATCTGCGCGATACGGCCGCCCTCCATGACGATGATGCGGTCTGCGTCCTGTACGGAGCTGATGCGCTGGGCGATGATGAGCTTGGTCGTGTTGGGCAGATAGCTTGCCAGCCCTGCGCGAATCTTGGCGTCGGTCTTGGTGTCGACGGCGCTGGTGGAGTCGTCCAGGATCAAGATCTTGGGGCGACGCAGCAGGGCGCGTGCAATGCACAGGCGCTGCTTCTGACCGCCCGAAACATTAGAGCCGCCCTGTTCGATCCAGGTGTCGTAGCCCTTGGGGAAACCGTCGACAAACTCGTCGGCGCAGGCCAGATGCGCCGCCTCGCGGACTTCCTCGTCGGTGGCGTTCGGGTCGCCCCAACGCAGGTTCTCGGCGATGGTGCCGCTAAACAGCACGTTTTTCTGCAGCACCATGGCGACCTGGTGACGCAGCGCGTCCAGGTCGTAGTCGCGCACGTCCACGCCGCCCACGCGCACAGCGCCTTCGGTGGTGTCGTACAGGCGGGCGATGAGGTTGACGAGCGTGGACTTGGCCGAGCCGGTGCCGCCGATGATGCCGATGGTCTCGCCGCTCGTAATGTGCAGGTCGATATCGTCGAGCGCCTGGCGCTTCGCATGCTTGGAATACTTAAAGCTCACGTGGTCAAAGTCGATGGAACCGTCGGCAACCTCGAGCACGGGCTCGGCGGGATCGGCGATCGTGGGCTCGGCGGCCAGCACCTCGGCAATGCGGTGTGCCGATTCGTCGGCCATGGTCACCATGACAAAGATCATCGACAGCTGCATCAGGCTCATGAGAATCTGGAAACCATAGGTAAAGGTCGAGGAGAGCTGGCCCACGTCGAACAGCGTGCCCTGGCTCGTGATGATGAGCTTGGAGCCCAGGTAGATGATGACGACAAACGCGCCGTTGACGCAGATGTTCATCATGGGGTTGTTAAAGGCGAGCAGCTTCTCGGCGCGGGTGAAGTCCATCTGGACGTCGCGCGCGGCGGTCGCGAACTTCTCCTTCTCAAAGTCTTCGCGCACATAGCTCTTGACCACGCGCATGCCGGTGACGTTTTCCTCGACGGACTCGTTAAGGGCATCGTACTTGTGGAACACGCGCGAGAAGATGGGGCGCACCTTAAAGATGATAAAGAACAGTCCAAAGCCCAGCAGCGGAATGATGACCAGGTAGACCATGGCGACGCTGCCGCCCATGGCGTATGCCATGGTAAAGGCGAAGACCAGCACCAGCGGTGAGCGCACGGCGATGCGGATGAGCATCATAAAGGCCTGCTGCACGTTGTTAATATCGGTGGTCAGGCGCGTGACGAGCGAGGAGCTCGAGAACTCATCGATGTTGGCAAAGCTGAACGTCTGGATCTTGTAGAACAGATCGTGACGCAGGTTCTTGGCGAACCCGCAGCTCGCATGGCTGCAGGTGACGCCGGCCGCGGCGCCAAAGGCGAGCGACGTGAGCGCGATGAGCACCAAAAGGCCCGCAGTGGGAAGCATCTCGGCTACGGTGGCGCCGTCCTTAATGGTGTCGATGAGGTTGGCGGTGATAAATGGAATCAGCATCTCGCAGAGCACCTCGCCAAGCACGAGCAACGGCGTGGCAACGGTGACTTTCATATAGTCGCGGATGCTGCCCATGAGGGTTTTAATCATCCAGTTCCTCCCAGGTTACACGGATTTTTTCGAGCATTTCGGCGAGCTGTTCGCGCTCGTCGTGCGTAAGGGCGCTAAAGGCCTGTTCCCTAAAGCGAATGCGGGCGGCCTGGTCGATGCGGGCGTTTTCTCGGCCGGTTTCGGTCAGGCGAATGGTGAGTTGCCGTCGATCCTTGGGATTACGGCTGCGCTCGATGAGGCCGTTGAGCTCGAGCTTGGACAGGATCTCGGAAAGCGATCCCGGCTTGAGGTCAAAGTGCATGCCGAGTTCCTGCTGCGACATCTCGCCGCCGGGTTGCTTGGCCAGCAGGCAGATGATGGGCGCCTTGCCGGATACGCCTCCGCCATGAAAATGCATGTAATGGCCGCAAAAGCCCAGGCCGCTCAGGATGCGCTTGGCGAGTTTGTCTTCGGCGCTGACCGCTTCGGGTATGTCTACCGGTTGCGACGGGTCACCGCCGGGCTCATGCGGAAGGACGAGTGGTTCAACACACATATCTAAGCTTCGCTCCTTTCTTTAGTTAGGTAGTAGAATTGTTTTGTGCCTAACCAATTTAGGAGCACGGTAAATAAATGTCAAGGTACCAAACTTATTAAGTTACGGCGTTTTACCAAACGCCGTAACCGCTCGATGCTGCAAACGCTCCTAAGCGGCAATCTGATCCCTTGGGGACGAAGGAAAAGGTATCGTTTTGGGCTGCGATGATGCCTTTCGAAGCGGCCTTGCCAAAAACCATGCCTAATTACTACGATGAATCCAGCATCGCTGACCACAACAGCTGTTTCTGAAAAAACGCAAGCTATCTACCTGCGGTTTTGTTGGAGAGAAATTCGTTGTGGTTGGAGGCGGGCGGTTAAACGTAGTAAATAGGCATAGTTTTGAAATGGCGCTATATGAGTAGCATCAACTAGGCCGCTATGGAGCAAACAGCCCCCATTTCCGAAACCTTTCCGCAACAATTTGCCCTTCGTACCGCTCGCCTCCGCCCACAACGCCTCCTGCGCTACACTTAGTCGCACTGTGGCGCTGCTGCGCTGTGCCCGAAACAAGGGAGACCCTCATGAAGAACACTCAGCTGCTGCTGATTAACGATATGTGCGGTTACGGCAAGGTCGCGCTTTCCGCCATGCTGCCGGTGCTGTCGCACATGGGCTACCGTATCCATAACCTGCCGACGGCGCTCGTTTCCGACACGCTCAACTACCCCAAGTTCTACATCCACGACACCACGGAGTACGTGCGTCAGAGTCTTGCCATCTGGGAGGAGCTCGGCTTTGAGTTCGACGCCATCTCGACCGGCTTTATCGTGACCGAGGAAGAGACGCGCATCATCTCGGACTTTTGCCACCGCCGCGCGCAAAAGGGCACCAAGGTGTTCGTCGACCCCATCATGGGCGACAACGGCAAGCTCTATGCGGGCGTGCCCGAGTCCACGATTGGCCTTATGCGGCATCTTCTGGAGTGCGCAGACTACGCGGTGCCTAACTATACCGAGGCGTGCCTGCTTGCCGATAGGCCTATTGCCGAGGAAATTACGCCCGATGAGGGCCGCGCCCTTGTGGACGCCGTGCGCGAGCTGGGTGCCAAGTCGGTGGTCATTACGAGCGCCGTGGTCAATGGCACGAACGCGGTTATCGGTTACGACCATGTAGCGGGGGAGTACTTTATGATTCCCTTTGAGCTCATTCCGGTCTATTTCCCGGGCACGGGCGACACGTTCTCGGCGGTGCTCGTCGGCCGCGTTATGGCAGGTTGGAGTCTGCAGCGCGCGACGTCCGATGCCATGCGTGTGGTGGCTGAGCTTATCGAGCGCAATGCCGACCAAGAGGACAAGTCGGCCGGCCTTCCCATCGAAGCCTGCCTGGATGTGATTGACCATGAGTAATGCTGGCGAGGGCGGCGCCAAGCCTGCGGGCGGGGGCAAGCCGCTCGGCGCGCCGCGGGGCAAACGTCCGCGTATCCGCGTGAGCTGCGTGGACCAGCTGGGTGCGTGCCGCTGCCACCATGGTCACAAGCCCGGCGACGTCTTCGACTTCGACCGCGATCGCGGCAAGATGTGCGCCATGGCCTGTCACGTGGGCTTTCCCTATATCGATATCCTGCGCTATGGCGGAACCGTGCCTGGCAACGAGCCTGGCACGGCAAAGTTCTGCTGCCCCGAGATTGATACGCTGAACGTCTGGCTTGCCGAGATCGTCGACGAATAGGTGAGCGTGGATTTTCTCCCGTTTAGAGCGCACTTGAATGCTCAAAGTGGGAGAAAATCCACGCTCATTTTTCATGCGGGAGATTATCCACGCTCGTTTCGCGCCGAAGGCGTGGCCTGCGACCTCGCTTTCCTACAGCTGCTCGAGCATAGCGGCGCAACCGGCGAGCACGTCGCGGTAGGTGGC
>CABUOA010000064.1 GCA_902493145.1 uncultured Collinsella sp. | reverse complement strand
GCGGCGCCGGGGATGCCGTGGGAGGTTTTGGCGGTTTTGGCTCCGTTTACGATGGCGGTTTGCAAAGCCCTTACGGCGAGCATGCCCAGCAGGTCTAGGGGAACGGCGGCGTTTGCCTGGGCGCCCAGTTTGCCGCTGGCGAGGGTGTAGATGGTGTCGCCGTCGTTGGTGGTGTGCGTGGGACGGATGGCGTGTGCGTAGGCGTCTGCGGCCATCTGGGAGACCTTGGTGGCTTGTGCCTTAGTGAGTTCCACGTTGGTGACGATGCAGCTGATGGTGGTGTTGGTGCGGTCGAGCGGCATCTGCATGGATCCGGCGGCGGCAAAGGCTGCGAGTTCCATGTTGACGATCTGGTCGCTATCGGCTGCGGCACGCATACCGGCGACCCACTCGCCGGTGAAGGGGTCGACAACGTTGCCGCAGGCGTTGACCGAGACCACGGCGCCCACCTTGATGGGGCCGAGCGCCACGGCGGCAGCGCCAAGGCCGGCCTTCATACAGGTGGCGGGGCCCATGAGCTTACCCACGGTAGCGCCCGTGCCGGCGCCTACGTTGCCCTGTTCGAGCTTGGTGGGGGTGTGGTCGAGCGCCTCGCGCACGGCGGCGATGCCGGCCTCAATGTCGGGGCGAACGGTGGGGTCGCCAAAGGCAAGGTCGAAGATACAGCTGGAGCACACGATGGGCACCTGCGTGGGGCCGACGGGCAGACCAATGCCGCGGCTCTCGAGTTCGCGAGCGACGCCGCTTGCAGCCTCGAGGCCAAAGGCCGATCCGCCCGAAAGGCAGACGGCGTGAACCTTGTCGACGGTGTTCTCGGGTCGCAGCAGGTCGGTTTCGCGCGATGCTGGAGCACCGCCGCGAACGTCAACGCCGCCGGTGGCACCCCCGGGCGCCACGATTACGGTGCAGCCGGTGCCAGCCTCCTCGTCCGTATAGTTGCCAAAGCAAAAGCCATCGACATTGCAAACATCGATGGCTTCGAGCAGTGTGTCCATGTTTTCTCCTATCGGTTTTCCGCCGGGCCTTATGCCCGGTCGGGATCCGTACGGTACGGCAAAATTGTAGGCGCTGGGGGATAACCAGCGCCAGATGCAATTACGAGAGTTTTTGAATCGCGCGTGCGACGCGAGCGATGGGCAAGCCCACCACGTTGTAGAAGTCACCCGAAATATCGTGCACAAGCATGCGGCCGCCTGTGCCTTGGATGCCGTAGGCCCCGGCCTTGTCCATGGGCTCACCCGAGGCAACATAGTGCTCGATCTGCTCGTCGGTGAGCTCATAGAACGTCACGTCGGTCACATCGACAAACGACAGGCTCTCGGCGGCATGCGGAGCGGCCGTGTCGCCTGCCTTAACGATGCAGACGCCGGTTGCGACCTGGTGCGTGCGGCCCGAAAGCTCGCGGAGCATGGTGCGCGCCTCGTCCTCGGTTGCCGGCTTGCCCAGAATCTTGCCATCGAAGGTAACAATAGTATCGGCCGCGACGGTCAGTTCGTTGGGCTCGGCATGCTCGGCGGCAACGGCGGCGGCTTTGGCGCGTGCTAAGCGTTCAACGAGCGTAAGCGGGACCTCGCCATCAAAAGGTGTTTCGTCGATATCTGCGGGAATCACGCGAATGTCATAGCCCGCCTCGCGCATCAACTCGATGCGGCGCGGTGATTGCGAAGCCAAAATCATAGCTGAATGCCCTCGGCGACCTTCTCGACGGCCTTGTCGCCGGCGAGTGTGCGCAGCAGCTCAAGCGCAAAGGGGAGCGACTGGGCCATGCCGCTGGCGGTGATGATGTTGCCGTCTTGCGTGACCTTCTCGCCGGTATAGGCGCCTTCGGGGAAGCTTTTCTCAAAGCCAGGGAAGCACGTGGCGTGGCGCCCCTCGAGTAGGTCGAGCTCGCCCAGGATAAACGGGGCGGCGCAGATGGCGGCAACGTGCTTGGTCGCGGCGAACTCGCAGACCACGTCGCAGACGCGCTGATCGGCACGCAGGTTGGTGGCACCGGGCAAGCCGCCGGGCAGCACGACGCAGTCGTACTCGTCAAAGTTGATCTCATCAAAGAGCGCATCGCAGGTCACGGGGATCTGCAGCGAGCTTACGACCTCACGTGTGGGCATAATCGAGACGAGCGTGGCACGCACACCGCCGCGACGCATGACATCGACCATGGTCAAGCATTCAATAGTTTCAAAGCCATCGGCGGCGAGAACGGCAACGCTGGGCATGAGGGTTCCTTTCATAGGCGGCATACAATTAGCCGTCTTATACCCCGAAGACCTCCGCTTGCCACGCTCGATTTCTCAATGATTTATCTGAGCAATGATTGAGTGACTAGTTGCGCCTAAGGTGGACGACGGTCTCGCAGTGGAAGGTTTGTGGGAACAGATCGACTGGCGTGATCTTTACGGGGGAGAAGGTGCCTTCTTCGACAAAGCGTTTGAGATCGCGCGCCAGGGTGGCCGGGTCGCAGCTCACGTAGGCTACATCGCGAGCACTCGTGCTGGCGATAAGGTCGATCGCCTCGGGGGCGAGGCCTGCGCGCGGCGGGTCGACCACCAAGACGTCGGCATCCTGGTCGGGGAACTCGCGCACCGCGTCTCCGCCAATGACGTCGACGTTATCGAGCTTGTTGATCTCCAGGTTACGGCGCAGGTCGCGCACGGCCGGGCCGTAGGCCTCGACGGCGGCGACAAAGTCGCAGCGGCGGGCGAGCGGCAGGGTAAAGGTTCCGGCGCCGCAGTACAGGTCCACGGCAAGCTCGTCTTCTTGCGGGTCGAGCGCTTCCATGACAAGCTCGATCAAAATCTCGGCACCCTTGGTGTTGACCTGGAAAAAAGACGGGGCAGACAAGCGCATCTGACCCTCGGCGATATTCTCGGTCCATGAGCCCTCTCCGGCGAGCATTTCGACCTTGGAGACACGGCGGGCCTTCTTTTCGCCCTTGCTCATCACGCGCACGATGCTCGTGGGATGAGCGGCGTCCGCCAGCACGCGGGAGACCTGCGAGCGCGGAAAAGAGCCTGTAGGCGTCCAGAGTGCGACCTCGAGTGCCTTGGTACGGCGCGATGCACGAATGCCCACGCGTTCGAGTCCCAAGTCATGGCTGCCGCTTAGATAGTTGAGTGCGCCGACGACCGATTTGAGCGCCTTCGGGAAGCGCTTATCGAACAGCGGGCACGCATCGACGGTCACGATTTTGCTGGGGTCGACACCGTGCATGCCAAGGCGCACGCGACCGTTGACGACGGTCGGTTCGAGCTCGATTTTATTGCGGTAGCCCCAGTCGTCCTTGGTGTGGCAGATGGGCTGTACCAACTCATCGACCTGCTCAGGAGCGAACTTGCCGATGCGCTCGAGCGTGGAGCGCAGGTTTTGCTCCTTGGCGGCGAGCTGTGCCGTGCGTGAGAGATTGCCCCACGAACAACCGCCGCAGATGCCAACGAAGGGGCAGGGGGGCTGAATGCGATCGGGGCTCGACTCCAGAATCTCGGTCGTGCGGGCGCGCATGAACGACTTGCCGTCCTGTACGACCTCGGCCTCGACGGTGTCGCCTGCCACGGCGCCCTGCACAAAGACGGCCTTGCCGTTGTCGGCGTGCGCCAGCCCGTCGGCGCCGTAGGTCATCGATTCTATAGTGAGCTTCATATCCCTGCCTGTCATTCGTGTTGTTGCTCGCACCATGGTAGCAGGGAAAAGCGCCCCGCATCCGAGGCTTTCCTCAAATGCGGGGCGCTTCTACAAACTGCTTCTACAAACGACTATTTCGTCTTGCCGGTAATGAGCGTCTTAAGACCCAGGCCGATCAGGCCCAGGCCCATGCGCACGCGGCCGGGGCGATGGCGCTCGATGGCCTTGGTCTTGCCGGCGGGCTTATCGCGACGGGCGCTCGTCTCGGGTGCGGGCTTAGCTGCCTGCGGCTCGGGCTGAGGTGCAGGTGCGGGCTCGGGCTCAATGACGGTCGCCTGGACCTTCTGAACCTCGGGTGTGGCCGGCTGCGGCTTAGGAGCAGGGGCGGGCTTTGCCTCAATGACGGGCTCGGGCGCGGCCTCGGCGTTGCGATAGGCACGCTCCAGCAGGGCTTCCTGCGAGTTGAAGGGTTTCTCACCCTCTGCGCGCTCCACGGGGACCCAGGTGCCGTCGCTCGTGAGACTGCGGGCCTTCACGTTGTCGCGCAGCTGCATGCTCATGTACTCGTGCACCAGGGCGCGGCAGGTGGGGTCGAGCACGGGGAAGGCGATCTCCACGCGGTGCTCGGTGTTGCGCGTCATCATGTCGGCCGAGCTCAGATAGATCATGTCCGAGTCCACGCCAAAGGCGTAAACGCGCGCATGCTCCAAAAAGCGTCCGACGATAGAACGGACATGCACGTTCTCGGTCTTGCCAGGAACGCCCGGCTTGAGGCACGAGATGCCGCGGATGATCATGTCCACGCGGACTCCTGCGCACGATGCCTCGGCGATCTTGTCGATGACCTCGCGGTCGGTGAGCGAGTTGAGTTTAAAGAACACGCGGGCGGGCTCGCCGGCGAGGGCGCGCTGGATCTCGCGGTCAAGCCCGCGCATGATGAGCGGTTTCAGTCCGACGGGCGCCACACCCAGGAAGCGGTAATCGCCGCGCAGGTTGCCCAGCGACAGGTTGCGGAAGAACAGGTTGGCGTCCTCGCCGATGCCGGGGTGGGCGGTCATGAGCATAAAGTCGCTGTAGAGTTTGGCCGTCTTCTCGTTAAAGTTGCCGGTGCCCAGCAGCGTCAGGCGCGTTAGCGCCATGCCCTCGCGATAGGTGAGCTGGCAGATCTTGGAGTGGCACTTAAAGCCCTCGGAGCCGTAGATGACGGTGCAGCCGGCCTCTTCCAGGCGCTCGGCCCACTCGATGTTGTTCTGCTCGTCAAAGCGCGCGCGGAGCTCCATGAGCACCGTGACCTCTTTGCCGTTCTCGGCGGCATCGATCAGTGACTCGCACAGGCGGCTCTGCTTGGCCACGCGGTAGAGCGTGATGCGCAGTGAGATGCACTCGGGGTCGTAGGCGGCCTCGTGCACCAGATCCAGGAAGGGGTTCATGGCCTCATAGGGATAAAAGAGCAGCTTGTCGTGCTGAAGTACCTGCTCGCGGATGGAGCGGGTCATATCGATGGTGGAGTTGGGCTGCGGCTTAAACGGCGTAAAGAGCAGCTCGTTGCGCAGGTGCTCGGGAATCTTGCCCTCAATGCCAAAGACGTAGCCTAGGTCGAGCGGGATATCGCAGGTAAAGACAGAGCGGCGCGAAAGCTCGAGCGCCTTGCGGATGGTCTTGAGCGTCGCCTTCTCGAGCGACCCCGAGACCGCGAGCACCACCGGCTGCAGGCGCAAGCGTTTCTTGAGGATGCGCTTCATGTGCTGACGGTAATCCTCTTCCTCCTCGACGCCCTCGCCGTCCGGGTCGATGTCGGCGTTGCGGGTGACGCGGATGAGCGCGCGGTCGAGCGGCTTATAGGAGCCAAAGCAGCTGTCCAGGCAGGCGAGGATGACGTCCTCGAGCAAGATGTAGGAGTAGGTGCCGGTGGGCGAGGGGATCTCGACCACGCGGTTCATCGAGGTGGGAATCTCGATAAGGCCCAGCAGACTCTCCTCGTCGGTGACGCCGTCCAGGCCGCAGGCCAGGTAGAGTGCGCCGTTGCGCAGGTTGGGGAAGGGGTGGCGCGGATCGATGACCAGCGGTGAGATGACCGGCGACACGTAGGCCTGGAAGTAACGGGTTACAAAGGTGCGCTCCTCGGGCGTAAGCGAATCGATGCGGGCGCGGTGAACGCCCAGGGTGTCGAGCTTGCCCTCAATGCTCTTAAAGATGGACTCCCATCGGGTAAGGAGCCCGGGCATTTCGGCCATGACAGCATCGACCTGTTCGGAGGCGGTCATATTGCTCTTGTTGTCGACAGGCTGTTTTTTGAGCTCTGCCAGATCGGACAGGCCGCCCACGCGCACCATGAGAAACTCATCGAGGTTAGACTCGAAAATCGACACGAACTTTAGCCGCTCGAACAGCGGAACGGTCTCGTCGAAGGCTTCGTCAAGCACACGGTTGTCAAAGCGCAGCCAGCTGAGCTCTCGGTTCTGCGTGTACGAGAAGTCGCGCGGCGGCTTACGCAGCTTTGCAGCGGCTTGCTTTTTTTCGATTTTGCTCGGCATATGCATCTGTCCGTTCAGTCCCCGCAGGGGACGGTTGCCTAACACTATTCACTATTGTCTCAATTTAGTCGACTTGTGGCACGGACGTATTGTGCGAACGGTATCTTAACCTACTTCTTACGCTGTCAAGCCATAGAGCTGACGCCCGTCGCGTTGCGAAAAACGGTCTAGATCCTCACTCAACTGCTGAGTATGTGTGAATAAGAATGATAGATAGCTGAATATCATCGAATACAGGCAGAAACGTAAACAAGCGTCATTTATATACATAAAACCGTTGTAGATATGCAATTCTTAATCGAAAGATTGGAGTTGTAATTGCGAATGATTTTTGAGAAAAAAGAGCGTTTACCTTAGAAAAGCTACTTTAGAACGCCGAAGTGCATTATGGGGGAATCATATTCGATATACCGTTCATCGAACTTTGTTGACCGTTCGGGGGCGAGGTGGAATTGCGGTTGGAATTTGGATATAACTAGAGCTGTCAGCAAGCAGCACCCGTTACGGAAGGGTGCTGAGAGATTCGGCCGAAAGGCCCGAAAGAAAGGTAGGAGGCCATGACGAAAGGTCTGCACGTGCCTTCCGAGA
>CABUOA010000063.1 GCA_902493145.1 uncultured Collinsella sp. | reverse complement strand
CGCGCGCCGCGACGGCCTTGGAGACGTCGAGCTCGCCCGTCTTCACGGTGTTGGTCACGGTGAAGCCGTGCTCGGCGTCGCCGGTGACCTTAGAGCTGTAGCCCTCGACGGGCACCTCGGCCACGGCGTAGTCGATCACGGAGCCGGAGGCATCACACTTCGGCAAGTTAGAGAAAACACCCTCCCAGCCGTCAGACTCGCTCAGGGTGATCGAATCGATGACGGTCTTGCCGTTCTTGAGATTTACTTTGACCTTATTAGGATGGGGAATCCTGGGGTTCTCCCAGACCTTTTTGACTGGAATGTTAATGTTCTCGGACTTACCGATGACGACACCGCCGTTGGCGCCGATGCCGCCTCCCAACGGCGCCGTATTGCCAGAGATCGTCAGCGACGTCTGACCGCCGCCGAGGTTATACACATCCTCACTCATCACAGATTTAAGCGCGACGTTCGGCGTGGCGTCGGTAAAGGACAGGGGCTCGCCGTTGTCACCATCGGGCGAGAATCGCGGGATTTCGGGGTTTGTTGCCGCAATAGTGCCGTCGGGGTTAAACAGCCCACCGTCTCTGTACCAGCTGACCTTTCCGCCGCCCGGAGCGCGGTTGGCCAAGGTCAGTTTGTATTTGGCGTCTTTGGCACCGGTGAAGACGAAGTCGTCTCCTGCCTCGTCAGCCGTGTTCTTGGCGATCAGGCCGCCGTCCTGGACGTAGACCTTGGCATCTCCGGTAGGGCAGAACCACATGCCGCCGCCCTGTTTATCCGCATGGTTATCAACAACGAGAGCGTTTTCGATATGGAGCGTGCTATAGCCAAGAGACTCGTTGCCTTCGCTATACACGCCGCCGCCCATGCTCCAAGCAGTATTACCCTCGATCTTGCCCGCGCTGAGCGTGACGTCATTCGAATAGGTATAGACGCCTCCGCCGGCGGAAGCGGAGTTGCCAGATATGGAGCCGCCCTGCATGGTGAAAGCAGTGTTCCCTTTTTCGCCACCCTGACAGCCCGGGTCGACCACGCACACTCCGCCGCCCCTGCCGTTGCCAGACGCAACGTTGTTCTCAATCTTTCCACCCGTCATGGTGAACTCGGCGTTGCCCTCAATATGAACTGCTCCGGAAGGATCGTAGGCCGCCTCCAGCCTACTGCTCCTGTTGCCGGAAATCTGGCCACCAGTCATCGTGAACTTGGCTCTTTGGTTTTCGCCCTTACCCTGGCCGTACGCAAGCACCGCACTGCCTCGATAACCGTTGTTGCCCTCGATGCGGCCCCCGCTCATGTCAAAGCGAGCGTCGCCCCACAAAATGACGCCAGAAGATGTAAGCCAAAAGCAATTGGTGGCCCCGGTAACGACTCCGTTGTTACGGATAACGCCACCCCTCATAACTACATGAGCGCCGCTGGACGCGCGAACGGCACCGCAATACGAATGGCGCAGCTCGCACCGCTCGATAACGCCGCCCCTCATGGTAAGCGAGGCGTTGTCTCCCGACACGTCGACGGCGCCCGCGCTATCACCGCTCGTGGTACCGTCGCACACAACGGCCTCGTCAGAGAGCACAACTGCTCCCTTGCTAGAAATAATGGCGCCCTTGTTGTAGCGACCACTCAGGGACGCTTTCCCCGACAGCTCGAGGGATGCCCTCTCGGCAACATTGACCAGTATGGAGATGCCGCTATTCTTTGTTGCCAAGATGGTATAGGGCTCATCCGACGTGATCTTAATCATCTTCCCGGCAGGAATCGTGAGCGTGGAGCCGAGCTTCACGTGCTTTTTCAGGGTGATGACGGTTTCCTTGCCATAGGGGGCCTCGTCGACCAGATCCTGAAGGGTCTTGGTGCTGTCATCGCTCACGGTATCGCCGACGCTGTCATCGATTGACTCGCGCGTGTAGACGATATCGACGCCAGAGCTCGGGAGGTTCGCCGAGCCGGTGAGGTCGTCCATGCTGTTTTCGATTGTGATCTTTTGAACCGTGCTGCGGTCAAACATACGCGAGGGTATATTGGTGAGGCCGCGCCCGATCGTCACATCCTTCACGCCATCTACGCCCGAGAAGGCTGCCGCGCCAACGGAAGTTACGGAATCCGGAATGGAAAGGTGCTCCGGCAACGTGCCGTAATAGAAGGCGTAGTCGCCAATTGTCTCAAGTGCCCTGGGAAGCTGGACGGCGACGTTGCTCTGGATAAAGGCCCAGTCACCGATGCTCTTCAGGCTGTCGCAGAGCCCCACGATCTTAACCGGCGTGTAGCAGAACGCATTGTCCGGAATGTTCTGAAGCGAGGACAGGTCAACGGGCGCCTGCAGATTTTTGCAGCTTTGAAAAGCTCCGCTGCCCATGTTTGTTACCTTGCTTAGATTGGGCACGCTCACCAAGTTGGCACACCCCTGGAAAGCAGAGGATCCGATGCTCTTCAATGTGCCCGGGAAATCGATGCCGGTCAAACTCGAGCAATCCTGAAACGCCCCATTCCCGATGGACTCGATTTCGCTCAGCGCGGTGACGGACGTTAGAGAGGTGCATCCTTGAAACATGCCCGAGGGGATCTTGGTAACCGAAGCGGGCAACGACACGCTTGTCAGAGACGTGCAGCCATCGAACACGCCCGTTATGGTGTCGGAGAAGGCGACATCTTTTGGAAACTCGATGCTTGTAAGGGCCGTAGCCCCGCTGAAGGCGCCCGAGCCCGAAATCATTTTGAGGGTGGAGGGGAGATCGATCTCCGAAAGGCTGCTGCAGCCATAGACCATCATGTTGGCGCTAATCTCCTCGACGCCCTCATCGAAATAGAGCTTTTCGAGCGAGCTGGAGTTTTGCAGCTGGCAGTCGAAGTTCTTGATAGAGCCAGGGATATGGAGCTCCTTGACCTTTGCGAACTTCCTGAAATTGAATCCTCCTCCGGACATTTTTTCGAGCGTGTCAGGGAGCGTCAGCTGCTCAACGTTCTTGGCCACGATACCAGACGAGAAACGAAGTTCGGTGACTTTGTAGGTCTGGCCACCATGCTCGATGGAGCCGGGCACACTCACCGCGGTCACACTGTCGTCGGCAACAATACATGTGATTTCCGCCGTGCCCTTATCCGTGGTCTCACACGAATAGGTCACGCCGTCCTGGGTGATCTCAAACTCATCCGCAGTATACGCAGTCCGCGATGCCGGTGCCGCATATGCGGCACCGGCTGTCGCGCCGACGGATAAACATCCGAAGCCGAGAACCAGCGCAAGGCAGAGAGCAGCGACTCTCTGCCCCCCCCGCCGAAAACTTTCCTCTCCAATTCCCTTCTCCCCCTCTGGTGTCGCCCTCTCTTCCCAAGAGCGATCTATTGATTAGGACAGTTTAAAGACAACATTATGCCCAAAGAGGTCCATCATGGAGATAATCCACGTCTTCGCCCGAAATGGTAATTAATTGGCAGGATTAATTGGCGAGCAACTAAACGAAGAGCAATTTACTAATTGGCACATAAATGGCGGCGTCAACACCTGAAGTGCGAAAAGACCACTTTTCTAGATACGGCCAAGGTCGTAGGATCGAGCAGCCGCTTCTCCGGCACAGATGAGGTTGGTTATGGCTTCTTGCGGATCGAGTGCCTGTTCCAGGTCCATGGGCTTGCGGCAAATCGGCAAAACCAAGTCGATACCCTGCTCATACACCGTGTCCAGGCTGACGGCGCGACCGCCCACGACGGCGACCACCGGCTTGCCATATCGCTTCGCACGACGAGCCACACCCACCGGCGCCTTGCCGGCGGCGGATTGCTCGTCCATATTGCCCTCACCTGTAATGACCAGGTCGACATCGCGTACGCGCTCGTCAAACCCAATCAGATCGAGCACCGTCTCCACGCCCGAGCGTAGCTCCGCGCCGAGCGCCAGCAACGCCGCGCCCAAGCCACCGGCAGCGCCCGCGCCGGGCACGCCAAGCACCGAGCCAAATGTCCGTACGTTCTCGGGTGTGCGCAACAACCCCTGGGCTCGAGCTCCGGCAATCGCAGCATCGAGCAAGCGACCGTAGCCGACCATCCAGCTGTCGCACCTGCTCAGCGCCTCGGCATCATCCGTCGGCAGACCCTTCTGTCCGCCGAACACCGCAAGCGCGCCGCGACGCCCTACGAGCGGATTCTCGACATCCGAAAGCACAACGATACGAGCGCCATCCAAAGCCTGCAGCGCTGGCGCCAAATCAACGCTCGCCACCTGCTCAAGGCCGGCAAGACCGGGGGCGACATCGCATTCCTGATCATCGACCACACGCGCGCCCAGCGCCTGCAGCATGCCGGCGCCGCCGTCGTTGGTGGCACTGCCGCCCAAACCAATATAGATAGTCTTTGCCCCGGCGCGAACCGCACGGAGCATCAGCTCGCCCACGCCATAGGTCGAAGCCGCGAGCGCCGCCGATTCCGTGCAGGGTGAATACCCAATGCCGGCCGCCTCGGCCATCTCAATTACAGCCGAGTCGCGCTCGTCGTCCACCAGCATCCGGGCAGACACGCGATCACCCAAGGGACCTGCCACCTCGCAGGTCACAATCTCACCGCCGCACGCGGCGATGGCGTCGAGCGTTCCCTCGCCGCCATCTGCCAACGGCAAAGCGTTCAGCTCGGCACCGGGCCACACACGGCGCATGCCCTCGGCAACCGCCGCCTCCGCCTGTGCACTCGACACGCTGCCCTTAAAGGAATCGATCGCCAACAGCACACGGCGGGGCCGGCGGCACGCGGGGCCAAAGTCAACCGCCGCGCCAGCATCCTCACCGGCACCTGCAAGCGCTGCGGCGTGAGCGGCGTGTGCTTCAAGATCGGCCCCACAACCGCAATCAGCGCCGCCCGCTCCGCGCAGACCGCCAAAATAGCTACTCAGCAGCTCGCGGCATTCATCCGCCAGGACCCCAGCCGTCACGCTAAACCGATGATTCAGGCGCGAGTCGGCATTCAAATCGTATAGGGATCCCAACGCGCCCGCCTTGGCGTCGCACGCGCCATACACGCAGCGCCCCACGCGCGCGTTGACCATAAGCCCCGCGCACATGCAGCAGGGTTCCAACGTCACATAGACCGTACAGTCGGAAAGGCGCCAGCGACCGAGCGCCTGGGCAGCGGAGCACACGGCCGCGAACTCTGCATGCGCCGAAGGGTCCTGGTCGAGCTCGCGACGATTATGCGCCCTCGCGACGATCTCGCCGTCGCGCACCACTACGGCTCCGATGGGCACCTCGCCCACCGCCGCGGCGGCTCGCGCCTCCGCCAGCGCCTCGCGCATGAACTTCTCGTCGATTTCGGTGATCGTCATCGTTCGCCTTCCCTGTTGCAAATTCAAAACGATGCTATCATTACGACTCACGGAGAGATGGCAGAGCGGTTGAATGCGGCGGTCTTGAAAACCGTTGAGCGCGAGAGCGTTCCGGGGGTTCGAATCCCCCTCTCTCCGCCACTTTTAGTGATGCACCGGCGTCATGGTCCGCTCAAACAGCGCATCGACCACGTCGGCCATCTCGGGTCGACGCTCAAGATCGTGGCCCGATTCCCACCATATCGTGAAAAGTCGAATAATACCGCCGGCGACAAACTCAGACGTCGTCTCGAGTGACACGGGGGCCAGGGCATCCTCGGCAAGCACGTTCATCACACGCTCGCGGATGGAGCGGGCAATACGGTCGCAAATAACGTTGGTCAACATGCCCGACATGCTGCTAGCCAAAATGTTATCCATGAGCTGCTCGTGCGCCAGAATCAAATCCATGGCATCGTCCAAAATCGCGTGTCGAAGCGCGCGCACGTCCTCGGCAGACACTGCGCCGGCCTCATCGGGCTGTTTTTGCGGCAAGCCCGACATGAGCTCATCGATATAAAAGGCAAAGTAATCGTTCTTGTCGCGAAAGTGCTTGTAGAACGTCGTGCGGCGAATCATGGCGCGGTCGCACAGCATGGCAACCGTCAGGTCCTCAAAACGATGCTCCTCGAGAAGCTCGGTAAAGGCATCGAACAGGGCACGGTAGGTTTTCTTGATGCGAAGGTCCACTGGTATCGCCATCCTCAGGGCAAAGACAACACTCGTCAATCTGTCGCATATCTTACACCTGTACCTCGCGCGCTTTGCCCCGGTGCCAACCCTACCGAAAACATAACGCTTACCGGAAAGTTCGGCACGGCAAAACGTTGCGGGTATACTAGTAGCGTTATACCAACGGCAGCTGGCGCATGCCGCCGCGGCCATTCGAAACGGAGACATCATGATTACCGTCATCATCGGCATCGTTGTTGTCATTGTGATTGTCTGCGCCATCGCCGGCATCTACAACAACATGGTCACCAAGCGTAACCGCATCGATAACGCCTGGCAGAACATCGATACGCAGCTGCAGCGCCGCAACGACCTGATCCCCAACCTGGTCGAGACCGTCAAGGGCTACGCCAAGCACGAGCAGGAGACGCTCTCCGCCGTGATCAGCGCGCGTAACACCGCCGTCAAGGCCACTACGCCCGAGGCCAAGATGGAAGCCGACAACGTGCTGACCGGTGCGCTGCGCCAGCTCTTTGCCGTAGCCGAGGCCTATCCCGATCTTAAGGCAAACACCAACTTTACGCAGCTGCAGGCATCACTCGAGGATACCGAGAACAAGATTAGCTATGCACGCCAGAGCTACAACGATTGCGTGCTCAGCTACAACAACGCCATTCAGACGTTCCCGGCTGTCATCTTTGCCGGCATCTTCCAGTTTAAGGAGCGCCAGGGCTTCGAGGCCGCCGAAGCAGCCCGCCAGGCCCCGACCGTCAAGTTCTAGTAGTTTGGCAGCGCATCCTTAATCGGCCAAATGCATAAACCGCCCCGTCGAATGCATACTTCGACGGGGCGGTTTCCTTTTTCGCGAAGCTCCCCCTCTAAGCGCCGTGCATTTTTAGGAGTATTCAACATAACCAAGGGCTTCGGGCGCCGCGATAAATGCCAAAGAGCGCAAATATCCCTGCAAATCAAACGCTGTCAGCCCATAACCCCGCCCATCATTCGTAGAAAACATCGAGAAATCCCGATTTTTTGCCCGAGGTCGGTATGCAGGGGCCTTCGATTGCAGAATATTCGCAAAAATGCACGTCGCCACCACCCCCACATGGCGCGAACCAAAACAAAAGCGCGGCCTAAAAGGCCG
>CABUOA010000062.1 GCA_902493145.1 uncultured Collinsella sp. | reverse complement strand
CGGCCGGGGCCGGGCTTGGTTTTGAAAACGTCCTCGCGCATGAGGCCCGTCTTTCCTGCTCCTGCGGAGCAACGGAAAGGCGGGCCTCGCGCTGCGGAGTGTTTTCAAAACCAAGCCCGGCCCCGGCCTGCATTGACACAGCCGGCGGTTCTTGGGCATCGCTTGCTGGCGGGGTTCCTTTGCTGAAATGGACTTGGCCGAAAGGGCCGCTGGTCCCGGTCGCTGGTTCGCGCTTTGCGTGAACTCCGCGCTACTGTGGGTCAGTTAGGCTTCTGTTTTTGGACCCGCTACATCTTCCCGCCTCAGCATCGACCTTAGCTTCTCGAAACTCTCCTCGCTCAGGCAGTGCTCCATGTGACAGCCCTCTTGCGAGGCAACCTCGGGCGTTACGCCTGCGTCCTCTAGCAGACCTACAAAAAAGCAGTGACGCTCCCACATTTGGCGAGCGACCTCCAGACCACGCTCCGTCAGATGAACGTCGCGCTTGCCCATTTCGACATAGCCGTTGCTTTCCAACGTCGCCATGGCCTTGGAAACGCTCGCCTTGGTTACGCCGAGGTACTCCGCAACGTCGATCGAGCGCACGATGCCCTGACGTTCCGATAGAACGTAGATCGATTCGAGATAGTCTTCTCCGGATTCACGCAGGGCCATGGGCCGCCTTTCGCGATGGCTTCTAGTTAGCCTTTGGATACTTTTGCTTGATTTACTTTACCGCAAAAGTTGCCCATGTCTTACTACTTTGCCTAAAAGTTAGCCGTGTTTCACAAAACGTGCGGGACGAAAACAAAATGGGGACGCCCCGCAAGGAGTGTCCCCAGGCGCCGGGTGCCGGCCCGCAGTTACATCAGCCCAAAGTGCTTGGCGGCGTTGTAGATGCCGTCGTCGTCCACGGCGGTCGTCACGTAGGTCGCCGCGGCCTTCACGGTATCCTGCGCGTTGCCCATGGCCACGCTCGTGCCCACGGCGGCAAACATCGACAGGTCGTTCTCGCCGTCGCCAAAGGCAATCGCCTCGCTCGCATCGATACCAAGCCGCTCGAGCGTCGCCGCCACGCCCAGGTCCTTGCCGCCGTTAGCAGGAATAATGTCGCAGAACAGGTCGCACCAGCGCGTGGTGAGCGAATGCGACACCGCGTCGGTCACGATATGCTCGTCGGCAGGGTCCACAAAGGCGCAGAACTGGTAGACCGGCGCATCGAAGGCATGCTCAAACGGCTCCTCGTGGTAGACGATTCCCGCGTTGCTACCGGCCGTCACCACGCGCTCGGACAGGCGGTTCACAAACGAGTTCTCGCCCTGCATGCACAGCGAGTCGTAGCGCCCCTCGGCCACCTGGTCCACGATCACCGCGACGTCGTCCGGATCGATCGGGCAGCTGCGGTAAACCCCCTCGGCATCAAAGCAGTGCTGGCCCGAAAGCGTAATGTACGCATCCCAACCAAGATCGAACAGCCAATCGGGCATCTGATAGGTCGGGCGACCCGTGGCGATCACGCACGCAATCCCCTGCTCATGAAAGCTGTCGAGCACCTGCTGCGCCGACGCCGGAATCCGATGGGTCTTAAAGCTCAGCAACGTGCCATCGATATCGAAAAACGCGGCCTTGATCATCCTCGCCTACTCCTCGCCCTCGAGCTTCTCGCTCGCCTCGAGCCACGCCATCTCCAACTCGTCCATGGCGGCGTGGGCCTCGTCGATCTTTGCCTGCTGCTCGCCCAGCGCCGTGTAATTGGTGGGGTCGACCTGCGCCATCGCAGCCTCGGCCTCCTCCACGCGAGCGCGCTGCGTCTCCATCTTGCGCTCGAGCGAGCTCACCTCGCGGCGGAGCTTCTGGCGCTCGGCGTTGGAAAGACCGTTGGGCTGCCCGCTCGTCTTGGGCTTTTCGGCCGCAACCGCTGCGGCGCCGGTGTCGAACGTGCCGGTCTTGGCACTCGGTGCGCCCACGGGCTCGCCCTCGGCCGTGGCGTTGCACAGGCGCAGGTACTGGTCCACGCCGCCGGGCATATGCGTCAGGTGACCGTCGAGCAGTGCCCACTGCTGGTCGGTCACGCGCTCCATCAAGAAGCGGTCGTGCGTCACCAGGATCAGCGTGCCCGGCCAGCCGTCCAGCAAGTCCTCGACAATCGCCAGCATGTCGGTATCCAGGTCGTTGCCGGGCTCGTCCAGGATGAGCACGTTGGGCTCGTCCAGGATTGTCAGTAGCAGCGACAGACGACGGCGCTGGCCGCCCGAAAGATCGCCGATGCGGCTCCAGAGCTGCTGCGTCGTAAAGCCCAGACGCTCGCAGAGCTTCTCGGGTGAAGTCTCCTTGCCGTCAATGACGTAGTACTTCTTATAGTGGCTGAGCACCTCGCGGATCGTGTCGCCCATGTAGGGTTCGAGCTCCTCGAGCTGCTGCGACAGCACGCCAAAGCGCACCGTCTGGCCGATCTTCACGCGGCCGCGCAGGGGCGCGATCTTGCCCTGGATCACGTCGAGCAGCGTCGACTTGCCGGCGCCGTTCTCGCCCAAAAGACCATAGCGGTCGCCCGCGCCGATGAGCCAGGTCACATCGGTGAGCACCTGTTTGGACGTGCCATCGGCATCCGCATAGCCGGCGTCCACGTCGACCACATCGATAACCTGCTTGCCCAGGCGGCTCACGGCCAGGCGCTTGAGCTCCAGCTCGTCACGCACGGGCGGCACGTCGGCGATCAGCTCGCGAGCGGCATCCACGCGAAACTTGGGCTTGGTGGAACGTGCCTGGGCGCCGCGGCTCAGCCACGCGAGCTCCTTGCGCGCCATGTTGCGGCGGCGCTCCTCGGTGACGGCGGCCATGCGGTCGCGCTCCACGCGCTGCAGGATGTATGCCGAGTAGCCGCCCTCGAAGGGATCGACCTGGCCGTCGTGGACCTCCCACATGCTGGTGCAGACCTCGTCCAAGAACCAGCGATCGTGCGTGACCACGAGCATGGCGCCCTGACCGCGCTGCCAGCGGGCCTTTAAGTGACGCGCAAGCCAGTTGATGGTACGCATGTCCAGGTGGTTGGTGGGCTCGTCGAGCATGAGCACGTCGTAGTCGCCGATCAGCAGGCGCGCGAGGTCCACGCGACGGCGCTGGCCGCCCGAAAGCTCGCCCACTGTGCCTTCCCAGGGCACATCGCTGATGAGGCCGGCCAGAATCTGGCGCGTACGCGGACTCGACGCCCACTCATACTCGGGCGCGTCGCCCACGACGGCATGATGCACGGTGTCGGTATCGACCAGGTTGTCCTTTTGGCCGAGCAGACCGATCGTCGTGCCGCGGCGATGCGTCACGCGTCCGTCATCGGGCTCCAGCGTGCCGGCGAGCACGCTCAGCAGCGTCGACTTGCCGTCGCCGTTTTTACCGACAATGCCAATGCGGTCGCCCTCGCCCACGCCGAGCGTCACGCTATCGAAAATATGCTTGGTGGGAAACTCTAGGCTGATGGAATCGCATCCCAAAAGAATCGCCATATGCCCTGCTCCTTCGTAGAAATTCAACGTTGTCCATGATAGCAGCGAAAAGGCGGGGCGCACACGACACAAAAAGGCGGACCATCTCCCGCAAGAGATGACCCGCCTCTCCAATCAGTCCCGTGGCGACCGTGGCCGCCGCGGGCCTCAAGCATGTTCCGGACTAGGAGAACATGCCGGTGAGGTAATCATTCAGCCGCTTATCCTTGGGCCGCTGGAAAATCTCGTCGGTCTCGTCGTACTCAACCATATCGCCCATGTAGAAGAACGCCGTGCGGTTGGACACACGCGACGCCTGCTCCATGTTGTGCGTCACGATGACGATGGCGCGGTCGGCCACGATCGACGACATCAGGTCCTCGATCGCCAGCGTCGAGATGGGGTCGAGCGCCGAGCAGGGCTCGTCAAACAGGATCACATCGGGGTTGAGCGCGAGCGTGCGCGCAATGCACAGACGCTGTTGCTGGCCGCCCGAAAGCGCGTAGGCGCTCTTGTCGAGCTTGTCCTTGACCTCGTCCCACAGCGCCGCGCCGCGCAGACTCTCCTCGACCATGCGGTCGAGCTCGTCACGGTCGGTGATGCCGTGGCGCTTGGGCGCAAACGTGATGTTGTCGCGAATGGACTTGCGGAACGGATTGGGCTGCTGAAACACCATGCCAATAGACCGACGCAGCTCGTAGGTGTTCTCGGTCTTGGTGTTCACGTTGCGCCCGCGGTAGTTGATCTCACCCTCCACGCGGCAACCGCGAATCTCGCGATTCATTAGGTTGAGGCCACGCAAAAAGGTCGACTTGCCACAGCCCGAAGGCCCGATGAGCGCCGTGATCTCACCCTTGTGGAAGTCGAGCGACGTATTGTGCAGCGCATGGTGGTCGCCATAGTACACATTGACGTCCTTGGTGGAGACCACGACCTCGTCGCTCACGGCCTTGCCGCTCACGCGAACACGTTTCTCGCTCTCCCCCACGCTCGACAAAAAGACCTGGGTGTCGGACGATGCCGCCTCGGTTGCGGGCGTCGCATTCATCTCGCTCATTCGGCCGTCATCCTCCTTGCCAGTTGCTTGCCTACGATACGGGCGACTACGTTAAACAGCAGCACGCAAATCATCAGCAGTGCCGCGGTGCCCCAGACGATCTGCTGGGCCTCGGGGCTGCCCTCGCCATAGATCTTGTAGATGTGCACGGCCAGCGACTCGCCGGGACGGAACACGTTCCAGGCGCAGGTGGGGCTCGACAGGTTAAAGCTCAAGAAGTTCAGGCGAACCGGCGAGCTCATGCCCGAGGTAAAGAGCAGCGCCGCGGCCTCGCCAAACACGCGGCCGGCCGAAAGCACGATGCCGGTCACGATGGCGGGCATGGCCTCGGGAATCAGGATGTGCAGTGTGGCCTCCCAGCGAGTGAGGCCCATGGCCAGGCACGCATCGCGCTGGGCCTGCGGCACGTCCTCGAGCGCCTGCTGAATCACGCGCACCAGGATGGGGATGTTGAACATGGTGAGCGCGACGGCGCCGGAGATGATGGAGTACTTCCAGCCCAGCTGCACCGAGAACACCAGAAAGCCGAACATGCCTACGACAATGGAGGGCAGCGAGGACAGCGTCTCGATGGCGGTGGAGGCGATGTCGCGGATGGGGCCGTCCGGCGCGTACTCGACCAGGAAGACCGCGCCGCCCAGGCTGATGGGCACCGAGATACCTAAGGTGATCAGCAGTAGGTAGAACGAGTCGAACAGCTGGTAGAGCACGCCGCCCTGCGTTCCGTTGGCGCGTGCGGGCTGCGTGAGAAATCCCGGCTGGAACAGCGTCGAGATGCCCTCGAACAGAATATAGGCCACCATGGAGACGACGATGAGCATGACGATGGCGACGATTGCCGTCAGCACGCCCGTGGCGATGCGGTCCTGCTTTTGGACACGCCCGAGTCTCGCCTCGTCGATAAGGATGCGCGTGCTAGCCACGAGCCTTCGCCCCCTTGCGGCCAATGAGATGGATGATCAGGATAAAGATGAGACTCATGCCCATCAGCAGCAGGCCGAGCGCCCACAAGACGTCGTCCTGGGCCGAACCCTCGGCATAGACCGCCATGGACGTGGTAAGCGTGGTGGTGATGGTGGACGCAGGCGACAGCAGCGACGTCGGCATGGCCTCGATGCCGCCGATAACCATGCGCACGGCGAGCGTCTCGCCAAAGGCGCGGGTCATGCCAAGGATGACTGCGGTCATGAGCGATGGCATAGCGCTCTTGAGCACCACGTGCCAGATGGTCTGCCAGCGGGTGTAGCCCAGCGCGAGCGAGCCCTGACGGTAGCTATCGGGCACGGCGCGCAGGCCGTCGACCGAAAGCGTAGTCATCGTCGGCAGAATCATGACGGCCAGTACGATGGCGCCGGGCAAGATGCCCAGACCCGTGCTCACGTGGAAAACGCTCTTCATGAGGCCAACGACCACGTGAAAGCCGATCAGGCCAAAGACGACCGAGGGAATGCCGGTCAAAAGCTCAATAAGCGGCTGAAAGACCTTGGAGCCAAACTTAGGGCTAATCTCGACCGCAAAGATGGCAGAGCCGATGGCGATGGGCAGCGCGATGAGCGTGGAGAGCACCATGACCGCAAACGAGGTGATGATCAGAGGCAGGGCGCCGGTATAGGGCAGGCCGTTTTCGGCCGTGTTGGCCAGGTCCCACTTGGTGCCGGTGAAGAACTCGACGACCGAAACGCCGTCCTTAACAAATGCCGAGAGGCCCTTTTGGGCGACCATAAAGATGAGCGCGGCAACGACAAGCGTCACGAGCGCTACGCACGCGCCCGTGACGCCCAGGCCTACGTTCTCAAGGTCGCGCTTTGGCAGCTGTTTTGCCATTGCAAACCTTTCCGGGGCGATTACTTATTTAGCGGAGACCTTGCCGCTGGCGTCCTTGACGACCTTCATCGCAGAGACGGGAATGAAGCCCTGCTCCTCGACGAGCTTGCCCTGGACGTCGTCGGAAAGCATGAACTCCAGGAAGGCCTTGGTGGCCTCGTCGGCGTCCTTCGCGCAGTACATGTGCTCGGTAGCCCAAATCTTAAAGGAATCGTCGGTGACGTTTGCGCTCTTGGGCTCCACGCCCTCGACCTTGATGGCATTGAACTTGGAGTCATCGAAGTGCGAGAAGTCCAGGTAAGAGATGGCGTTGTCGGTGCTGCCCATCTGAGTCTGGACGTCACCGGACTTGTCGAGCTCGGCGTCGCCCTTAAAGTCGACGGCCTCGTCGCCAAAGACGGCAGCCTCGAAGGTGGCGCGGGTACCGGAGCCTGCCTTGCGGTTGAGGACGACGATGGTAGCGTCGTCGCCGCCGACCTCCTTCCAGTTGGTGATCTGGCCGGAGAAGATGCCCTTGAGCTGCTCGAGGGACAGGTCATCGACCTTGACGTTCTTGGAGACGACGGGGCCCATGCCCACGACGGCGACCTCGTGGTCGACGAGGTTCTTGACCTGATCGGCCTCGAGCTTGGTCTCGGCGAAGACGTCGGAGTTACCGATGGTGACGGTGCCGGCGGCGACAGCGGTCAGGCCCTTGCCCGAACCGTTGCCCGAGCCGGAGATGGAGACGTCCGGGTTGGCGTCCATGAACTTCTCGGCAGCAGCCTCGACGAGAGCCTGGAACGAGGAGGCGCCGTCGTAGGTCACCTCGCCGGAGACGGACTCGGCAGCGGCAGCGGCACTGCCCTTGTCGGCGGCGTCGGATGCGCCTGCGCCGCCGCAACCAACGAGACCGAGTCCGACGATGCTGGCAAGGCCACCAGCGAGGCCGAGGAACTGACGACGAGAATAAGCCTGATCGAGCATGATCTTCCTTTCATACATGCGA
>CABUOA010000061.1 GCA_902493145.1 uncultured Collinsella sp. | reverse complement strand
GGCCGCGGCGGCCCGCGCTGCATGAGCATGCCCTTCTGGCGCGAGGACCTCTAAGTCTTTCCGTTTCCGGTGCGGTCTCCCTACAACCGCACCGGTTTCGCCCGTCAAACGGGCGAAACTAATACTTACGTAATTCATTTCTTCGAAAGGAAACGAACCATGGGTGTTAACCTCTCCGGCCGTAGCTTCCTCAAGCTCCTCGACCTCACCACCGAGGAGATCGAGTACCTGCTCAAGCTCTCCAAGAACTTCAAGGATATGAAGCGCGCTGGCGTTCCGCACCGCTATCTCGAGGGTAAGAACATCGTTCTGCTCTTCCAGAAGACCTCCACTCGTACCCGCTGCGCCTTCGAGGTCGGCGGCATGGATCTGGGCATGGGCGTCACCTACCTCGATCCGGGTTCGTCGCAGATGGGCAAGAAGGAGTCCATCGAGGATACCGCCCGCGTTCTCGGCCGCATGTATGATGGCATCGAGTTCCGTGGCTTTGCCCAGGACGACGTCGAGGAGCTCGCTGCTAAGTCCGGCGTGCCCGTGTGGAACGGCCTGACCACTGAGTGGCATCCCACCCAGATGCTCGCCGACATCCTGACCGTCCAGGAGAACTTCAACTACGACATCAAGGGCAAGACCCTCGTCTTCATGGGTGACTGCAAGAACAACGTTGCTCGCTCCCTCATGGTCGTCTGCTCCAAGCTCGGCATGAACTTCGTGGCCTGCGGCCCCGAGGAGTGCATGCCCGCTGACGACGTCATCGAGGCCTGCAAGCCCATCGCTGAGGCTAACGGCTGCACCATCAAGCTGACCACCGACGTCAAGGACGGCGTCACCGGTGCCGACGTTCTCTACACCGACGTGTGGGTCTCCATGGGCGAGCCTGACGAGGTCTGGGCCGAGCGCATCGCTCAGCTCACCCCGTATCGCGTTACCTCTGAGGTCATGGCTATGGCCAACCCGGGTGCCATCTTCCTGCACTGCCTGCCCAGCTTCCACGACACCAACACCACGATTGGCGCCGAGAAGTGCGAGCAGTTCGGCATCACCGAGCAGGAGGTCACTGACGAGGTCTTCGAGAGCCCCGCTTCCAAGGTCTTCGACGAGGCCGAGAACCGCATGCACACCATCAAGGCTGTCATGTACGCTACGCTCAAGTAAGAGCATCTAGCATCTCGCTCGGGGTGTATTGCTGCGCACCCCGAGCGCTTTTGTCTGGTAAAAATCTCGCACCGAGCGACATGCACGGCACGGAAGAGCCGCTTCGGGCGAGATCAGTAAATGATTTATGAAGGGGGGATGAGAACTATGACTGAGACCGCTAAGAAAAAGCGCGGTATGCCTTCATCGTTCACCATTCTTCTTGCTCTGCTGGCAATTGTCGCGGTTATTACCGTTATCGTCTCCGGTACGTCCGGTGGCGAGGTTACCGCTGCCCGCCTGAGCGATTTCTGCACCGCCCCTGTCAAGGGCTTCGCCGACGCTCTGCCCGTTTGCCTCTTCGTTATGATCCTCGGCGGCTTCCTCGGCATGATGACCGAAACCGGCGCCTTGGACAACGGCATTGCCGTTCTGGTGCAGAAGCTTAAGGGCAATGAGATCATGCTCGTTCCCGTGCTGATGCTCATCTTCTCCCTCGGTGGTACCACCTATGGTATGTGCGAGGAGACTGTTCCCTTCTACGCCCTGCTCGCCGCTACGATGATGGCTGCTGGCTTCGACCCCATGGTCGGCGCCGCTACCGTCCTGCTCGGCGCTGGCTGCGGCTGCCTCGGCTCCACGGTTAACCCGTTCGCCGTCGGCGCTGCCGTCGACGCTCTGACCGGCGTTGGCATCGAGGTCAACCAGTCCATCATCATCGGCCTCGGTGCCGTCCTGTGGATTGTTACCACCGGCATGTCCATCTTCTTCGTCATGAACTATGCCAAGAAGGTTAAGGCTGACAAGGGTTCCACCATCCTTTCGATGCAGGAGCTCAAGGACGCCGAAGAGACTCACGGCAAGGCTGCTTCCGAGGTTAACAAGGAGGTCAAGCTCACCGGTCGTCAGAAGGGTGTTCTGATCGCCTTTGCCTTCACCTTCGTCGTCATGATCGTCGGCTTCATTCCGCTAGCCGACCTCAACGAGGGCGTCGCCAACTTCTTCGATGCTGGCGCTGTCTATGACGCCGACGGTAACGCCATCGTTCAGGGCTGGTCTGCCCTGATCACCGGCCTGCCCATTGGCCAGTGGTACTTCGACGAGGCTTCCACCTGGTTCTTCCTCATGGCTGTCCTGATCGGTATTATCGGCGGCCTGTCCGAGAAGCAGATCGTCAACACCTTCATCACCGGCGCTGCCGACATGATGTCCGTTGTCCTCGTCATCGCTCTTGCCCGTGGTATCTCCGTCCTCATGGCTAGCACCGGCCTCGACGTCTACGTCCTCGACGCTGCCGCCAATGCTCTGGCTGGCCTGTCCGGCGTGATCTTCGCTCCCATGAGCTTCCTGGTCTACTTCGGCCTGTCCTTCCTGATCCCCTCGACCTCTGGTATGGCTACCGTGTCCATGCCCATCATGGGACCGCTGGCTGTCAAGCTCGGCTTCTCGCCCGAGGTCATGGTCATGATCTACTCCGCCGCCATCGGCATCGTGAACCTGTTCACCCCGACTTCCGGCGCCATCATGGGCGGTCTTGCCCTGGCCAAGATCGAGTGGACGACCTGGCTCAAGTTTGCTCTTAAGCTCATCGTCGCTCTCTCCGTCGTCTGCGCCATCATCCTGACCATCGCTTGCGTGATGATCTAAGTACCCAACGGGTACCCCACGGAAACCTTGACGATCCTGTAAAGGATCATCTGGTCATCGTCTGTCCGGTGGGGTCAACCCACCGGTAGACTCCTACCTTTGGCCCCCTCCCGTTCCGTGCGCGGGAGGGGGCGCTCTTGTGTTCCGGCGTTTTACCAAACGCCGGAACCACTCGACGCTGCAAGCCCGCCAGAGCGGCAATCTGACGTTCAATCGTCGGGCATGGCCAAAAGGCCTATGCCCTCCTCTTTCACGTCACCTTGCTCGCTCTGGTGTCTGTTCGCTGTCCGTTCTCTGCCCGCGACGTTTCTGCTGTTGGTGCAAAGGGGTCAGGTTACTTTGCGCCAAAAGGGGAAGTTGCGGTGGAATAGTTCCCGTTTGGCCGTCTTGAGGGGTTAAACAGGAGCTATTTCACCGCAACTTATCGATGGCGTGTTTGGTTGGTGCCTGTTGATGGCCTGGGCATCGGGGAGGGCAGGCTCCGTTATAATCGCCTAAGACATTAAATGGAAACGGGACGGGAGCCATACATGCGTCAGGGTTTCGACAACGCGAAGTATATCGAGCTGCAGGCCGCTCATATTAAGGAGCGCATCTCGCAGTTTGGCGGCAAGCTGTATTTGGAGTTTGGCGGCAAGCTGTTTGACGACTATCACGCGAGCCGCGTGCTGCCGGGTTTTGAGCCGGACAGCAAGTTTCGCATGCTCAAGAGCATAGCCGACGACGTCGAGGTCATCATCGCCATTAACGCGAACCACATCGAGAAGAACAAGGCTCGCGGTGACCTGGGCATTACCTATGACGAGGACGTTTTGCGCCTGGTCGACCTGTTCCGCGGCAACGGTTTTGCTGTCGCGGCCGTGGTCATCACCCAGTACGCCGGCCAGCCCGCCGCCGACGTCTTCCGCAATCGCCTGAACGCGCTCGGCATTCCCGCCAAGTTGCACTATCCCATCGAGGGGTATCCGCACGATGTCGATCTGATCGTGTCCGACGATGGCTATGGCAAGAACGAGTTTGTCGAGACCACCCGACCGCTCGTTGTGGTCACTGCCCCCGGTCCTGGCTCGGGCAAGCTTGCCACCTGCCTGTCTCAGCTCTATCACGAGCACAAGCATGGCACGGCCGCCGGCTATGCCAAATTCGAGACCTTCCCGGTTTGGAATCTGCCCCTTACGCATCCGGTCAATATTGCCTACGAGGCCGCCACGGCAGACCTCGATGACGCCAACATCATCGACTCCTTCCACCTGGAGGCCTACAACAAGACCACGGTCAACTACAACCGCGACGTCGAGGCCTTCCCGGTAGTCCGTGCCCTGATGGAAAAGATCCTGGGCAAGAGCCCCTACCAGAGCCCTACGGACATGGGCGTCAATATGGTCGGCTTTGCCATCACCGATGACGATGCCTGCCGCGACGCATCCAAGATGGAGATCGTTCGCCGCTACTTTACCGCGGTCGAAAATGTGCGCCGTACCGGCGTGGGCGATGAGCAAGTCGACCGTCTCAAGATTATTATGAAGAAAGCCGGCATCGATAAGAACTACTCACCGGCGCGCTCGGCGGCCCTCACCAGGGAGCAGCTGACGGGTGGTCCCGTGGGCGCCATGGTCATGCCCGATGGCTCCGTGGTGACCGGTAAGACCTCCACGCGCCTGGGCGCCGCAAGTTCGCTCATTATGAACGCCCTCAAGCATGTCTCGGGCGTCGACCTTGAGCTCGAGGTCATTAGCGATGAGGCGATCGAGCCCATCAGCAAGCTCAAGACGCATTTCCTGGGCAGCAAAAACCCGCGCCTCCACACCGACGAGACGCTTATGGCGCTGTCGATCACCTCGGCCACGAGTGAGACGGCCGCTCGCGTCCTTTCGGGCCTGGAGCAGCTGCGCGGTTGCGATGCCTTCTTTAGCGTGATTATCTCGCCGACGGACGAGACGGTACTGCGCAAACTGGGTATCAACGTGTGCTGCGAGCCCAAGTTTGAGCGCCGCGGTTTCTTCCATCGCTAAGTTTGAAGCACCGCGGTAATTGCATTGTATTTTGGCCGTATCGGGTTAGCGCCTGGTACGGCTTTTTGATCAATAAAGCGTCTATTTCGGCGAAAAATAGCTGTTTACCTGCCTAGAAACAATTTGAGCGGTATACAATAACCGTAACTGTTTCATCCTTAGCGGGATGCCGCATGATGGATATTACCTGCCATCGTGAGGTGTGTCGGTCGCGCACGGCGCGTTAGATGCTCGTGCTCGGTTTGAGGAGGCTGCTATGGCGGGCAAGGGTCGTGCGAGTGTTAACGATATGAAGCGTGTCGAGGTGCTGGTGTTGATGGAGATCGACCAGCAAACCGAAGACAATGGCGGGCCGTATGGTTTCTCGCGCAAAACGCTTGCCGAGCGCGTGGGGGTTTCGCCGTATCGTGCCCGCGCCGCAATCGATCGCTTGGATTCCGAAGGTATGATTGATGTCGTCTCGCGTTATAGCGACGACGGCGGTCAGCTTGCAAATGGCATTTGCCTCACCGAACGTGGTGAGTGGTATCTTGAGGGCGTCCGTACCGGCATGCTCGTTCAAGAAATGCTTGAGGACGAGGTTGCTGATCGATAGCAGCATGTAACCCTTGCCATAGCGACGCCGCCTGGGAAACCGGGCGGCGTTTTGTTTCAAGATTGAGAAATGCAATCGCACGCGAGAAAAATTGCGGACGGTCCGCGGCGCGAGTATTACAATGAAGACCCGTAAGATGTGGATAAACAACTTCTACGGGAAGCGCAGGTAACTCAATATGACCAAGCATGTGTTCGTAACCGGCGGCGTGGTTTCGTCCCTGGGCAAGGGTATCACCGCGGCCTCGCTGGGCCGTCTGCTCAAGTCGCGTGGCTACAAAGTAACGATGCAGAAGGCCGACCCGTATCTGAACGTCGACCCCGGTACCATGAGCCCGTTCCAGCATGGTGAGGTCTTTGTAACCGAGGATGGTTACGAGTCCGACCTGGACCTGGGTCATTACGAGCGCTTTATTGATGAGAACCTGACCCGCGATTCCAACTTTACGACCGGTGCCATCTACAAAAGCCTAATCGCCCGCGAGCGTCGCGGCGACTTTTTGGGCGGTACCGTGCAGGTGATTCCTCACGTCACCAATGCCATTAAGGATAAGTTCCGCCGCATCGAGGAGCAGACCGGCTCCGATGTAGTCATCACCGAGCTGGGCGGCACGATCGGCGACATCGAGTCCCAACCGTTTGTCGAGGCCATTCGTCAGTACCGCAAGGAGGCCGGCCCCGAGAACGTCTGCTACATCCACGTGTCGCTCGTTCCCTATATCGCCGCCGCCCACGAGGTCAAGACCAAGCCCACGCAGCATTCCGTCAAGGAGCTCCGCAGCTTTGGCATCCAGCCCGATATTATCGTGTTGCGCTCCGACCACCATATCGATGACGCTATCCGCGGAAAGATCGCAAGCTTCTGCGACGTCGACACCGATTGCGTCTTTACCAACGAGGACTGCGCGAGCATTTACGATGTTCCGCAGCTGCTTGCCGAGCAGGACTTTGACCTGCGCATTTGCGAGCGTCTGGGTCTGGACCCGCGTGAGCGCGACATGAGCGAGTGGAACGAGTTCCTGCGCAAACAGAATCACGCCAACCATCACGCCGACAAGGTGAAGATTGCCGTCGTTGGCAAGTACACGCAGCTGCCCGATGCGTATCTGTCGGTTATCGAGGCCCTGCACCATGCGGGCGTCTTCTACGATCGCCATGTGGACGTCCAGCTGGTCGACGGCGAGAGCCTCGACGAGCAGAATGTCTCCGAAGTTCTGGGCGACGCTTCGGGCATCCTGGTCCCCGGCGGCTTTGGCAAGCGCGCCCTGGAGGGCAAGATCCTCGCGGCCGAGTTTGCCCGCGAGCACAAGATTCCGTATCTGGGCATTTGCCTGGGTATGCAGGTGGCCGTGTGCGAGTTCGCCCGCAACGTCGTCGGCCTTGCCGGCGCCAGCTCCTCCGAGTTCGACCCGGACGGTCCGTTTAGCGTCATCGATCTGATGAGCTCGCAGGAGGATGTGACTGAGAAGGGCGGCACCATGCGTCTGGGCGCCTATCCGTGCAAGCTCGCCGCCGATACTCTCGCTCGCGAGGCATATGGCGAGGATCTCGTCTACGAGCGTCACCGTCACCGCTTTGAGTTTAACAACGCCTTCCGCGACCAGCTCGAGGACGCCGGCTTGGTTATCTCTGGCCTCTCACCCGACGAGCGCCTGGTCGAGATGGTCGAGCTGCCGCGCGACGTGCATCCGTGGTATGTGGCAACCCAGGCTCACCCCGAGTTCAAGAGCCGTCCGACCAACCCGCAGCCGCTGTTCCGAGAGTTCGTGCGTGCCTCGATCGGTCAGCACGAGGGTGTCGATCGCCTACAGGTGACGCCCATGAACCTCGCTACGGACTAAGGGTGCCGGCGAACAAAGAACATACCGAAGCTACTCCCTCGTCGCTCGCCGTGGCGGCGGGGGAGTATCTCGATTACCTCGCGGTCGAGCGGGGTTTGGCGCGCAACACGATTGCGGCCTACCGTCGTGACCTGACGACGTACTGCGCCTATCTGGAGCGGGCGGGCATCATGTCTTTTGATGAGGCGACTCGTCAGGTCGTGGAGGGCTTTGTCGCCGACCGTCGCGATGGGGGCTATTCCGATGCCTCGGTGGAGCGTGCGCTTGCGGCCGTGAAGGGCCTGCATGCCTTTTTGGTGCGCGATGGGATTGTGGCCCAAAATCCAACGGCGGCGTTGCGCCTGCCTAAAAAGGCTGAGCGTTTGCCGGAGTATCTATCGGTGGAGGATGTCTCGGCGCTGCTCGATCAAGACTTCCTCGAGGGCGAGATGGGCTTGCGCGACCATGCCATCTTGGAAGTGCTCTACGGATGCGGCTTGCGTGTGAGCGAGTTGGTGGGGCTCGATGTGGGCGATATCCATATCGACGATGGCTTTGTGCTCGTTCGCGGTAAGGGCTCAAAGGAACGCCTGTCCCCGCTGGTGGGAAGCGCGGCGCGAGCTCTGACGCTCTATTTAACTGAGGGGCGTTCTCGCTTGGCGGCCCATGCCCACGGAACCGAGACCTCGGCGGTCTTTTTAAATAAGAACGGCCGCCGTCTGTCGCGCCAGGGCATCCATGCCATCTGTGAGCGCTACGGGCGCCAGGTGGGGCTGGTGGGACTCCATCCCCATACGCTGCGTCACTCCTTTGCCACCCATATGCTTGCGGGCGGTGCAGACCTCCGTGTGCTACAGGAGATCTTGGGACATGCCGATATATCGACCACGCAGGTCTACACGCATGTCGATCGTACGCAACTGACCGAGGTCTATCTGGCGGCGCACCCGCTGGCACATCGTTAACACATCGCTGGCCTGCATATTTATAAATATTAAAGGGGACGGGCCCCAGATTGCCGAGACGCACTTTTGCGCGCCTGGG
>CABUOA010000060.1 GCA_902493145.1 uncultured Collinsella sp. | reverse complement strand
AACTGGGAGCCCGTGATGATCTGGAAGGCCTCGCGATAGCGCTCGGACGTGCCATCGATGACCTCGGCGGGCAGGTGCGGGGTCTCCCCCGTCATATCCCAGTTGGCCTTGAGCCAATTGCGGACGAATTGCTTGTCGTAGCTAGGCTGGATCTTGCCCTCCTCGTAGCTGGCAGCAGGCCAGAAACGGCTGGAGTCGGGCGTGAGACACTCGTCGATCAGCGTGACCTTGCCATCAATAACACCAAACTCGAACTTGGTGTCGGCAATGATGATGCCACGGGTCGCGGCGTACTCGGCAGCGGCCTTGTAGATCTTGAGGGACAGGTCGCGAATCTGCGCGGCGATGTCCTCGCCCACGATCTCGCAGCAACGCTCGAACGAAATGTTCTCGTCGTGGTCGCCGATCTCGGCCTTCGTGGACGGCGTGAACAGCGGCTCGGGAAGCTTGGAGGCCTCGACCAGACCCTCGGGCAGCTGAATGCCGCAGACGGTACCGTTCTCGTCATAGGTCTTCTTGCCCGAACCGGTCAGATAGCCGCGGACGATGCACTCGATAGGAATCGTCTGGGCCTTCTTGACCAGCATGGCGCGGCCTGCGAGGTAGTCACGATACTCGGCAAACTCCTCGGGGAAATCCGCCGGGTCGATGGAAACGAGGTGGTTGGGAACGATGTCGGCAAACTTATCGAACCAGAATGCCGAGATGCGGTTGAGCACCTCTCCCTTAAACGGAATCTCGTCGGGAAGAATGAAGTCGAACGCAGAAATGCGGTCGGTGGCGACCATCAGCAGGTTTTCACCGGCATCGTAGATATCACGAACCTTGCCACGGGAATCCGGACGACGCTCCATCGTTGTCACGTGAGTCACTCCTTACCAAAATACGACAGTAATGCGGGTTCTTTCCCGCACGTTTTCGCAAACTCGGAGCGGCAGGGACGAAACCCCTCCTTCACCGAATAGCGAAAAGCTAGTGCTCCATTGTAGTAGATGCCGCGTCCGCCGTGTGCTCGCGAGGCAGATGAATCGTAAAAGTCGTACCCTTTCCAAGCTCCGACTCCACGGAAATGTAGCCATGATGGCGCTCGACGATCTGTTTAGTCACGGCGAGACCCACGCCCAGGCCACCCGCTTCGCGGGCGCGGCTGGCGTCGGCACGCCAAAAACGACCGAAGATGCGCGACAAATCATCCTTGGCGATACCGATGCCCGTATCCGAAACCGCGATATCGACGTGCTTGCGGTCACTGAGCACCGACACCACGACCCAACCCCCCTCGGGGGTATAGCGCATGGCGTTACTCAAAAGGTTGATGACGCATTGCGTGATCATGTCGGGATCTGCCTCGACAACGTCATCGTGGCCCTGCGTCTCATCCGCAAAGCGCAAGCGCAGGTCACGATCGGCAAACAGTCGCTCCTGGCCATTCACAATCGAACGCACAAACGGCACCATGTCCACCGGCTCCAGGTTGAGCGGCGCGGTACTGTTTTCCATGCGCGACAGGTCGAGCATCTGCTGCACCAGACGGGCCAGGCGGCGCGTCTCGGAAGCGACCGTCTCCAGATGCTCGTCGTCGGTGGGATACACACCGTCTTGCATGGCCTCGACCGTTGCAAGCATGGCCATGAGCGGCGTGCGCAGCTCATGAGCCACATCGGAAGTCAGGCGCTTCTCGTGCTTCATATCCTTTTCGAGTGAGGTGGCCATCTCGTCGAAGGTCTCTCCCAGCTGATCGATCTCATCATCGCCGCGCAAGCCCGTACGAGCAGACAGATCGCCATCGCGAATTTGCTTGGCCGTGCTGGTAATACGGTGAATCGGCTTGGTGAGCATGCGCGACACGAGTGATCCGATAACGACCGAAATGCAAACTGCAACAACCGCAGCAAGGGCCATGGCGTTAAAGGTCTTCTCCCTAAACGCAGAATCTGCCTTGGTGAGCAGGGCATCGGAGCCGATGGCCCACAGCTTTACCTGTCCGACATGCTCGCCAGAAGACGTTATGATTTCGACGTTGGCAACGCTATCGGAGTCGGTGGGCGCTGACGAAACCGGACTATGTGAGGCCTTTTTACCGCTCGAGCTGCTAGAAGCCGATTCACTCTCGCGTACATCGGCGGTCGCGCTTGCCGAGGGCCATGAGTCGTCATAGACGACAACGCCCTTTTTGTTGACGACCTGCATGCCAAGATCGTCGGACACCAGACTCGATGTCGCGACCGTGCGCAGCTCGCCCGCAGTCCAATTGCCGTTTTCCTCATACGACGTCGCAAGCTTTTCGGCAGCGGAATTTGCGATTTCGACGATATTGGAGCGCGTGTAATCCGAAAAGACCGTGCCCCACACAACAGAGACCACGCCCACCAGCACCAATACCGTCATGAGCGATGTCAGAGCAAAAGCAAGTGCCATGCGCGAGGGATAGCTCATCGTTGGCCGTGAATCGGAACGAGGCGTGTTCCAACTAGCCTTGGAACCCGCCTCGCTCTCCTGCTTGTGCTTTTGTCCGATTTCAAAGCGCGCAGGTGTCATATGTGATTTCCCTATTTCTCGTCCGACTTATCGGTCTTGGCCGGAGCCTCGAAGCGATAGCCGACACCGTGGACGGTGTAGAGCCACTTGGGCTTCTTGGGATCATCGCCCAGCTTGGCGCGAAGGTTCTTCACGTGGCTATCGATGGTGCGCTCATAGCCCTCAAAGTCGTAGCCGAGCACCTTCTCGACCAGCTCCATGCGGTTGTAGACGCGACCGGGGTGACGGGCAAGCGTGGTGAGCAGCTTAAACTCGGAAGCCGTCAGGTCGACTTCCTTGCCCTCGACCAAAATCTTGTGGCCCGAGATATCGATGACCAGATCGCCGAAGTCGAGTACCTCGACGGCTGGCTCGTCGGCCTGATGGGCACGGCGGAACAAGGCGCGTACGCGCGCGACAAGCTCGCGCGGCGAGAACGGCTTGATCAGATAGTCGTCGGCGCCGAGCTCAAGACCGATAATACGGTCCTCGATCTCGCCCTTGGCAGTCAGCATGATGATGGGGACATCCGAGGTATCGCGAATGGTGCGGCAAACGCGCTCGCCGGGGATCTTGGGGAGCATAAGGTCGAGCACGACCAGGTCAAACTGATGCTTCTCGAACTCCTCGATCGCGGACTGGCCGTCGCCGACACCCACAACCCAGTAGCCTTCGCGCTCGAGATAGGCAGCGACGGCGTCACGGATTGCCTTCTCATCCTCGACCAGCAGAATCTTTTTTGCATCTGAAGCCATAACACGGCCCCCCTGTCTCAATCAGCTAAGAACAAGCCCATTTTAACGCACCTGAGCCCGCCGGATGCCACTATGACGCGGCAGCTCGGCGGGCGGTACTCACAATTACAACGCGTTTATTCCCCTGTTGGCGCCTTTTTAACCCCTCTAAGCTTAAAGAGAGAATAGGCGTGCGGTGACCGTCTCGGGTATACCCTGGCTGTTGCGCACCGTGGCGTACGTAAGGAATGAGTCCGATTTTCCCGCCGTAGCTGGATAATCGCCATATTCCAAAGCGCGGTCGGGCGACAACAGCGAGCCATAGGTCTTGGCAGAGGTGTCGATGAGAAAATGCGATGCCTGTACCTTAACGAGATATTTATTCTTCTTGCCGGCAGCACATGCGAGCGGCTCGCGGGACAGAAAGAGGTATGGCCCTCCCTCATTACCGATATACGTGCCCATATTGCCCAGGCTGCCCACGCCACTATAGGTCGCCTCGATAGAAAACACGAAGGTATCGCCCATATATACGGCCTCGAAAGGCGAGACTGACGAGGGAAGGACTAGCTGGGCACGTTTGGTGTTGTTGCCATCGGTCAGATCGATTGCCGTTATGCCGTAGTAGACGCCTTCGTCGTTGCGGACACGCGGCGAGATGGTCAAAATGCCGTCGCTCGCGCGCGGGGCCGATGCAAAGCGGCCCATCGATTTCCAAATTACCTCGGCCTTGGATTCATCAAGCGAGCGACGATAGCAAAACGAATCACTACTCGTTTTATTGCCGCCTGCCGAAGGCATTTTATACCAGATGACCGATGACCCGAACGCCGTAAACAGGGGCGGATCATAGTCCTTGCCACCTCGATCGAGCTCAGCCACGTCGCCAGAGAGCGAAGCGCCCGACAGATTTTGAGCGTAGAGCTTCCACGATGAATTGGCAAAGTTCATCTCAACCCACGCAAACACGCCATCGGCGGCACGGACATCGTAAAAAGCATATCCCGTGCCCTCGATAGGATCCTCGATTAATGTGGTAAGCGAGCCATCGCCCAGGTTGAGCACACCAAGCGTATTGGCATGCAGGGCAGAAGCAGGCGCCATCATCGCGGCGGCGTAGTCGCCATCGCAGTAGTACAGCAGCGTGCCCAGCGGCAGCGTCCACGACGCCGCCGGCTCAAGATCGATATCAACAGCTTCGTACTCATCAGTGATCGAGACAATCTTCGAATCGTCCTTGATAACCTGCGGCTCGCCGGCGGCATCGTCGCTGGTGCCCGTTTTTTTCGAGCAACCGGCAAGCACCGTGGCAGCGCCCGCGACAGCACCGCCGAGCACAAAGCCACGGCGCGATATTCCATTCTTGATGTGGTCGGCGATACCCATTAGGCGATCTCGGCGCGAGCGGCCTCGATAGCGCGCGTAAGCTGATCGGCGCAAGAGGTCTTTTTCATACCGCAGGTATTACCGGCGAGAACCTCGATTACGCGATCGGCAGGAGCACCCTCGACTAACTTGGAGATTGCCTTGAGATTGCCGTCACAGCCGCCGGTAAACTCAACGCCCAGCACCTTGCTGCCATCGTCAGAGAGATTGAGGTGAATATTGCGAGAGCATACACCCTGCGGCTTGTAGTCAAAACTAATCATTGAGATCCCCTCTCAGAAAGAAATTTCAGACGTCTATTATCCCCGCCTGAGCCGACTTATGATCGCAAGCACCGATTCAACATCCTACGATGCATGGACTCGCGGGGGCAAGATTAGCAGTCCGCACCCTGTGCGTGGACCGTGCGCTTCTCCCGATACATATTGTGGTCGGCGACACGATATACATCGGCCAGCGTATTTCCAGCCGTCTCGACGGTCGCCACGCCAATCGATGCGCTGACCGTCAGGGCCTCATCGCTTACCGCGGCAAGACCGAGACGAAGATCCTGTTCCAGCCCGAGCGCAGACTCGTTGTCAGTATGGGGGCAAACCAGCAAAAACTCGTCGCCGCCAAGGCGCATCGGCAGATAATCCGCACCAGCCACCCGCCGCAGCACGGACGCCGTCCGTCGCAGCAGTTCATCCCCCATCTCGTGACCATAGATGTCGTTGGTCCGCTTGAGATAATTGCAGTCCAACATAATCACGCTCACGGGCAAGTCCTCGTTTACCAGGCTATCTCCGCGCGATTCAAGATAGTTGCGGTTGCGAAGCCCCGTCAGTTTGTCTTGATATGACAGCTCCTCGGCATGCTTGACCATCGATATGTTGTGCGTCGCCACGACGACCGACTCCAGCCGGCCTTGCTCATCGCGATGCTGGGGGACAACCTGTAGCGAGTACCAAGCGCCTCGACAATCTCGCACCTCGGCAGCCAAGTACGGTACGCCCTCCATACGTTCACGAAGCGAACTTACATCTACGAGTCCCACAACCGCTTCGCGGCTTTCGGGGCTCACGATATCCCGGCAGACCGTGTCCATAAAGTCATATGCCTCGCTGTGCTCGGCAAATATTTTCGCTATCGCCGGCGACATATTGATCCCCTCGATCTCGAGGGTGTCGAGATGCAAAAGGAAGGTCGAATCGTAGATGGCGCTTATGGCATTGATAATGCCGAGCTGTTTATCCTTTTCGACCAAATTGCGGTGGTCAACGATATTTCGAGCCAACAGCACCACGACCCAAAACGCAAGACACACCAAGACGCCGACGGCGACAAATGAAATCCTGTCAGACATGACCTCAGATTTGGGATATAGCGCAAACAGGCGGTAGTCCTTATATGCCGCACGCACGGCATACCATTCGTCTCCTCGATATTCGATGCGCGTCAGGCCGTCGTCTTTCCACTCAACTCCTACGCTGGTGAGGAGTCGGGCGAGCGACACGTCAGCATCGGCACTGTTGGATGAGACAATCTCCGCATCCTCCATAACAAGCACCGTGGGACCCTGGTGGAAGGTACTGTTCGAAAGCACGTCGGCTATGGCATATGAATAGTCGTCCGCCGTATCGGAAACAAGTGAGCGGTATGCCAGGGCAACGCCGTCGCCATACGGAACAGCACAGACGGCAAAAACGACACCACGGCGCTCATCGACAGTTGAGTAGGTCACTTTGGAACCTTGATACATCGATGCGACCGGCGAACAGGCCAACTCATCTCGCCACAACATGAGCGGATCGCGACCATCGATGTCGTAGTGGGCAGCCATATGGCCATCGGAGTCCATGACCATCAGCCCCGAAAGGTTCTCGGCATGGACAAATTGCTCGATAAGATCGTCGTTAACCTCAACGCGATCAGAGGACAGGAACGTCGCAAACGATTCGACCGCGGCGAGCAAATCGTGCGTCGCCTCGGTTTTTCTCCCCTGTTCGTAGCGGTCATATTTTTCGCAAGCGTTCTCCAAAAACACCATGGTTTCTTGGCCAAACCCAAGCGTTTTTTCGAGGCAGCGATGGGTTCCAACCGTATACAACAGGCCTAACAAGACGGCGCTGACAATAACGCTGGCAGCTATGACGTTCAGAGTCTTTCGACTCAAGCGGTGCTCATCAGTTGTCATGAATTTCCTCCTTGCCCGCCCGTCGTCGCTCCTGTCTTGTAATTGCCCACAATACGGTCAATCGTGCCATCTCGATCCATGTCGAACAGCGCGGTATTGAGATCCTTTACGACCGATCCTTCATAGCTGTCATCAAACGCGACGCCCAGGTCAACCGTCATAACATTGTCGGCAAACACACGGTAAACGCCGGGATACTGAGCAACGAGTCGGTCAAGCGACTGGACATCCGCCATCCAGCAGTCAACGTACCCTTTGACTAGAGCGGCTTTGCAGAGTTCGGCAGAGCCATATGATTTGATTTGAACGTCCGACGAGACCCCCAGATCCCCCGCAAGCAATCGGCGTTCACTCACCGAACCCGCAATCACCGCAATGGTCTTACTTCCATCGAGATGTGCCAAGGACTTGATGCCACTCGTTTTCTTGGCGGCAACCGAGACCGTCACGGTTAGATACGGCTCGGTCCAGTAATACTTATCCTCGCGATAACAGGGAGAATAGTCACACCACAGGCAATCGATATCACCGTTTTTGAGCAGCCGGTCGCGATCGTTCCAGTCAATATCGACAAACTGTGGCTTGAGCCCCGCACGCTTGCAGGCCTCGCGGGCGATGTCGATATCGATACCGGCGTAATCGCCCGTGGTATCGACATACACATAGGGGTCGTTATCCGTAACGCCGATTTTGAGCACCGGGAGATCTCTATCGGCTTCATTCGAGGAGGAAGAACTGCTTCGAACGGTATACGTCAGGGAGCCCGCACAGACGGCAACAAGGAGTATGAGCGTAAACGAGACGATGGTGGCCCGCTTGATGCGTCTGGGCACGTGCCCCCTTTCATCGAAACAGCAGTCGGAGTTCATTTTATTACCCGGGCGCATATGCGACAGTAAAAAAGCGCCTCGCCCAAGACGGGCAAGGCGCCAAAGGTTGAAATGCATCCGCAAGCGGTCGAATTAGGTTAACCCTACTCGAAGCTCAGCTGCTCCAGGCGATCGAAGACCGTATCGATGCGGGTGAGGAAGTCCCACGGATCAAAAATCTCGTCGAGCTTCTCCTGGCTGACGGTGCAGCGCGGATCGGCCTCGAGACGCTCCTTAAAGGTGGGGCCAGAGACACAATCCTGCACCTCGTGCCAGGTGGCCATGGCGTTCTCCTGCACAATGGCGTACGCATCCTCGCGGGTGATACCCGTATCGACGAGGGCAAGCAGGACCTTGGAGGAGAAGATGAGGCCGCGGGTCTTGTTGAGATTGGCCATCATGCGGGCCGGATACAGCTGCAGGCCGTCGATAACGCGAATGAGGCACTGGAACATATGGTCAAGCGCGATGAAGCTATCGGCCTGGGCGACACGCTCGGCGGAAGAGTGCGAAATGTCGCGCTCGTGCCACAGGGCGACGTTGTCGAAGGCGACCTGGGCGTTGGACTTCACGACGCGCGACAGACCGCAGACCTTCTCCATGGTGAT
>CABUOA010000059.1 GCA_902493145.1 uncultured Collinsella sp. | reverse complement strand
GTTCAAATCTTCTAACGCCCACCAAATGTTCGCAGCTCAGAGGCTATGTCCTCTGAGCTGTTTTGTTTTGCTACCAAGCACGCCGTCAAATATGCCAGCAAATATTGATCCAAGGTCCCCGTAGAGGTGCCGGCAGGTTGCATACGTCCTGGCCGACCGTGACCGCAACATGTTGGTCAAGCATAATCTTTTGGATTCTTTTGGCGTGAGCGGCTTGGTTTTGGTAGGATTTGTCAGCGGCTTGACTAAGGGGGTTTTATAACTGCCATGCAGGTAGCCGTGTTGGTAACGTTTTACCGACTTGCCAAGAACCCCTCATAATTAATGCGTCTGCAAAATGACTAATTGCTTTGACCTGCTGAAACACTATATGTTGTGTTTGACCTAAAAAAAGAATACAGGATATAGATGCCTCTTTGTCGTATGATAGATGGCGGACAGAGAACGAGGACCTTATTCGCCCCATTTGGATGGATCTTCGAGCCCCTTGATTGGCTGCGAGGATTGTCCGCATGAGGGCCTATGGTTTTCGAAAACACAGATTGCGCGACGGCGCCGCAAGACAGGGGCAAGCCCTGCCGGGCATCGTTTGGCTCTGAAGCGCAATACGATTTCGACGCGAAAGAGGCAAGAGGATGAAGATCATCAAGCGCAGCGGCACCGAGGTTGTCTTTGACATCGATAAGATTGTCAATGCCATCCGCGCCGCAAACTTGGAGGTCGAGGAGAGCTCTCGTCTTACCGACCGCCAGGTGGTTTACGCGGCACAAAACGTCGCCGAGGCATGCGAGAACGCGGGCCACACCGTGTCGGTCGAGGAGATTCAGGATCTGGTCGAGGACGAGATTATGCGTCTCGACTGCTACGAGGTCGCTCGCCATTACATCATCTATCGCTATGTTCAGAGCCTGAAGCGCCAGAAGAACACGACCGACGACAAGATTCTGTCGCTGATTGAGTGCAACAACGAAGAGGTCAAGCAGGAGAACTCCAACAAGAACCCGACCGTCAATTCCGTTCAGCGTGACTACATGGCCGGCGAGATCTCCAAGGACCTGACCCAGCGTGTGCTGCTGCCCCAGGAGATTGTGGATGCTCACAATGAGGGTCTGATTCACTTCCATGATTCGGACTACTTTGCCCAGCACATGCATAACTGCGACCTGGTGAACCTGGAGGATATGCTCCAGAACGGTACTGTTATTTCGGGCACGCTGATCGAGAAGCCGCACAGCTTCTCGACTGCCTGCAACATCGCGACGCAGATCATCGCTCAGGTTGCTTCCTCCCAGTACGGTGGCCAGTCGATTTCGCTGACCCATCTTGCCCCGTTCGTCGAGGTGAGCCGTCAAAAGATTCGCGGCGAGGTCGCCCGCGAGCTCGAGGAGCTCGGCGTTTCCGCATCTCCCGAAAAGGTCCGCGAGGTTGTTGAGGACCGCCTGCGTGACGAGATCCGTCGCGGCGTTCAGACGATTCAGTATCAGGTCGTGACCCTTATGACCACGAATGGCCAGGCGCCGTTCGTGACGGTCTTTATGTATCTCAATGAGGCCCGTACGCCCCAGGAGAAGCATGACCTTGCCATGATTGTGGAGGAGACGCTTCGTCAGCGCTATGAGGGCGTTAAGAACGAAGCCGGCGTGTGGATCACCCCGGCGTTCCCCAAGCTCATCTACGTGCTCGAGGACGATAACGTTCACGAGGATTCCCCGTACTTCTACCTGACTCAGCTGGCTGCGAAGTGCACCGCCAAGCGCATGGTGCCCGACTACATCTCCGAGAAGAAGATGCGCGAGCTCAAGCTGTCGAAGGGCGAGACCGCGGGCAACGGCGACTGCTATACCTGCATGGGTTGCCGCAGCTTCCTGACGCCCGACCGCTCCGGTAACGGATTTAACAACGTGGCCAACGCGCTGAACTATGACCCGAACAAGCCCAAGTACTACGGTCGCTTTAACCAGGGCGTTGTGACCATCAACCTGCCCGATGTCGCGCTGAGCTCGCATCAGGACATGGATAAGTTCTGGAAGATCTTCGACGAGCGCCTTGAGCTGTGCCACCGCGCCCTGCTGTGCCGTCATGAGCGTCTGAAGGGTACGCTTTCGGATGCCGCACCGATTCTTTGGCAGTACGGTGCCCTCGCCCGCCTGAAGAAGGGCGAGACGATCGACAAGTTGCTCGTGGGCGGTTACTCCACCATTAGTCTGGGTTATGCCGGCCTGTATGAGTGCGTTAAGTACATGACGGGCCACAGCCACACCGAGAAGGAGGGCACGCCCTTTGCCATGGCCGTCATGCAGCGCATGAACGACAAGTGCGCGGAGTGGAAGGCCGAAAGCGATATTGACTTCTCGCTGTACGGTACCCCGCTTGAGTCGACGACCTACAAGTTCGCCAAGTGCCTGCAGCGTCGTTTTGGCATCATCCCGGGCGTGACGGACAAGGGCTACATCACCAACAGCTACCACGTCCACGTGTCCGAGGAGATCGACGCATTCGACAAGCTCAAGTTCGAGGGTATGTTCCAGCAGCTTTCGCCGGGCGGTGCCATCTCCTACGTCGAGGTTCCCAACATGCAGGACAACCTCAAGGCTGTCATTCGCGTGATGCAGTACATCTACGACAACATCATGTACGCCGAGCTCAACACCAAGAGCGACTACTGCCAGGTGTGCGGCTACGACGGTGAGATCAAGATTGTCGAGGATGACGGCAAGCTGGTGTGGGAGTGCCCCAATTGCGGCAATCGTGACCAGGAGAAGATGAATGTCGCCCGTCGCACGTGCGGTTACATCGGTACCCAGTTCTGGAACCAGGGCCGAACCGAGGAGATCCGCGACCGCGTGCTGCATCTCTAATAACCATCCCAGGCTGCCCCGTAGCGAGGCCCCGGACCTTTACTCGCTATTTCGGACAGTCCTGGCTCACGACGGAGGCGCCACTGGCGCCTCCTGTTCGTGCGGAACTCATATCGAGCAAAGGTCCGGGGCCTCGCTACGGGGCAGCCAAGTTGACGTAGCTGAGATGCAGCACGCGGTCTGCTCACTCCTCGAAGTTCTTAGCGGAAATAATTCGAGCTGCAGCTGCGATTTACTTGCGATAGCGGTTGAGCTGCAACAAAGTTTTTATTGGACCTCGAACCCTATACTCGATGTTCGCTTCGTTCATTGAGTTACCCTTTGCATGAGGCCGGGACATATCGTCCCGCCCGCAGTTTCGCAGGCCGAAGGCCGAGAATGTTTGAGGACGGGATGATATGTCCCGGCCTCCCGGGAGAGTTACCTATGAACTACGCGAACATTAAGTATTTCGACATTGCTGATGGGGAAGGCGTTCGTACTTCTCTGTTTGTGAGCGGGTGCCGTCGCGGGTGCAAGAATTGCTTTAACTCCGTCGCGTGGGACTTTGCTGCGGGCGAGCCGTTCGATCGCGCCGTCGAGGACAAAATTATCGAGAGTCTCGATCATCCCTTTATCGATGGCCTGACGATTCTGGGTGGCGAGCCCATGGAGCCCGAGAATCAGGCGGGGCTTGTTGACTTTATCGAACGCGTGCGTGCGGCCTATCCCGCGGGGTCGGGCAAGACCATTTGGTGCTTTACCGGCGACGTGCTCGAGGAGCTTATGCCGGGTGGTCGTCACCATACCGAGGCGACGGACCGTATCCTTGCCTGCCTCGATATGTTGGTGGATGGCCCGTTTGTTCAGGATCTGTACGATATCTCATTGCGTTTTAGGGGCTCGAGCAATCAGCGCGTGATTGATATGAACGCCACGCGCGCCCGTGCTGTGCGCGAGGGCGTTGCGCTTTGCGACGCTGTGGAGCTTTGGCGGGACGATCCGGTCTATTCGACCCATACTATGTAGCTTGTGGCCGATGCCAAAGGCGTGGTACCATAGCGCGAACGCAAAATCGGAAAAGTGAGGCCCAGATGGTCGATCAGGAAAAAGTCGAGGCCGCCATTAAGCTGTTGCTTGAGGGCATAGGCGAGGACCCAACTCGTGAGGGCCTGCTGGAGACCCCGGCGCGCGTTGCCCGTATGTATGGTGAGATCGCCGGTGGTATGGACCAGAGTGCCGAGGAGCACCTGTCCAAAACCTTTGCCGTCGCTTCGAACGATTTGGTTATCGAGCGCGACATCACGTTTTACTCGCTGTGCGAGCATCATCTGCTGCCGTTTTACGGCAAGGCTGCCATTGGCTATATCCCCAACGGCCGTGTCGCAGGGCTTTCCAAGCTCGCCCGCACGGTTGAGGTTTATGCCCGCCGTCTACAGCTGCAGGAGCAGCTGTGTGCGCAGGTTGCCGACGCTCTCATGGATTATCTCGCTCCCCGGGGAGCGATTGTGCTCATGGAAGCCGAGCATATGTGTATGACCATGCGCGGCGTGCAAAAGCCTGGCACCAAGACCGTGACGCTCGCTCGCCGCGGCGTCTTTGAGACCGATCCCGCGCTCGAGGAGCGTTTCTTTAGGATGCTGGGACGCTAACTATGAGAGTCGTCAACGACTTTGCATCGAAGACCGATGAGGGGACGTCACGTCGCGGCTTTATGGGTTCGGGCTTGGCTCCCTTTGGTGCCATGCCTCGCATTGATTACATTTGTGCCAACGGGCTGTTCCGGCGGCATCTGGGCAACATTGCGCAGTTGGAATCGGGGCGCATCTTCTGCCGCCACGGTATTGACCATCTGCTCGATGTCTCTCGCATTATGTGGATCAAGAATCTCGAGGAGCAGCTCGAATTTGACCGCGAGGTCATCTACGCCACGGCACTTCTTCACGATATCGGCAAAGATGAACAGTATGAATCGGGTATATCCCATGATGTTGCAAGCGAACGCGTCGCTGATGCGATTCTCGGCGGCATGCCCGATGACGTGGCGTTTGAGCCGGCCGATGCCGCAGCCATTAAGACGGCCATTCTGGGCCATCGAAAGCTGCGCGTGAACAGCCAACCGCTTGAGCGTCTGCTCTATGCAGCCGACAAAGCGTCGCGCGCCTGCTTTGCATGCCCCGCGCGCAATGCTTGCAACTGGAGCGATGATAAAAAGAACCTGTCGATTCACGTGTAGTTAGTTTGCGCGGTCGGGGTTCTAAACGAAGGAGACGATCGCGATGAGCAACAAGAAACTGCCCGAGAATGCAACCAAGACTGAAGGCGCCGAGCTCGCCCGCCGTGGAAGGGGCGAAATATCCACCGCAACGGCGGTGCCCCACGTGAGCTATGACGACCTTCGCCATGCCGACCGCATCACCGTTGAAGGTCTTGAGGTTTTTGCTAACCATGGCGTGTATCCCGAAGAGAACGCGCTGGGCCAGAAGTTCATCGTGTCCTTGGTACTCTATGCCGACCTGCGTGCAGCGGGGGAGCACGATAACCTGGACGCCTCGATTGACTATGGCTCGGTGTGCCACGATGTCGATGGCTATCTGCGCGAGCATACGTTTAAGCTCATCGAGGCTGCAGCTGAGGGTGTGGCCTCGATGCTGCTGCGTCGTTACCCCTTGCTGCTTGGCGTGCGCGTTAAGCTCGATAAGCCTTGGGCGCCCGTCGGTCTTCCCCTGGCAAGCTGCGGTGTCGAGATCGAGCGCGTGCGCTAACCGGTTCTAATATGTCTCTATGGGTGGCTGCTTGAGCCGCTGGGACAGTGCTCTATTGTTGGGGCAGTACGTGTCGAGCAGGGCGTGAAACCGCTGATTGTGGCTTGGCTCGAGCAAGTGGACGAGCTCGTGGGCGACAACCATGTCAAGGCACTCGACGGGGTAGGCGGCAAGTTCTCGTGCGATGCGAATGGCGCCGGTTTTGGGCGTGCATGATCCCCAGCGCGTTTTCATGCTGCGCACGGAAACGCGGGAAACGGCGACACCCATTGCGATTTCGTATGCGTGCACCATATCCCGCAGCGCCGATGTGACTTCGGACGTATAGAGCTGGTCAATATGGGCTTGGATCTCACTGGGCGTTAAGCCGTCGAGGGGCGCGTTCCACTTGGCCTGCGGACGTTCGTCTGGCTCGTCGGTACCCATAAAGCTTGCGAACGTGGCTTGTTTGGGCCGCGGTGCGGGTGACTTAAAGTTGTGATCGAGCGCATCTTGTACCGTGATGGGCTTGCCCCAAAGTGCAATGATGGACGAGGGGCTGAGCGGCTCTCGCGCCGTCGCCTGACGTTGCTCGCGCTGGGCAAGCCGGCTGATAATCCAGGCGCTGTTGCGCTTCACAAACGCTTCGATACGCTCGCGGCTGGCGCCGAGCGGTGCGCTGGCGTGGACCTCACCGCTCGATGTGACGCGCAGGTTGAAGTTTTTGACGCGCTTTTTGGTAACGACGACGGGGATGGGAGTCCCATCCGGTTGGGGTAGGAAAAGCGTAAATTGCTGCGTCAAAAGTGGTCCTTCAGATTGGGGACGGGCCGGCATGTCGACCGTTCGGCATGCCGGCCCGCTCAGGGGATGTGAAATTAATAACGCTCAAAGAAGGCAAGGGCATTATCGCTGCAGAGCTTCTGCATCACGGTCTTGCCAAAGTGCTTGGAGAGCATGTTCTGGAACTCGGGCATCTTGCTGGCATCGGAGAGGAAGGCGGGCACCGTGGCACCGTCCCAGTCGCCGCCGAGCGCGATGACGTCCTCGCCGCCCAGGTCGAGCCAGTGCTCGATATGTGCCGCCAGCTGGTCGAAGGTGACGTCTGCGGCTGTCTTGTCGGTTGCGTCGTTGGAAAGGAACTCGCTGCAGTAGTTGAGGCCGACGATGCCACCCATGTCGCGAATGGTGCGGAACTGGTCGTCGGTGAGGTTGCGCTTAACGCCGCAAACTGCACGAGAGTTGGAGTGGCTGGCGACGAAGGGACGTGTGGCGTGGGCGACAACCTCGTCAAAGCACTCATCGTTGAGGTGGGAGACGTCAAGCACCATGCCGGCGTGCTCCATCTGCGTAAGTGCCTCGATGCCGGCGGCGGTGAGGCCGGCGTGGGTATCGTGTCCGCTCGCGAGCGGTCCCTGCGCATTCCAGCTGAGCGATGACATGAGTACGCCCAAGCTCTTGAGCACCTCGATCAGCGCGGGGTCCTCGGCAAAGAACGTGGCGTTTTCGATGGTGTGGATGCAGGCGACCTTGCCGTCTTTGAGCGCGGGGCGAATGTCTGCCGCGCTGCGTACGTTGACCATGCGGTCGTGGTTGAGCATTGCCTGGCCGCTCATATGCGCCATGATCTGCGCCTGGAAGCGCGCGGCGTGGGCGGTGGGAATCTCATCGGGGACAAACGTGGCGAAGCACTGTGCCCATGGCGTGTTGCCGATCTTTGCGAGCGAGATGGCGCAGGCGTTGCCCTCGATGAGGTCGAAATCTTGCGGATGCGTTTCGTCGCCGGGGAAATAACCGTCGGTGCCGGCGGTAAAGCGCAGGTCGAGATCGAGCGTGGCCCAGCCGATGCGGTCGGCGGTGTCGCAGTGTAGGTCAAATACGGGATATGCCATGGTTCCTCCGGTTGCAGCGTTTCTTTGCAAACTGTCATTGAATTGTATGACTAGGGTATAGTTAGCGCCATATGTTCACGGCGGCCCGCGTTGTGCGCCGCCCTTATCACGGAGGTTACCATGTCCAACCAGGGCAAGAAGGTCAAGACTCATTATCGCGGCACGCTCGACGACGGCACGCAGTTCGATAGCTCCTACGATCGCGGCGAGCCGCTGGAGTTCACCTGCGGCGCCGGTCAGATGATCAAGGGCTTCGACGCCGCTGTTGTCGACATGCAGGTGGGCGAGAAGAAGACCGTGCACATTCCTGCTGCCGATGCCTACGGCGAGCACAATCCCGAGATGGTTATTACCTTCCCGGCCGAGCAGGTTCCCAACATCGAGCAGATCGAGAAGGGCATGAAGCTCTTCCTGTCCACGCCGAGCGGCATGCCTGTCCCCGCCGTCGTCATCGACGTAACGCCCGAGGCTGTGACGCTCGATGCCAACCACGAGCTTGCCGGCAAGGACCTCAACTTTGATATCGAGCTCGTCGAGGTCGAGGGTTAGAGCATGCCTGAGCGCTTGGTTTCGACGACATGCTTGGGAAATCTCAACGATCCGTCCTATGAACTTCTGCTTCGCCGGAAGCTGGGCGGCGTCTTTGAAGTTGACGAGCTACTGCTCGATTGGGACCAGGCTGATGTATGCGCGTTTGTGGGCGTGACGGAGCTGGGGCGCACGGTCGATGTTCGGCTGGATACTGCCGACGGCGGTCGTTTTGTCGACGGCGACGTGCTCGCCGTCGACCGTTCGGGCGTGGTGCCCGTGGCGGTTGTCGTGCGCCTGCGCAGCGCCGAGGTTTATTTGGTCGAAGT
>CABUOA010000058.1 GCA_902493145.1 uncultured Collinsella sp. | reverse complement strand
CATGGTGTCTACTCCCTTAGTCGTTTAAACAACGATATGAACCATGGTACCACGATGCGAAACTACCACAAAGGTGCCTGTCCCCTTTGTGGTAGTTTAGACGATGATGGGGGCGATGGCACGAATGCAGGCGTCGGCTGCCGTGAAGGTGGTGCTATCGTCGCTGACGATAAAGATGATTTTGCCCTTGACGCCAAAGTCGCCGATCTCGCTAAAGAGCACGTACGGCTCCTTGTCAAAGCCAGAGATGGGAAGCACCGCGGCCTTGGTGGCGTCGGTAAGCTCATCTGCCAGCGCGTCCAGCGAGGCCCACTTAGACGTGTCCTTTACGGCAACGGGCACGGCCACGCGCCCAAAGGGCATCAGGTGCACGAGCGTGTTCTTGGAGATGTTGGAGTTGGGCACAATGATGGTCTGCCCGCAGGCATCCTCGATGGTCGTGTGGCGCCAGGTGATGTCTTGGACCACGCCCGACACGCCGCCGACCTCGATATTGTCGCCGGGCTTGATGATGCCCATGAAGGTCACCTGCATACCGCCGATAAGGTTCGACAGCGTGTCCTGAAAGCCGAGCGAGATGGCGATGCCGCCGACGCCAAGAGCGGCGACGAGGGCGTTTGCATTAATGCCAAAACAGTTGTCGAGGATAAAGCTGCCGCCGATCATCCAGATGACGGCGCGTGTGATGTTGATGAAGATGCTCGATGCTGGGAGCGGGTTATCATCGCGGTTAAGCAGGTGGTGCAGGGTCTTGGACGCGATTTTGGCGGCAACGGCGGTGCCGATGGCCAAGATACCGGCCCAGATGATGTTGTGGACCCATCGTTGTGCAAAGAAATGAAGAATTGGCTCAAACAATTCCATGTAGGGAAACCTCCTCATGATCATCCAACCATGATACCCACCAAGAAGCCCGTCCGATCACATCGGACGGGCCGATAACTTGAGATGGGGTGGCCGCGGTGGCGTAAGCTGGGCCGCCGGCGAGCGCGCCGGCAAGGAGTGCGGCGGTCAAGCAAGACGGGGAAGGAGTCTTCTCATGGCAGTTTCCTTAGTCCTTAGCCAGAAAGTCTGGTTGAATATCGGATTATCGACATAATATGCGAAAACCGCCGCAAGGGCGTCTGTCCCTTTGCGGCGGTTTTGACGTTTGCGCAGATAAAACCTGCCAAAATAAACCTGTCCCTTTTTGGTAGGTTTAGCTCAGCAGCATGCGGTCGTTGGCGAGCTCGCCGCCCGAGACCTCCTCGAACTTCTGCAGCAGGTCGGCCACGGTGAGCGACTTTTTCTCGTCGCCGGCCACATCGTAAATCACATGGCCCTCGTGCATCATGATCAGACGGTTACCCAGACGGATGGCGTCGTTCATGTTATGCGTGACCATGAGCGTGGTCAGGCGGTTCTCGTCGACGATCTCCTCGGTCAGGTTGAGCACCTTCGATGCCGTCTTGGGGTCGAGGGCCGCCGTGTGCTCGTCGAGCAGCAGCAGGCGCGGCTTGGTGAGCGTGGCCATCAGCAGGGTGAGTGCCTGGCGCTGGCCGCCCGAGAGCAGGCCGACCTTGGCGTCGAGGCGTGTGTCCAGGCCAAGGTCCAGGCGTTTAAGTAGCTCAACGTACTCGTCCTTCTCGGCCTTGGTGACGCCCCACGAAAGACCGCGGCGCTGGCCGCGGCGCTTGGCGAGGGCCAGGTTCTCGGCAATTTGCATGTCTGCTGCGGTGCCGCGCATGGGGTCCTGGAACACACGGCCCAGGTACTTGGCGCGCTGCGACTCGCTCAGACGCGAGATGTCGGTGCCGTCGAGCTCGATAACGCCCGAATCGAGCGGATACACGCCGGCGATCATGTTGAGCAGCGTGGACTTGCCGGCGCCGTTGCCGCCAATCACGGTTACAAAGTCGCCGTCGTTAAGGGTGAGGTCGACGCCGGTGAGTGCGCGCTTCTCGGTGACGGTACCCTTGTTAAAGGTCTTTTTGACGTGCGAGAGCTTAAGCATTTGCCTCATCTCCCTTCGTGTAGGAGCTGCGGAGCTTATAGCGCTCCCAAACCACGGGCACGCACAGGGCCACAGCAACGATCACGGCGGAGAGCAGCTTCATGTCGTTGGCATCCATGCCCAGCTGCAGCACGATGGCGCGAATGAGGAAGTACACCACGGAGCCAAAGACGGCAGAGGCAAGACGGACGCTAAACTGCGTCAGACCGCCGGGCAGCAGGCGGCCGAGCACCTCGCCGATAACAATGGCGGCAAGACCGATAACGATGGCGCCTGTGCCCATGCCAATGTCAGCGTACTTCTGGCTCTGGCAGATGAGCGCACCCGAAAGGCCGATAAGGGCGTTGGAGAGCACGAGGGCGATCATCTTGGTGGAGTTGGTGTTGACGCCCAGGGCGCGGATCATGTACTCGTTGTTGCCGGTGGCACGCAGCGCCGAGCCGATCTCGGTGCCAAAGAACCAGTACAGGATGGCGACGATGGCCACGGCCAGCACAATGCCCAGGATGATGGCAACGGTGGACTGCGGCAGGCCCGTCATGTGGCTGACGGATGAGAAGATGGTGCCCTTGGCAAGGATTGGCGTGTTGGATTTGCCCATGATGCGCAGGTTGATGGACCACAGGCTGATTTGCGTTAGGATTCCGGCGAGGATCGCAGGAATCTCAAAGACGGTGGTCAAGATGCCCGTGACAGCGCCCGCGATGGCGCCGGCGCACATGCCGGCCAGCACGGCGAGCAAGGGGTCGACGTTATTGTTGACGATGAGCACGGCGCAAACACAGCCGCCGAGGGCAAAGCTGCCGTCGCAGGTCATATCGGGGATGTCGAGCAGGCGGAACGTGATAAACACGCCAAGCACCATAATGCCCCAGAGGACGCCCTGCGAAACGGCGCCCTGCAATGCAATGAGCATGCTTCATACCTCCTAGGATAGGGTGGACACGTGATTTTCCATAATAGCGGTACCAATGCATAAAAGAGCTGCGGACGGATGTTTTGTCTCATCCGTAACAAGCAGGGCGAACGCCGGTCTTTGGCGTTCGCCCCTGTGGCTCAGATATTGAATAACACGGCAACGGCGCGAGTATGGGCCCTAGGCACATCGCCGCGCATACCGCTACTCGTCCAGAGCGGAGAGGTCGATGCCCAGAGCCTCGGCCATCTCGTCGTTCTTGACGACGACCAGGTCCTTGCTCGAGAGGTGCTTGATCGGCATATTCTCGGGCTTGGCCTCGCCCTTCAGGATCTTAACGGCCATCTCGCCTGCAGCGTAGCCCAGGTCCTCGTAGTTGATGGAGAGGGTGAACAGGCCGCCGGCCTTGCACATGCCCTCCTCGCCAGTCACGAAGGGGAGCTTGTTCTCCTTGCAGATCTGGCCGACCTGCGAAGCACCCGCGGCGATGGTGTTGTCGGTGGGGGAGTAGAGCGCGTCGACCTTGCCCACGGCGGACTCGACGACGGACTGGATCTCGTTGGAGCTCGAGACGGTGAAGTCGGTGTACTCCAGGCCCAGCTTGCCGAGTTCCTTCTTGGCGGCCTTGATTTGGACGTCGGAGTTGGACTCGGCAGTGCAGTAGAGCAGACCGACCTTCTTTACGTCGGGCAGGACCTTCTGCATCATCTCGAGCTGCTCGGCGACCGGGGTGAGGTCGGAGGCGCCAGTGACGTTGGTGCCGGGTTTGTCGTTGTCCTGGACCAGGCCGGAGGCGGCGTAGTCGGTGATGGCGCAGCCCACGATGGGGATATCGGCCGTGGCGCCGGCGGCGGCCTGCGCGGCAGGCGTGGCGATGGCGTAGATCAGGTCGACGTTGTCGCCCACAAACTTGTCGGCGATGGACTTACACGTGGACTGGTCGTTCTGGGCGTTCTTCTGGTCGATCTTGACCTTAAGGCCGCTCTTCTTGATGGCCTTGACAAAGCCGTCATTGGCGGCGTCGAGTGCGGAGTGCTCGGTGAGCTGCAGAACGCCGATGGTGTAGTCGGAACCGGCGGCAGCGGAGCCAGAACCAGAGTTGCCGCCGCATCCGGCGAGCGGAGCGAGCGCGAGCAGGCCAGCGGAGACAAGAAGGCTCCTGCGGCTGATGGTGATGTCCTTCATATCATTACCCCCAGTATAAAAATGGCTGGAAACACTGCACTAGGAAAAAGTGCAAGTGGGACTATAGTAACGCCGATGTCCATTTTTACAATAACCTGGCGGGTTTTTTAATACTGAACCGGATGGGCGGTGCTGAGGAACGACGGACGGCAACGGGGCTTACGCTGCGGGCGCGGGACTGTCTTCTTCATCTAGCGCGGCAAAGAGTTTCTTGCCGTCGAGCAAACGCGTGCTGACGTTTCTCATGCGGCTGACCTCAACGGTGCGCAGGGCGTCATCGGCGCCTCGGGTGTCGTAGACCGTTCCCAGCAGATACGAGACGCCATCGCGTTGCCTGATGGCAAAGGGCCGGACCGTCATCCTCACCACCTCGGTTTCGCCTCGGTTCAGGACGTTTGAGATATCAAAGCTAACAGTTGTTCCATGGTCGATAGCCTGTTCGACGAGCTCGCACGTGTCGATACGCTTGGCGCGCGGACGCGTTGTCTTGACGGGCGCGTCGTTGGCGGCCGGTGCCGGTTCGGGCATATCGAGATAGCCGCGAACATCGGCGCTCGCCATGGCGACCAGGTGCTGCGCCATGCTCTTTCGAATGGCTATGGGCGTCGATCGGTTGCGCATGACCATGCCATGGAGCCGTATGATCTCCTCGTCAGCAAGCGGGCGGGTGAGGAGCCGATAGCCCACGCCGCGTTTATAGTCGATTTCGTATCCGGCGTGACGAAGTGCGGATATCGAGGTATAGATGCTGCGGCGTGCCGCCGAGATGGGCATGCGGGCGGGGTCGTCGGGATGGGCGAGGAGCTCGACCAGCTCGTCGGAAAGCAGTGCCTTGTCCTCGCCGGTGTTCTCGCTCAAAAGCTGCAGGATGCGCACGGCGCGATAGGCTGCCATCGAGGCGGAGCCCCTGGTCGTGGTCTCGTAGTTTTCAACAACGGCTTCGGTCATAGCGCCCACGTCCTTTCCTTTTTTGGTGATGGCAGATCAGAGCCTAGGGCGCGCAGCCTGGCCAAGGACGCGTGGCGCCTTGGACGGTCGATGGTTGCCGGCAAACGGCGGGTCGAGTTTTCAACAACCCTGCCTAACTGACCAAAACCTTGCCAAAAGCTTGACGGATGCTGTTGAAAAAAGCGCCTCTCGGCCGATGTCGAGAGGCGCTTGTGCGATGAGCGTTGCGCGTGGCGACGCGAGCTAGTGCCCGACGATTAGAAGTCGGCGTTGCCCACGGTGCGCGGGTGCGGCAGGACGTCGCGGATGTTGCCCACGCCGGTCAGATACATGACCAAGCGCTCGAAGCCCAGACCGTAGCCGGCGTGCTTGCAGGAACCGTAGCGGCGCAGGTCAAGGTAGTACTTGTACTGCTCGGGATTCATACCCAGGTCCTTGATGCGGGCCTCGAGCAGATCCAGGCGCTCCTCGCGCTGGGAGCCGCCGATAATCTCGCCGATACCCGGAACCAGACAGTCGGCGGCGGCGACGGTCTTGCCGTCCTCGTTCATGCGCATGTAGAAAGCCTTGATCTCGGCCGGGTAGTCGGTTACGAAGGTCGGGCGCTTAAAGTGCTCCTCGGTCAGGAAACGCTCGTGCTCGGTTTGCAGGTCGATGCCCCAGCTCACGGGATAGTCAAACTTGTGACCGTCGGCGACGGCCTGCTCCAGGATTTCGACGGCCTCGGTATAGGTGACGCGGGCAAAGTCGGAGTTGGCGACATGGTCCAGGCGCTCGAGCAGACCCTTGTCCACAAACTTGTTGAGCATATTGAGCTCGTCGGGGCAGGTGGCCATGACGTCCTTAAGGACGTACTTGAGCATGGCCTCAGCGTTGTCCATGTAGTCGTTGAGGTCGGCGAAGGCCATTTCGGGCTCGATCATCCAAAACTCGGCGGCATGGCGCGTGGTGTTGGAGTTTTCGGCGCGGAAGGTGGGGCCAAAGGTGTACACGTCGCCAAAGGCCATGGCAAAGTTTTCGGCATTGAGCTGGCCGGAAACGGTGAGGCTCGCATGCTTGCCAAAGAAGTCCTGACTCCAGTCGACCTCGCCGGCCTCGGTGAGGGGCGGGTTTTTGGGGTCGAGCGTGGTCACGCGGAACATCTCGCCGGCGCCCTCGCAGTCACTCGTGGTGATGATGGGGGTGTTGACGTAGACAAAGCCCTGCTCCTGGAAGAAGCGGTGGATAGCGGCAGCCGCGACAGAGCGGATGCGGAACACGGCGCGGAACAGGTTGGTGCGCGGGCGCAGGTGCTGCTGGGTGCGCAGGAACTCGACGGTTGCGCGCTTCTTCTGCAGCGGGTAATCCGGGGCGCTGACGCCCTCGACCTCAATGGAGGTGGCAGAAAGCTCGAAAGGCTGGGGCGCATCGGGGGTCAGCTTGACGGTGCCGGTGCAAATGAGTGCGGCCGAGACGTTTTGATGGGCGATCTCGTCGTAGTTGTCGAGTGCCTCGCGGTTCATGACGACCTGCAGGTCGCGGAAGCAGCTGCCGTCGTTGAGCGTAACAAAGCCAAAGTTCTTCATGTCGCGGATGGACTTGACCCAGCCGGCGACGGTGACGGTCTGGCCGCCAAGCGACTCGGCATCGGCGTAAAGCTGCGCGATTTTGGTGCGGTTCACGTATCCTCCCATAACGGTTGAATGATAGTTATCCATACAGTTCGATATTCTAGCAGCTCGGCTCATTTGGGCTATACGGATAAGGCATTGGCGGGATGGTTTTTCAAACGAAAAGCGCCTGCGGCCAAATGGTCGCGGGCGCTTGACGAGGTGCCTTTTGGCTGTGTGGCGCGGGGCCTGGCTACTTGGTCTTGGCAACCAGCAGCGGGTCGCCAAGCTTGACGAGCGGGTTGCCGCCGATAAGCGTTCCAGACTCGCCGACATGGTCGATGCTCTTAAGACGATCGAGCTCGGAGATGATGACGGTCACGATGTCCTCGTGGCCGGCGGCCTTGATGGCCTCGCGATCGAAGCTGATGAGCGGCTGGCCGGCCTTGACCACATCGCCCATCTCGACAAAGCGGGCAAAACCCTTGCCGTTCATTTCCACGGTGCCCAGGCCAACATGGATGAATACGCGCAGACCGTCCTCGGTAATCATGCCGATGGAGTGGTTGGTGACAGTGGTGGCGCCGATGCGGCCGTTGGCGGGCGCATAGATGGTGCCGGTAATGGGCTCGATGCCATAGCCCTGGCCAAGCATGCCCGAGGCGATCGTCTCGTCGGGAACCTCGTCCAGGCTGACGAGCACGCCGTTGACGGGGGCATAGATGACGCCTTCGCGGGTGGCGAAGCTTGCTGCGGGCGGAACGGACGCCTCGCCGGTCGAGGTGAAGGTGGACTTAAGCGAATCGAGCAGACCCATAGTTGCCTCCAACTTAAATAGGCGCATATCGCGCGTTTGGTTTGCCGGAAACGTTTCATATCTGTTTCGCGGCTTGGTCAACACCCCCTATTCTACGCTGCTCAGCGATACCTCTGAGCTGGGATTATGTGATATATCAGTTGAAGGGAAACTTATTGCTGGCGTGTTTCTGCGTCACAGGTTCAAGTGGGGTACGCTTGAAGGCGAAAAACAATGGCGCTTAATTTGCGCGAAGGGAGCACATATGATTGTCGAGAACCATGCGCTGTGGGGCGAGGAGCCGACCGAGGAATATCCGGCGACGTTTACGTATTTGGGTGCCGAACCGCTGCCCGATAAACCGAATGGCCGCCGCCCTGCCGTGATTATCTGCGGCGGAGGTGCGTTTACGCATATCGCTCCGCATGAGCAGGATCCCGTGGCGTTTGCGTTTTTGGATCACGGTTACCAGGCCTTTGTGCTCAACTATGTCACAAGTTCTACGGGTGACGTGAGCTTTCCGCACCCGCAGGCAGATCTTGCCAAGATGGTCGCCACGGTGCGAGCGAATGCCGACGAGTGGCATGTCGATCCCAAGCGCGTGTGTGTCGTGGGCTTTTCTGCGGGCGGTATGATCTGCGCCTCGCTGGCAACGCAATGGAAGGCTGGTCCCTTCGCGGGCCTGGCAGGGGCGCGTCCGGACGACATTCGTCCCGATGCCGTGGTGCTGGGCTATCCGCTGCTCGACTTTGCCTATGTGCGCGACATGCAGACGCGCGACCCGCGCATCGACCTGCGCGTGCCCAAGACGGGTGGCAAGACGGGGCGCGATCTTCTCAACGACTACCTGTCGATGGTGACGGGTGGCGAGGCAACTGACGAGCATTTGGCCGATATCTGCCCCACCACACATGTTTCGCGTCAGATGCCCCCGACCTTTGTGTGGGGTGTGTCCGATGATAAGACGGCGCCGATCGCACAGGTCTATCCGTTTGCGCAGCGCATGGCCGAGGAGGGCGTCGCTTGCGAGATGCACGTCTTTGACCAGGGCGGTCACGGCCTTTCGCTCGGCAACGCCAACACCGCGGTCGACAACGAGGACAAGCAGGTGGCAGTCCGTCCTTGGATCCGCCTAGCCTTCCGCTTCCTGGAGCGCCA
>CABUOA010000057.1 GCA_902493145.1 uncultured Collinsella sp. | reverse complement strand
GTACGCCGGCAACCATCGAGACGCTCTCGGACGTTCCGCCGCTCGTGCTCGACAGCGATATGACCCAGGCCTCGCTTGGTTACGTGGGCGCGGTGCTGCCCAAGGCTGCCTTCCTGCCGCTATTCCACGCCATGGCGAGCGAGGACTTCGCGCTTATCTCGAGCGAGATTCCGAGTGCGTACTTTACCGTGGGCGCGGCCGTGACCGATACGGACGAGCATTTTGCCCAGCATCATCCCAAGGCGCGCTTTAACGATGCCGAGCTTCCTCTCGGCGCCGCGGCTTATGCCGCCGTCGCTCTCGGATACATTGCGGACCACAAGGAGTAATCCATGTCCCAGCAAAGTAAATTTTTCCCCGGCTGGCTCGTGGTGGCCTCCGGCTTTGTCATCATGGCCACGTGCTACACCATTTTCGTTAACTGCATGACTATTCCTTCCGCACCAAGCCTTCCGAGATTGGCCTGAAGCCGCTCGGCGAGAACCCGGGCGATCCGTCCGTCTCGACGGCTGGCGACAAGGACGAGCGCACGGCGCCCGAGGTTAACGTTGGCTGGTCTCGCATCAAGAAGAGCCCGGCGTTTTGGCTGCTTGTCGTCGCCTTCCTCTTTATGGGGCTTGTCAATGGCGCCATCCTGCCCAACCAAGTTACGAACATGACGAGCGTTACCGTCAACGGCGCCAAGATCGTCACGGGCGGCCACGACCCCATGTGGGCGGGCACCGTGCTTTCGGCCTATATGGTTACGGTCGTTATCGCCAAGATTTCGCTCGGCGCCATCTACGATCGTTTTGGTTTGCGCTTTGGCAACGTGCTGGGTTCCGTTGCGTGTATTGTCGCCTGTGTGGCGCTGTGCTTCCCGACGACGGACCTTAGTCCTATTGTGGCCGCTGCGAGCTTTGGTATCGGAACGTGCATGGGCACCATCACGCCTACCATCGCCGCGTCCAAGCAGTTTGGCATGGCCGACCTCGGCAAGGTCACGGGCACCATTACCTCGCTCGAGATGGTCGGCGGCACCGTGGGCGCCATTGTCTCGGGCGTGCTGTTCGATGCCACGGGCTCCTTTGCGAGCACCTGGATTGTGTGCCTGGCGTGCTCCGTGGTCATGCTCGTGTTCCTGCTGGCATCCGAGCCCATCGCCGCCAAGCTGCGCGCAAGCGTGGCGGGGGAGTAGCCGGCCGCCGCCTATTCCTGTTTGCCTGTTCTGCCCGTGGCTGCCCTGGAAGCCGAATGGATGCTCGTACCGTCATTCGGTTTCCAGGGCAGCCACGGGCCTACGAAATGATCTCTTTTCCTCCGTCCCCAAGGGATCACGTAATCCGAAGGGGACGGAGGAAAAGGGATCACAAACCGCGGCGGCGTGTCTGGCCGAACGAGTCCCCATACCCTCGTTCGGTCAGACACGCCGCCGCGTTGCTGCTTTGTGCCGTATAATGACCGTTACCTATGACGCGATACAAAAGAAAGGTGTTTGCCCATGCAGGCACAGAAGGCGGAGGGAACCCGCGACCTTATCGGCGCCGAGATGCGCGCTTGGCAAAAGATGCAGCAGATTGCGGCCGGCGTATTCGAGCCGTTTGGCTTTAAGCCCATCGAGACGCCCGCGATCGAGCAGGTGGACGTCTTTGTCCACGGCATCGGCCAGTCGACCGACGTCGTGCGCAAGGAGATGTTCCGCGTCTTTAGCGGCGCCAACCTGGAGCGCGTCTTTGCTGAGGGCACCGATAGCAAGCTCAAGCCCAAGCAGCGCCTGGCGCTTCGTCCCGAGGGCACGGCCGGTGTGGTGCGCGCCGTCGTGGAGAACAACCTGGTGCCCCAGGGCTCCACGCCGTTTAAGGCTTATTATGCCGAGGCCATGTTCCGTGGCGAGCGTCCCCAGAAGGGTCGTCTGCGCCAGTTCCATCAAGTGGGCATCGAGTGGCTCGGCGCTCCCGATCCGGCAGCAGACGCCGAGTGCATCATCATGCTCATGGAGTTCTACAAGCGCCTTGGTTTCGACCTTTCCAAGCTCCGTCTGCTCATTAACTCGATGGGCGATGCCCAATGCCGTCCGGCCTATCGCGAGCAGGTCAAGCAGTTTATCCTCGATCACGCCGACGAGATGTGCGACGAGTGCCGCGAGCGCGCCGAGCTCAATCCGCTGCGTGCCTTCGACTGCAAGAACGACCACTGCCGCGAGATCATGGCCGACGCACCGCTGATGGGCGACAACTTGTGCGATGAGTGCCGCGAGCACTACGAGCAGGTCAAGCGCTATTTGGATGCGGCGGGTATCGAGTATGTCGAGGATCCCACCTTGGTGCGTGGCTTGGACTACTACACCCGTACCGTCTTTGAGGTCGAGGCTCCCGGCGCCGGCGTCGGCTCCATCGGTGGCGGCGGTCGCTATGACGGCTTGGTAGAGCTCGAGGGTGGCAAGCCCACGGCAGGCGTTGGCTTTGCCGTCGGTTTTGAGCGTGCGCTGCTGGCCCTTCAGGCATTTGGTAACGACTTGGGTGCCGAGGAGGCCCCGTGCGTCTACGTCGCCAATGCCGGCAAGGAGCTGCGTCAGAACGTCTTTGCCATCACGCAGGAGCTTCGCGCCGCTGGCATCGTGACCGAGGCCGACTATCAGGGCCGTTCGCTCAAAGCTCAGTTCAAGCAGGCCGACAAGGTTGGCGCCAAGCTCATTTTGGTCCTGGGTGGCGACGAGCTTGCCGCCGGCAAGGTCAAGGTGCGCGACATGGAGAGCCATGACGAGGTTCTCGTCGATCTGGCCAACGTGGTCGAGGCGGTTCGCGAGCGCCTGTAGCGCATCATTTTGAGCTGCGGACCCGCTTGAGTGTCCCGTCCATTGCGAGCGATTGTTACGGGGGTGTTTCGCATTTATGCGGAATGCCCCCGTTTGTGTATGCCGTCCACCGAGAAATACGACCATTTAGAGCAAAAACCCTTGCAATGCAGAAAATACTTTTGTGTGGTAAAGCGCAATCAGTGTCGAAAGTATTTCGCAAGCGCCTATAATGAATACCGCATGTTACGTGCATAGAAGGAGGAATGGGAGGAAACGTGGCTGAGAACCTAAGCAACCAGTCTGTACCCGAAGCCGCGGCGCGCGTCGCTGCCGTGGTCAACCGCCTCGTTAACCGAATCGGCTCGAATGCCGAGTCCAGGGAGCGTCTCGCCGAGATCGAGATCCCCGAGGAGCTGCGCGACAATCTGGCGCTGTTCCTGCGCCTGGAGCGTCGTGTGCTTAGCGAGTATGATCCTGAGATCGCGGACCTGTTCGACAAGATCCTGTCGGCCGAGATTGTGGCCAATGCCGGCAACCCCGGTACCCGCGCTGCCGACGAGGCCGTCGACGAGCAGGGCGTGCCCACCGCCGACGAGCCCACCGCCGTGGCATTCCGTGAGGTCGTCGATCTGATCGACAGTCTGCCGCTCGATAAGCAGCAGGTCATCGTTCGCGCCTTTACGAGCTTCTTCCACCTGGCAAACCTGTCGGAGGAGAACTACCGTGTGGCGCAGCTGCGCGAGCGCGAGGCCGGCGCATCGACCGATACCGAGGTCGATCCCGCCAACGAGCTCACCGTCGCCTATCACCAGTTGGTAAACGAGATGGGTGTCGAGGGCGCCAACGAGCTGCTCGGCAAGCTCGAGTTCCACCCTGTCTTTACCGCACATCCCACCGAGGCCCGTCGTAAGGCCGTCGAGGGCAAGATTCGCCGTATCTCCAATCTGCTGGAGGAGCGTCCGCGTCTGGGCGGCTCCGACCTGGTGGAGAACGAGCGCCATATGCTGCAGGAGATCGACGCCCTGGTGCGTACGAGCCCCATCGCGCTCAAGAAGCCCACGCCGGTCGAGGAAGCCGATACCATCATCGACATCTTCGATAACACGCTGTTCGACGTCATCCCCGTCATCTATCGTCGTTTTGACGACTGGGTGCTGGGCGACAAGGCCGGTACCGTGCCGCCGCTGTGCCCGGCGTTCTTCCATCCCGGCAGCTGGATCGGTTCCGACCGCGACGGTAACCCCAACGTCACCGCCAAGGTGAGCCGTGAGGTCGCCGCCAAGTACTTCACTCACATGGTGCTCAAGCTCGAGGACAAGTGCCGCCGCATCGGCCGCAACCTCACGCTCGAGGCCACCTACAGCAAGCCTTCTGCTGAACTCATCAACCTGTGGAACCATCAGGTCGAGATGAGCCCTCGGTACACGGCCCGCGCCGAGCTGATCTCCGAGCACGAGCCGCATCGCGCCGTCATGCTCGTCATGGCAGATCGTCTGAACGCCACCGTTCGTCGCATCACCGACACCATGTATCACAGCGCCGATGAGTTCCTGGATGACCTGCGTGTCGTTCAGCGCTCCCTGGCCGCCTGCGGTGCCGTCCGTGCTGCCTACGGCCCGGTCCAGACCATCATCTGGCAGGTCGAGTCCTTCGGCTTCCATATGGTCGAGATGGAGTTCCGTCAGCACTCCGTGGTGCATGCCCGCGCCCTCAAGGATATCCACGAGAACGGTATCCATGGCGACCTGCAGCCCATGACGCGCGAGGTCATCGATACCTTCCGTGCCATCGGTTCCATCCAAAAGCGCTACGGCAAGAAGATGGCGCACCGCTACATCATCTCGTTCACCAAGAGCGCCCAGCATGTGGCCGACGTCTTTGAGCTTGCCCACCTGTCCTTTGCACACGAGGAGGATGTCCCCGAGCTCGACGTGATCCCGCTGTTTGAGCAGCTCGAGGACCTCGAGGGCTGCGTCGACGTGCTCGACCAGATGCTTACGCTGCCCGTGGTGCAGAAGCGCCTTGCCCAGACCAACCGACGCATGGAGGTCATGCTGGGCTATTCCGACTCCTCCAAGGATGCCGGTCCTACCACGGCCATGCTCGCGCTGCACTCCGCGCAGGAGCGCATTGCCAAGTGGGCCGAGAAGAACGATATCGACCTGGTGCTCATGCACGGTCGCGGCGGTGCCGTGGGCCGTGGCGGCGGTCCGGCCAACAAGGCCGTGCTGGCGCAGCCCAAGGGTTCGGTCAACTGCTTCTTTAAGCTCACCGAGCAGGGCGAGGTCATCTTTGCCCGTTACGGCAACCGCACGCTGGCTCAGCGCCATGTTGAGTCCGTTGCCGCCGCAACGCTTTTGCAGTCGGCTCCGAGCGTCGAGAAGACCAACACCGAGACCACGCAGAAGTTCTGGGATATGGCCGAGAAGCTCAACGCCGTAAGCCACGAGCGCTATCTGGACCTGCTGAACACCGAGGACTTTACACCGTGGTTCTCGACCGTGACGCCGCTGACCGAGGTCGGTCTGCTGCCGATTGGCTCGCGCCCGGCCAAGCGCGGTTTGGGTGCCAAGTCGCTCGACGACCTGCGTACCATTCCGTGGATCTTCAGCTGGAGCCAGGCGCGCATTAACCTGGCCGCTTGGTACGGCCTGGGCACCGCCTGCGAGCAGTTTGGCGACCTTGACCAGCTCAAGGCTGCCTACCAGGAGTGGCCGTTCTTCCGCACCTTTATCGACAACATCGAGATGTCGATCGCCAAGACCGACCAGCGCATCGCCAAGATGTACCTGCACCTAGGCGATCGCCAGGATTTGTCCGAGAAGGTCTTCACCGAGATGCAGCTCACGCGTAAGTGGGTTCTTGCCATCGTCGGTGACGAATGGCCGCTGCAGCGCCGCCGTGTGCTCGGCTGCGCCGTCCGTGTGCGTAGTCCCTACGTCGACGCCCTGTCCATCGCCCAGGTCCGCGCCCTTCGCGAGGTGCGTATGAACCAGGACGAGATGGCCGAGGAGAAGAAGGCCGAGTACATGAGCCTGATTCTTTCGACTGTGACCGGCGTCTCGGCAGGATTGCAAAACACGGGGTAATCGATAGCCCTGCGGCTCTCACCGGGACCCGATGGGTTTCCCTCTGAATGCGTCCTCGCACTTGAAGCCCCCTTATCCTGCTCCTTCGGAGCTGCGGATAAGGGGGCTTCGTGCTGCGGAATGCATTCAGAGGGAAACCCATCGGGTCCCTTCGTCCTCGGTCTTCAGGGATTGGGGCTGAAGGGATTAAAGTGCGCTTCGCGCCTAATGTGGAGTGCGGCGAGGGCTTCTTGCGTCCTGCGGAGTGTGCCTAAAAGTAAGCTGATGGCGGGCCCTGCGATGTCCGGTCTTCGGCGGATTACTGGCTGGGGAAAAGATGGCGCGCTTCGCGCACTTTGATGGGGCTTCGTGCTGCGGAATGCATTCAGAGGGAGACCCATCGGGTCCCTTCGTCCTCGGTTTTCGGCGGATTACGGGCTGAAGGGAAGAAAGGCGCACTTCTCGACTTACGACTGTAGCGGCCGCGGTCTCGTTTGGGATCGCGGCCGTTTTGTTGTGGGTCAAATATGAACGTTGTGTTAATGAGTCGGTGGACGGTAGTGTTTTTCGGTGAGCGGCGTATCCTTCCAACGGTTTATCTAGTGTGTCAGTTGAAAGGAAGAGGGCGCTCGTCATTGTTTGAATGTGAACTGCCGTTTGACCACAAGACGTTGCATCTGGAGCTCGAGGATAAGAACTTCGCGGGTGTGATGGAAGGTCATCAAAACGAGTTTAAGACTACAAAATCTCAGGAAGAGCTGGTAGAGGAGTCACTTGCCAACCCTTATGGCTCGCCTTCGCTCGAGGAGCTTTGTGCTGGCAAGAAGGATATCGTCATCATTAGCTCCGACCATACGCGTCCCGTTCCCTCGCGTGTGACGATGCCTATTCTGCTGCATCACATCCACGCTGCCGCTCCCGAGGCACGTGTGCGCATCCTGGTCGCGACCGGCATGCATCGCCCCTCGACGCACGAGGAACTCGTTAACAAGTACGGCGAGGAGATCGTCGCTAACGAGGAGATCGTCATGCATGTCGCGACCGACGACAGCATGATGAAAAAGATCGGTACCCTGCCTTCTGGTGGCGAGTGCATCATCAACAAGATTGCTGCCGATTGCGATCTGCTGCTTGCCGAGGGCTTCATTGAGCCGCATTTCTTTGCCGGTTTCTCTGGTAGCCGCAAGTCCGTCCTGCCTGGCATCGCCAGCTACAAGACCATCATGTACAACCACAACGGTCAGTTTGTGAACGATTCCCACTCGCGTGCCGGCAACCTGTGCCACAACCACGTGAGCGAGGACATGTTCGCCGCCGCCGAGATGGCTCACCTTGCCTTTGTGCTCAACGTGGTGCTCAACGGCAAGCACGAGGTCATCGGCTCCTTTGCCGGCGACATCCACAAGGCGCACGAGGCTGGCTGTGAGTTCGTGAAGAGCCTTGCCGGCGTTGAGCCCGTTGAGTGCGAGATCGCCATCACCACCAACGGCGGCTACCCGCTCGATCAGAACATCTATCAGGCCGTGAAGGGCATGTGCGCTGCCGAGGCCACGCTTCCCGAGGGCGGCGTGATCATCGACGTCGCCGGTTGTGCCGACGGTCACGGTGGCGAGGGCTTCTATCACAACATCGCCGACAACGATCCGGCGGAGTTTGAGCGCGCCTGCATCGATCGTCCCAAGGACGAGACCCTGCCCGACCAGTGGACGAGCCAGATCTTTGCCCGCATCCTGGCGCATCACCCTGTGATCATGGTCACCGACCTGTGCGATCACCAGATGCTCAAGGATATGCACATGACGCCGGTCAACACTATCGAAGAGGCGCTCAAGCTCGCCTTTGAGATGAAGGGTGCCGATGCCAAGGTTGCCGTCATTCCCGATGGCCTGGGCGTTGTTGTTGCGCAGCACTAGTGCGCGGCCTAAACGAATCGTTTATAACCGACAAGAAAGATAAGGTTTTATGCTTACCAAACTCCTCTGCGAATTCGGCGCGACGGCCCTCATGATCGTCTTTGGCGTGGGCGTGCACTGCGATACCGTGCTCAAGGGCACCAAGTATCAGGGCTCCGGCCATATGTTTGCCATCACCACTTGGTCTTTTGGCATCTCGGTCTGCCTGTTTGTCTTTGGCGGCGCCGTGTGCATGAACCCCGCCATGGTGCTTGCCCAGTGCATCGTCGGCTTGGTGCCGTGGGGCAGCTGCATCCCCTTCATGATTGCCGATATGCTCGGCGGCTTTGTGGGTGCCGTAATCGCCTGGTTTATGTATGCCGATGAGTTCAAGGCTTCCGAGGGCGTCGTCGACCCCATTGCCCAGCGCAACATTTTCTCGACCAACCCCACCACCGAGGGTACGAACTATGCCCGTAACTTCTTCTGCGAGGCTATCTGCACTTTTGTGTTCATCAGCGCCATCCTTGCTGCCGCTAGCCGCGCCGGCGAGAACGTTCTGATGCTCGCCATCTGCGTTGGCCTGATCGTTTGGGCCGTTGGCATGGGCATGGGCGGCATCACTGGCTTCGCCATGAACCAGGCCCGTGACCTTGGTCCTCGCATGGCCTATCAGGTGCTGCCGATCAAGAACAAGGCCGACAACAACTGGAAGTACGGCCTGCTCGTTCCTGGCATCGCTCCGTTTGTCGGTGCCGCTCTGGCCGCACTGTTTGTGCACGGTTTCTTGGGCATGTTCTAGTCCGAGGCTACATATTTGTCCGCTGGCCGCATGGGGTAACTTCCCAGCGCGTCCTCGGACATGAAAGAACCCCCGCTGCGCACTTTGTGAACTGCCTCCCATTTCTTGGACACAAGAAATGGGAGGCCTTTTTATGGCTGGA
>CABUOA010000056.1 GCA_902493145.1 uncultured Collinsella sp. | reverse complement strand
TGGTAGTCATTGGGGACAGACATAAATGAGTAGTCATTGGGGACGTTCTTAAATGACTACTCAGGATGAGTGTCCAAAAATCCGCGCTCGTTCGATTGGCGCATGTCTACGCAGCGTAGGTTGTCGAGCCTGGCCTTCAAATGGATACTGACTGTCGAACCGGTTCACTCCATTTCTTCAATTTGATTGGACAGCCCATGAACCAGACACGGCAAACCAATGCCTCCCATACTTTTTTGGCAGCGCATGCCATCAAGCAGCTGCGCGAAGAGCGCGGCCTCACCCAGCGCGCCCTGGCGGAAAGCCTTGGCGTGACCGATAAAGCCGTCAGCAAGTGGGAATCCGGCCGCGGCCTTCCCGACATTTCCCTCGTTGAGCCTTTGGCCCAGAGACTCGGCATAAGCGTGGCTGAGCTTTTGGCTGGTGACATTCGGGCCAACGCCAACCGTGCAGGCAATATGCTCAAAGGCGTCTTTTACGTTTGCCCTATCTGCGGAAACGTTGTGCGCGCGCTCGGAGAAGGCAGCTTTAGCTGCTGTGGCTCCACGATGTTTCCCCAGGAGGCCGAAGAGCCGGACGCGGACCACGCCTTTTCCATCGAGCGCATCGAGGACGATTGGTACGTCACGCTCGATCATCCCATGACCAAGGATCACTACATTAGCTTTGTGGCATATGCGACTATGGACGGCATCTGCTTTAAGAAGCTCTATCCAGAGCAATCGGTGCAGCCGCGCTTCCATATTACCGGGCGCGGCAGGATATATCTTTACTGCAACCAACACGGACTCTTTACGTCGCTGACGCCTCGCAAATAACGGCTGTCTATCCGCCCTCCTCATGCGTTCCCGGGGGACCCAAAATGAGCGTGGATAATCTCCCGGTTTTGGCCTGTGTGCGGGCTCAAAATGGGAGATTATCCACGCTCGTTAGGCTAGTGTCCGAAAATCCACGCTCGTCGCTACTTAAGCCCGGGCAGGCGGGTGTAGGGAAACGAGCGCTCTAGGAACTCGGAGCAGCGGGCATAATCTTTGGCAAAGTAGCTGCTATAGAGCGAATCGAGTACGTATTGCACGGCGATATGGCTGGCGAATTGCGTGATGCGGTGCGTCATGCTCTCGTGGTCGCTTACCGTGAGATAGGCGGCAAAGCCGGGGTGAATGCGGGCACAGTACGGCGTGCCGATGACGATGACCGGGACATGTCGACTGCTAAGGATCGGCAAGATCTCCTTGAGGTTGGGGGCAAGGCCGCTGTAGGAGATGATGATTGCCACATGGTCGGGACCCGAGGCGAGCGCCGTGCGCACCTGCGCCTCGACGCTGTCGTGGCACGTCGCGCTTTTGCCGGCGGAAAGCAGGCGATCGCGGAACATTCCCGCTGGATACAGGTTATGCGAGCCCGTGTAGATGTCCACGGTGCCGGCGCGCATGATGAGCTTGGCGGCGTGGTCGAGCTGTGCAGGGTCGAGCAGCTCCTGCGTTTCTGCCAAGGTGGTCTGGTAGAGCCCCTCCATGCGCTCCATCACCTGCGCAGGGGTGGAGGTGGCATCGAAGGGAAAGTTGATGTCCACGTCGCGCCGGTTGCCCGCCTCGGTCGCCTGGCGGATGAGCTCGACCTTGAGGTCTTTGAATCCCTCGAGGCCGAGCTTTTTGCAAAAGCGGTGCACGCTCGCGACCGAAACGTTGGCGCACGCGGCAAATTCCTTAATGGAAAGCCCGTGCACATCCTCGCCCATGGCGAGGGCCGTTCGCCCAAGTTGTTGCTCGGTGGGGGTGAGGCTTTTGCCCTGCGTGATCTTTCGCCTGATATCCATATGGCTCCTATGCGTTTGCGTCGCGATAAACCAATCATAGCGATAAATAAAACGTTCGGCTTGGCTGGGAGTTTTGGTCCGCCGGTCTATGAACGACGGACCGCTCGACGCTGTGCGGGCTCAACATAGGGGCGCTGTCCTTGTTGGGCCGTTTGTGCCCGGGGCGTTACCCGAGCACGCGTACGGGCCCCAAGAGGCCGCTGGGATCGGAGGGCTCGGTCATGCCGAACATGTCGGGGACGGCGTGGTCGAGGGTGTTGATGATGTCAACCGTAAGCGCGTGCTCACCGGCCAAAAGCGCGCCGGCCTCAAAGCGGTAAGGCGGACAGATGCGTGTGCCGAGGGATTTGCCGTCGAGGGTGACGGTTGCGGTCTCAAAGACCTCGCCAAGGTCGATGACGGTGCGGGTGGCCGCTTCGCCCAGGACAAAGGAAGCCTGGTAGCGGAATGTGCCGGCCTTGCCGGGGAACTCGGCCGAGGAAAGGTCGTGCAGGTCTGCAAGCTCAACAGACTTGCCAAAGGCATCGGTGCCAGGGGCAGAGAAGGCAACCGCCCAGGGCCCGTCGACGCATGTGGCTTCGTCTTCGGCGGTTGCCACAGCAACGGAACCTGTAGCCCCAAGGACCACGATGCAGCTCTCGTAGGGAGCCAGCTCGAGCGTGCCGTCAAAGGCGGCGGGCTCGGTGCCGTTGAGCAGATCGAGGCGCGCGCCTGCAACGGGTGTGCCGTCGGCAAGCGCAATCTGAGTGGAGATACCCTGCTTGGGATGCTCGTTGACGAGCATCAGATAGGTCTCGCCCGCCCGCTCGTAGCGCAGTGCGCGCAGCCAGGGCTGGGGCTCGGCGCAAACCACGGTCTGCATGCCGGTGTTGGCAAGTGTGTCTGCGAGCTCGGTGGTCGCCAGGAGCTTGATGCCGGCGACCGCGGCTGCATCCAGGGAGGCAAAGCCCTCGCGACCTGCAGTGTCACCGTCGTAGCGCTTGTTCGGCAACTCATCCAGCGCGTACACGGCAACACCTGCGGCTGCGGCACGCGCGGCAAAGTCGAGCACGGCTTCGCCGACAAACTCGGCTCCGGGCATCACCAGGCAGCGGTATGCCTGGCCGTTCACGCTAAAGCCGCTACCGTCTGCGGCAATTTCAACGGCATAGCGCCCTGCGTCCTCAAATGCCTCTGCCGGCACGATGTCAAAGTCGACCTGCGCGCGCATAAGCTCGGAGGCGGCATGCTGCATAAAGTTCGCCTCGCCTGCCCACTCGGCGTCCGCATGGTAGAGAAGCGCCACCGGGGTCGTTGCGCGCCCGCCGCTCAGCAGGCTCGCCGTACGGTTCATGTAGCTCATAAGCTGCCCAAAGTGTGCAAACTGGGGGTTTTGGCCATGCGCATAGAAATGCGGCGGGCAGTCCCAGTCGGGGAAGGCGGCCATGCTAAAGGCATGCGGCACAAACCAATTGACGCCGCGCACCAAAAAATGATCGGCGATCCACTTCATCTCGCGTAGGCCTTCGTGCCATCCAAATGCGCCAAAGACCTCGGCCATGCAGCGCCCCTGCTTTTTGGGGTCGAGGTGTGCTGCCGAGGAGCCCAGCTTGGGCAGCACGTAGTTATAGAACTCGAGGTCCCACACGCCGCGTCCGTAGCTGTGAAGGCCGCGGTCCATGCCGGGTACCAGCTGGTTGATCACGATGTCGACGCCCGCCATGTCCTGACCGCCCACGGCGCGGAAGTAGTGCCCGGCGCCCACGCCCAGGCGCGCGTGGCAGTCCTTGTCCTCGATAACGTGGCCGATGTACTGCACGCCGCGCGCGCGGCACCAGTCTCCGAGCTGGTCGCAGAAGCACTCCTTATAGAGGGTGCTCGCGATGTCCATATAGACGTGGCGTACGTGCGCGCCGGCCGGCTCGCGGTCCCACAGGTGCGGGAGCTCGGCCAGGTAGCGCTCGCCCAGTGCCGCGCGCAGGCGACGCTCAAGCTCGGCCGACCAGGGTAGGGGCGCGGTGGCCTTGCCGATGAGCGTGTCCGAGATGCCATCGGGGCCCGTGGTGCCCTTCTCGTTGGCAAATCCGGGCTCATCGGAGAAAAAGCCCAAGATGGTCTTGCCAAACTCATCGCCCAGATGCTCAAAATGCGGCTCGTAGACAGCATCGATGAGCTGCGCCACCGAGGCGCGGTCGACCATATTGATGTAGTCCTCGTTGTAGGAGGTCTTGCCGCTCGTGAACATCACGCATGCCTGCGTGAGGCCCGCAGGTGCATCGAAGACCAGGCGGCTGGGGTTGCCGTCTGCATCGTCGATTACTCGGTAAGCGACGTCGACGGGGCTGCCGTCCTGCATAAATGTCACGCCGTAGAAGCGCTCCGTTTTGTCGAGCATGTTGGCGAGCGCGATGCTCGCGGCGGACGTGGGGCCCACGATGTCGAACGTGCGGTGCGTGAGCACGATCTTGCGGAGCTCGGGCACGGCCTCCTTGACGGCGCCGTTGGCAAAGCCCGTGGGGAAGTGCGCGTCGTCCAAGATCCAGAGCTTAAGGCCCAGCTGCCTGCACTCGTCAATGACAAAGCGCAAGTCGCGCCACCAGCCCTCGCCGCAAAAATCGGGGTGTGGGCGGCTTTCGAGACAGACCTCGTGGATGTCGGCGCCGGCAATCTTTTCCAGATACTCGGCAATGGTCTTATGGCTCTCGCCCTTCATCCACAAAAACGGAAGCACGTGGTTGTCGTATGTGCCCTCGAGCACCTGCTGATAGTACGCGGTCATGGATCCTCCTTGGCTCGATCGATCTGCTGCATAGCACAGATTATGGACGCGTCGGCGCGTTCTGCTAATATCTGAATCACGACGAACTATGACCAAATCAACGATTGGCAAGCCATGGAGATCGACGAGCTCGAGCGTAGGCTCAGCGAACTGAGCGCCAGTGAGATCACTTATAAAGACGGCATGGCATTTGATTGGTCGATTATGACCGAGCATGTCGAAATCGACGGATGCCCAGTGCGCAAGATTGGGCAGCCAGGGTTTGCCTATGCCCAGCCCGGCATGCCGCATGGCCTGACGATAGGGAAAAACTCGCGCTTTAATGCAGTTCCCGAGCACGTGCATGATTACGTGGAGATGAGCTATGTGTATCGCGGGCGCTGCCCGCAGACGGTGGCGGGGGAGAGGCTCGAGTTGCGCCGCAACGAGGTGCTTTTGCTCGACGCCCTTTGCCCTCATGCCGTGGCGGCGCTCGGCGAGGACGACATCATGCTAAGCATGACCGTTTCACGCTCTTTTTTGCGCCGGAGTCTCGAGTCGAGCCTCTCGCGCGAGAGCGCGGTCTCGCGGTTTTTGTTCAACGCGCTCAACAGCGAGACGGACCATCGGGGGCATGTCCGTTTTTACTGCGGCGAGAGCCGTCGGATTCGGCGCTACATGCAGGAGATGCTCTGCGAGCTGTACGACCCGAGCCCCAACGGTCCCGAGATCGTCTTGCGTCTGTTTCAGCTGTTTTTGGCCGAGCTCATGGATTGCTACGAGCGCGAGCTGGTGCGCGGCGCGGCGGACGGCGCGGCGGGGCCCACTGCCCTGGTGACGGGAATGCTTGGCTATATCGATCGCGAATTCGCTGCATGCTCCCTCGAGGGGATGGCAGCGGAGTTTGGCTTGAGCCCTAATTATGCGACGGCGCTCCTCAAGCGGCATGTGGGCAAGACCTTTAGGCAGCTTGTGCAGGAGCGACGCCTGGTACGTGCGGCCGAGCTTCTGCGCGGCGGCGCCACGGCCGGGGCGGCTGCGCATGCGGTGGGCTATGAAAACATGAGCTTCTTCTACCGTAAGTTTCACGACAAGTATGGCTGCACCCCCGCGGCATACCGCCGGTAAGCGCGGAGCGGATCGTCTTCGCTCCTTCGGTGTCAAAAAGTTTCAGCTGCAGCGCTGTTGCAGCGCGCGTCTGCGAAAAGAAGTGTCCAAATCGGCGCCTTCGCCCTGGCCTGGAGCGACTCGGCGGCATACTCGTTTCATCAGCAACACGCATGAGCGAGGAGGCACTTATGGGATTCCCCGAGGGTTTCTATTGGGGTGGCGCTACCGCCGCCAATCAGTTTGAGGGCGCTTGGAACGTGGACGGCCGCGGTCCGTCGGTCGACGACCACTTCTTGGGCGGCAGCTACAAGGAACCGCGCCAGATTACGATCGACATCGACCCCAACCGCTTCTACCCCAATCATGACGGCATCGATTTCTACCATCACTACGAGGAGGACATCGCGCTGTTCGCCGAGATGGGCTTCAACATGTTCCGCATGTCCATCTCTTGGAGCCGCATCTTCCCCAACGGCGACGACGCCGAGCCCAACGAGGCCGGCCTCGCCTTTTACGACCGCGTCTTCGACTGCCTGCGCGCTCACAATATCGAGCCGCTCGTGACCCTGTCGCACTACGAGATGCCCTATCACCTGGTCGAGAAATACAACGGCTGGGCGAGCCGCGAGCTCATCGGCTTCTTTGAGAAGTACTGCCAGACCGTCTTCGACCGCTATCAGGACAAGGTCAAGTTCTGGCTCACCTTCAACGAGATCAACTGCGGCACTCAGGACATGGGCAACCTCTTTGAGACCAGCATGATTCAGGGCTTTGAGGGCCCGGCTTCGGCGGTCCATGCTACGCCGCAGGCTCGTATGCAGGCGCTGCATCACCAGTTTGTCGCCAGCGGCCGCGTCGTGCGCTATGCCCACGAGCATTACCCGCAGTTTAAGATGGGCAACATGGACTGCTTCATCCTTTCCTATGCCGCCACGTGCGATCCGGCCGACGTGTTCGCCGCGCAGCAGGAGATGAATACCATGAACTGGTACTGCTCCGACGTGCAGGTGCGCGGCAAGTATCCGTTCTATGCCAAGCGCTTCTGGGCCGAGAACGATGTCGAGCTTGTGATGGAGGACGGTGACCTGCAGGATATCGCCGACGGCAAGGTCGATTTCTACACCTTTAGCTACTACATGTCCGGCACCGTGGGCACCCACAAGGATCACGAGATGACCGAGGGCAACATGACCTTTGGCGGCAAGAATCCCTATCTGGAGTCCACCGACTGGGGCTGGCAGATCGATCCGCTGGGTCTGCGCATCGCCCTCAACGAGATTTACGCCCGCTACGAGATTCCGCTGATGGTGGTCGAGAATGGCATGGGCGCCTACGATGAGGTCGAGGAGGACGGCTCCATCCACGACCCGTATCGTATCGCCTACTTGCAGAGCCACGTCAAGGCCATGGGCGAGGCCATTGCCGACGGCGTCGACCTGATCGCCTACACCTGGTGGGGCCCCATCGACCTGGTTTCCGCCGGCACCGGCGAGATGCGCAAGCGCTACGGCTTTATCCACGTCGATAAGTACGACGACGGCACCGGTACCTACGAGCGCCGCCGCAAGGACAGCTTCTACGCCTACCAGAAGATCATCAAGTCCAACGGTGCCGAGGGCCTGGATTAATCGACAATATGAGTGCCACCGGGGAAAAGCGTTGGGATGGGCTCGCGATTCGAGTCCCCACCTTAGCATTTGAACCATTTGGCACTATAATCACCATAGGCATGCGCATAACGTTGCGCTTAATCAAGAGGAGAAAACGTATGGGTCTGTTTGACATGTTCAAGAAGAAGGCTGAGCCCGCGGCTGCCGCTGCTCCGTCCTCCATCTCTGCTTCTGCCGGCGCCGACGTGCTGTGCTCGCCCGTCAAGGGCAAGGTCATCAAGATGGCCGACGTGCCCGATCCCGTCTTTGGCGGCGAGGTCCTGGGCAAGGGCTGCGCCGTGTGGCCCGAGGACGATCTGGTCTACGCTCCCTGCGACGGCAAGGTGACCGTCACCATGGGCCACGCCGTGGGTCTGCAGTCCGATAGCGGCATCGAGGTTCTGGTGCATGTTGGCGTCGATACCGTCAACATGAACGGTGATGGCTTCGAGGGCTTCGTCAAGGCCGACGACGTTGTGAAGGCTGGCCAGCCCATACTCAAGATCGACCGCGCCAAGATCGCCGCTGCCGGTTACAAGGACTGCGTCGTCGTGGCCGTGTCCAACACCGCCGAGTTTGCCGATGTCGAACTCGCCGTCGAGGCCGACTCCGCTGTCGCCGCCGGTGACGCCATCGTTAAGGTCGTCCGCAAGTAAACTGCGGCATCCAAAGGATGTGCAAGGGTGGTCGGGTTTTCCGGCCACCTTTTTTATTGCACCGCGGGGAAGCGTTTTATTGCACGTTGGGCGGGCTTGCAAACCGTTCGGACGCTAAAACGAACCGACCGCGCCTTCGCGTTGCCGAGGGCGTTCATAAGTGGATAGTATGGGCTTACTTATTACAACGTGCGCCGCGTCCGGGAAGCGCGGTGCCGCTCATTGGGAGGAACAACATGAAAAAGAAGCTGCTGCTTGCGCCCCTCATGGCCGTCTTGGTTGCATGCGTGGTCGTGCTTTCCGGCTGTGGAGGTCCTTCGGTTGAGGAGCTCATCACCGAGGATCTTACGACGCAGTTTGACGAGGTCAAAAACGGTGGCGACGACTTCCTCTCTGGTCTGGAGGAGGCTTCGGGCGACGAGTTCGAGCAGCTGGGTATCGATCCCAAGGAGTATGCCAAGACCTATCTCGAGGGCTTTGACTACAAGATCGGCGACGTGACGGTCGACGAGGACAAGGGTGTCGCGACCGCCGAGGTCTCTATCACATGCAAGTCTATGAACAAGATCGTCGAGGACTTCTCCACCCAGTATCAGGAGAAGGTCGCTGCGCTTGACACGGTTCCTTCCGATGACGAGCTGTACAAGATGGCCGGTCAGGTTATGGTCGATGTGACCAAGGCCACCGAGCCCAGGAAGACCACGGTTATCTTCAAGTACACCTGCAACGACGACGGCGAGTGGTCTGCCGACGACTCCGTCAACTCCGAGATGATGGATGC
>CABUOA010000055.1 GCA_902493145.1 uncultured Collinsella sp. | reverse complement strand
TGCTCCGCGGCATCAAGCGCGAGGACATCGAGCGCGGCCAGGTTCTCTGCAAGCCCGGTTCGGTTACCCCGCACACCAAGTTCACCGGCGAGATCTACGTTCTGACCAAGGAGGAGGGCGGCCGTCACACCCCGTTCTTCGATGGTTATCGTCCTCAGTTCTACTTCCGTACCACCGACGTTACCGGTACGGTCAAGCTCCCCGAGGGCACCGAGATGGCTATGCCTGGTGACCACATCACCATCGAGGGCGATCTCATCCACCCGATCGCCATGGAGGAGGGCCTGCGCTTCGCTATCCGCGAGGGCGGTCACACCGTCGGTTCGGGCATCGTCTCCACGATCATTGAGTAAATTAGCTCTTTGATATAGCTGACTTAGAGAACCCGGCACTTATATGGGTGCCGGGTTCTTTTCTGCAATGGATGTTGAGCCGTTGCTGGTGTCGAGAGGATCGATAATGGTCCTGGATGCACCGTCGATTAGCTCTCGATGGCTTCATTGATGTGTTCCAAATATGAATGGATCCACCGAGAACCAATTGACTCGAGGTTTTCATTGACAGCACTTACGTGGAGCTGATAAAGTAACAACTCGTGCCCGTACGGGGCGGAAATGAAAGGTTCAGGATACATGCGTACTCTAGTTACTCTTGCGTGCACTGAGTGCAAGCGCCGCAACTATACGACCACCAAGAACAAGTCGACCATGCCTGATCGTATGGAGATCAAGAAGTATTGCCCCTGGTGCCGTCACCACACGCTGCACAAAGAGACTCGCTAGTCTCTAGTCACATACGCCAGTAGTTCAATTGGTAGAGCATCGGTCTCCAAAACCGAGTGTTGAGGGTTCGAGTCCTTCCTGGCGTGCCAGTCATTATTCCGTAAGCTCCCAATTGGGGGCTTACGGTTTACTCATGTATAAGCGCATTGCGCGGAGGTAACCCAAATGGCCAACAAGAAGAACAAGAAGAAGGCTCAGCAGCCGGCACCTGCCAACAACGCTGCCGCCAACTCCAAGGTTGAGGCCAAGAAGGCCGTTGCCAAGAAGAACGAGAAGGCTGCGAAGTCCAAGAAGAACGAGAAGCCTGGTTTCTTCGCCCGCACCAAGAAGTATTTCGCTTCGGTCAAGTCCGAGATGAAGCGTGTTACGTGGCCCGATAAGAAGGAGCTCGTGAACTACTCGGTCGTTGTTTGCGCTTCTTTGATCGTCGTCGGCGTCGTCATCGCTCTGCTCGATGCTGGCTTTGGCGAGGCTCTTGCTCTGTTCTCTGGATTGAGGGGCTAAACCATGTCTAAGCGTTGGTACGTCGTTCACACTTACTCTGGATACGAGAACCGCGTTAAGTCCGATCTCGAGCACCGCATCGAGACTATGGGTATGCAGGACCGTATCTTTGATATCGAGATTCCTATGGAGCGCGTCACCGAGATTAAAGAGGGTGGCAAGCGCGAGACCAAGGATTCTAAGATCTTTCCGGGTTATGTCCTGGTTCGCATGGAGATGGATGACGATGCGTGGACGTGTGTTCGCAACACGCCCGGCGTCACCGGTTTCCTAGGCGGCAACGGCAAGCCCGCTCCGCTTTCCCGCGACGAGTACAACAAGATGACTCGTCGTCCCGGTAAGGGCGATTCGCCCAAGCGCACCTCGGTTGATATTCAGGTCGGCACGTCCGTCCGCGTCACCGATGGCCCGCTTACCGACTTTGATGGCAAGGTCTCCGAGGTTAACACCGAGGCTGGCAAGCTCAAGGTCACGCTGATGATCTTTGGCCGCGAGACGCCGGTCGAGCTCGACTTTAACCAGGTCGCTGTCATCGCTTAAGTTTTCGTCCGTTCGCGCGAGCGTGCTTCTTCTGTGACTGCTCATCTCAGGAGTGCTTCTAACACGTGCGTGCTTACGATATAGCAAGTACTTCACACTCGTGATTCGAAAGGAATGACCATGGCTGAGAAGAAGGTTGCCAACGTCATTAAGCTCCAGATTCCTGCTGGTGCAGCTAACCCCGCTCCTCCCGTCGGCCCCGCCCTGGGCGCTGCTGGCGTGAACATCATGCAGTTCTGCCAGGCCTTTAACGCCGAGACGCAGGACAAGAAGGGCGACATCATCCCCGTTGAGATCTCTGTCTACGAGGATAAGTCCTTCTCCTTCATCACCAAGACCCCGCCGGCGGCTCACCTCATCAAGAAGGAGCTGAACCTCAAGTCTGGTTCCGCTAAGCCCCAGGCCGACAAGGTTGGTCAGCTCTCCCAGGAGCAGCTCACCAAGATCGCCGAGATCAAGATGCCGGACCTCAATGCCAACGACATTGACGCCGCCAAGAAGATCATCGCCGGTACCGCCCGTTCCATGGGCGTCACCATCGCTGAGTAGCGATTTCTTATGGTAACGACGGGTGCTCCGACCTGGGCGCCCGTTAAATGTGTGCAATAGGGCACACGATACGATGTGGGAGGGCTCACGCCCGTTTAACCACAGGAGGTAATGCACATGGCTAAGCATGGTAAGAGCTATAACGCCGCTGCCGAGAAGATCGATCGCGCCACGCTCTACACCCCCCTTCAGGCTGCCAAGCTCATTAAGGAGCTCGACACCGCCAAGTTCGACGAGACCGTCGAGGCCCACTTCCGTCTGGGCATCGATACTCGTAAGGCTGACCAGAACATCCGTGGTTCCATCTCCCTGCCCCACGGCACCGGCAAGACCGTTCGTGTTGCCGTCTTCGCCGAGGGCGAGAAGGCCCGCGAGGCTGAGGCTGCCGGCGCCGACATCATCGGTTCCGACGAGCTTGTCGCCCAGATTCAGAAGGGCGAGATCAACTTCGACGCCGCTATCGCTACGCCGAACATGATGGCCAAGGTTGGCCGCATCGGTAAGATCCTTGGTCCCCGTGGCCTCATGCCGAACCCCAAGCTCGGCACCGTGACCATGGACGTCGCCAAGATGGTCTCCGAGCTCAAGGCTGGCCGCGTTGAGTACCGCGCCGACCGCTACGGCATCTGCCACGTGCCCCTGGGCAAGAAGTCCTTCACCGAGCAGCAGCTCGTCGAGAACTACGCTGCCCTGTACACCGAGATCCTGCGCGTCAAGCCCTCTTCTGCTAAGGGCAAGTACGTCAAGTCCATCTCCGTGTCTTCCACCATGGGCCCTGGCGTCAAGGTCGATCCCGCTATCCAGCGCGACTTCCTGGCTGAGTAACTAACAGTTACTGCCTGAGCAAAGCAAGCATTGCTAAAGAGACCCGGTTCTGCCTCGTGCAGGACCGGGTCTCTTGCTTTTGAGTCAACGAAACCACCACGAAGGGGACAGGCACCCTTGTGGTGGTTTTACTTGTGTTGTACTTTAGCGCGATGTAGTACTACCCGAGGCCGAAGGGAGCCCAACATGTTTAAGAACACGCAACAGCTCCTAGGCCTAGCGCTACTAGATTGGATAGCGCGCTAGGGTTGTAATCTCGCTATAACGATTTGTTGTACCCGGGTGCGCTATCGTCTGCCGCTTTCAGGCGTGATGAGCGACACGGGTATTTTTCTATCTCTAGGCCTTCTCTCTCTCCTGAAAGCCATCTGTCATAAAACGGTCAATCAGGATGAACATATAAGCCGCAAAATCACAATCTTTGACGCCACCCTGTGCGACGGTGAGCAGTCGCCGGGCGCAGCATGAATACCGAGGAAAAGCTCTTCATCGCCCGCCAGCTGGTGCGCATGAACGTGGACGTTATCGAGGCGGGCTTTCCCATCTCGAGTCCTGGTGACTTTCGCTCCGTACAGGAGATTGGCAAGATTGCGGGCGACCGATGCACGGTATGCGGCCTGACGCGCGCTGTCGACAGGGATATCGAAGTGGCTGCAGAGGCGCTCAAAACGGCCCAGAGGCCCCGTATCCATACAGGGCTGGGTGTGAGCACCAGTCACCTGCGCGACAAGCTCCATATGACTGAGGAAAGGGCAATTGAGTGAGCGATCCATGCCGTCAAACATGCTCGCAAGTTCGTTGACGATGTTGAGTTTTATGCCGAGGATGCCGGCCGCTCCGATCAGGAGTTTCTGGTGCGCATTATCGAGGCGGCCGTAAAGGCCGGTGCCACGGTCGTGAACATCCCCGATACGATGGGCTACAACATGCCGTGGGACTTTGGCGCCCGCATCCGTGACCTGCGCGGGCGCTGCGGGTGCGGCCGGTCAGCGTGCGGTCGACGTGATGGAGTATCGCGAGTACGAGATTGAGCGCATTGCGCGCCAGGCATTTGAGGCGGCGCGCAAACGTCGCGGCAAGGTGACGAGCGTTGATAAGCGCAACGTGCTGGAGACGAGCCGCATGTGGCGCGAGATCGTGCATCGCGTGCAAGACGAGGAGTACTCCGACGTGGAGCTTGAGGACCTGCTCGTCGACAACGCCGCCATGCAGCTCATCAGTCGACCGGCAGACTTTGACGTCGTGGTGACGGAGAACATGTTCGGCGACATCCTGTCCGATGAGGCGGCTCAGATTACCGGATCGCTCGGTATGCTTGCCTCTGCCTCGCTGGATGATGGCGTATCGCTGTTTGGGCCGAGCGCTGGCAGCGCTCCTGACATCGCGGGGCTCGGCGTGGCCAATCCGCTGGCTCAAATCTTGTCGGTGGCGATGCTGCTGACCTACGCGCTCGACATGGGCGAGCAAGCCGCGTGGATCGAGAGCGCCGTGGCGCGCGTGCTCGACGAGGGCTGGCGCACCCGTGACATCGCCGATGTCAACACCCCGGCAGATAAGATCCTCGGCACCACGACGATGGGCGACAAGGTCGTCGCCGCGCTGTAGGCGATGCCGATTCAAGCTGTCAAATATCTCAATCTGTAACATCTAAGGGGCAAAATCGTTCCTACCTGTTACAGATTGAGATTTTCGGCCGAGCATCCGTGGTCTGTCTCGATCTGTAACAGCTAACCGATTATTTGGGCCCTACCTGTTACAGATTGAGACAAACCGTTGGGACAGGTCGGACGAGTCAGCAAAACCACCACAAAGGTGCCGGTCCCCTTCGTGGTGGTTTTTAGCGCAACGAGGTGTTCCCAGCCGACCATACGGGCGGCCTTGCGCTCACGCTGCTCGATGACAGCGCATCTTTAGACGCGAAGTGCGGAACCGGGTGCATATACGAGCCGCGTAGCGTTACGAATTCATGGGAATGACCGTATCGCCAATTTGTACGCTTGCAATCTTGTCTGTGTCACAAACTTGCGAGAACGGCCAGGTCTTGTGGACATCAGTGGTGCCGTTATCCAGTTTATTTGCGAAATAGCCGCTGTGGCTGGTTGCGTCCTCAACATGACCGTCTTTGAACGTCACGATGAGGGGTATGTTGCCAACGGCATCCATAGACTCCTCCATGTTTTGAGACATCTTGCCGCTGTTGTTGTCGTGTTCGATGGAACGATCTATGTTGTAGCGGACTGAAACGCCAACGCAGGATACGGTGGCCTCTTGAATCGTCGCCTTGGTGCCGTTAAAGTTGACCGATTTGGGCGCGGGAATCGTAACGGATGTATCTTCGTAATTCAGCTGGAACTTAAGATCCCATGGGCCCGTAAGTATTTTCTTATACTCGGGAAGCTCTTTGCCAGCACGTGGCACAACGAGAGAGTTGATATGCGTGCGGACGGTCCTGCCCATAAGGCCGGGTGATTCAACGCTGAACTGTGCAAAGTATTGAATGCTGGAGTCATTGGGGTTCTTGTCAATGAGCCATGATTGGCCTTGGCCGCCATGCTCGCCATCAACGTATACGTTTCCATCGACACTTCCGGCGATAGTTCCGTTCTCGCCCGGCTCGGAAAGCTTTTTCAGGGCAGCGGGATCGTCGAACGTAAGCGTATAGGCGATGGTAACCATATCCTTGTCGCCCATGATGGCGTCGGCGGTCACGGTGACTCCGTTGTTGGAGCAGCTAGCACCGACGGGCCGGCCAATACGGTCGATGATCTCGGTTTGAGAAGCAGGTCCGTCAAAGATGTCGGAAAGCATGTCAGAAGGAAGCGGCAGGACGCCTGTTGCCATAGCCGTGCCAGCGCCTCCAATGACGATAGCGAGGACTGCCGTTACAGCGGCAATGCGAGCGACTGTTCTTACGGGATGGCGGGCGATGCGCGGCTTGCGTCGCGTGCCATTAAAGTTGCTTTGAGCGGTCGCCGCATCGCTCGAGGCGACGGACTGAGCAATCGAGTTTGCCATGTGCTGCTTCGCATTATCGGTAAACGAAATGTGCTCCAGGGCGTGGCGATAGTCATTCGAATTCGTAGTCATTGTGGTCTCCTTTCAAGGAAAGCCGAAGTGACGCACGTCCGCGGCTAAGGTGCTGGGCGGTTGCAGCTGGCGTCGCGTGAACGGCGTCTGCGATTTCCCTGATGCTCATGCCTGCGTAGTAGTGCAAAAAGATGGCGATGCGCTGTGCTTGAGGCAGGGCCGTGACAGCGGAAAGAATGGCGCAGTCGCGTTGCGCGAATTCTTGCTCGGTATGTGTTACGGGTGCGCAGAAATCGGGGAGCGAATCGAGGTCGACAACCGGGTGATTCGCGTGCGTACGGCCGATATCGCGACATGCGTTCAGTGCGACTCGGATCACCCAAGCACGTTCGTGTTCGAGCGAGTCGAACGGTTGAGTGCGTTGGAGAATCTTGATCAGCGTGTCCTGGCAGATGTCTTGAGCGTCGTCAGCGGATCCAAGGGCCGAATAGCACAATCGAAGGATGAGGTCGGAATACGTGTCGACCAAGCGCTTTGCTTCCCGCTCGATCTGATCGGCATCGCATCGGAGCGTGCTATTGCGGTTACGGCGTGCAGGCATAGTGTCACCTCCAATTGGTCGTGGTGGATATAGGGAAGGCGTCTCGCGAGGTCCCTCTACATACAACACGGTCGAGACTGCATAAGTTGACAAAAAAAGACGGCACGTGAGCGCCGTCCTTACAAAACAATGAGTGTTCTCGTTAATTACACAAGCACCGTGATGGACAGGTCGGACGAGTCAGCAAAACCACCATAAAGGTGCCTATCCCCTTCGTGGTGGTTGTTGGCAGTTACCAGGGGGTTCTGGCGGTTGAAGACTCGATTGCTTCGTGGCGTTTGAGCTCGCGGCGCATGGTTTGCGAGTTGAGCCAAGCGGCCTTCCAACCGCGCGTGGGGTAGCGCGCCTCGTCAATTTCGATCTTGGTATAGCCGCAGGCGTTGACAATCTTCGTTCCGCATGGGTGTTGGCGCTCGCGTTGAAAGTTGGGGCCGTAGCTTTGGTGCACATGCCCGTGAATCATATAGTCGGGACCCCAAGACTCAAGAGCCGCATTAAAGCACTCGAATCCTCGATGCGGCAGGTCGTCCAGGTCGCCCATGCCTGCGACGGGTGCATGGGTAAGTAGAATATCGCATCCGTCTACCAGTGCGATTTTTCGCGATAGCTTGCGCATGCGTTTTGCCATCTCGCGCTCGGTATACATGTTCGCGCCGTCGCGGTAGCGCATGGAACCGCCCAGACCCGCAATGCGAATACCTCGGTACACATATACGCTGTCCTCAACACAAATGCACCCGCCCGGTGCATGGCGCGCGTAGCGGTCGTCGTGGTTGCCACGAACGTACACAAGCGGTTTGTTGATGACAGTGACCAAAAACTCAAGATAGTCCGGATCCAGGTCGCCTGCGGATAGAATCAGGTCAACGTCCTCAAAGCGCTCCTTGCGAAAACATTCCCACAGGCAGCGCTCCTCTACATCGGCAATGGCTAGGATATTCATAGGGCACGGACCTCCGGCTCGTTATCGAGCTGCGGAATCGAGCCTATAACGTTGTCAGCCAGCCAGTTCATCTCGACAATCTGCGTACTCGGCAGGGGAGGGAAGCCCTCAATCTGAACCACGCCGTCCTGGCTGTGGAGCTCGCCGCCAAATGGGTTGATGGAGCCCTCGACAATGCCGTTGCGAAGCAGCTGCACAAGTTTACGCGTCTGATAGGGTAGGCCCGGAGCGTAGCGAATATCGATGACGCCGGAGCTCATACCGTACCAGTAGTTGACGGCGCGCACCTGCTGGTCATCGGCGGTCTCGTCCCATGTGCCGTGCAGTAGGCTGCGTACGATGAGTTCGTAGTAACGGCCCCAGTTCCATACCGGCATAGCAATACCGGTAACTTCCTTGCCGTTTACCAGACGGTGAAGCCCGTAGGCGGTGGGGTCCTCGAGAGACTTGGACATATCGGCGCCGGTCATGACGCTCACGCCCTCGCGACACATGGCTTCGGCAAGACCGCCGGCGGGAACATCTCCCCAAGTGAGGATAATTTGCGCACGGGGGTCGAGCAGCGAGGCGCCAATCGCAAAGGCGTTGATCTCGCTGAGTGCGCCCGAGGCGAAGACCGACGCGTGGTAGCCGATGCGGTGGTTGTCCGCCATGCTGGCGGCAAGGGCGCCCAGGAGGAACTTGGCCTCGTACATCTTGCCAAAGTACGAACGGACGCTTTGGTGGGGAAGGCCGATAGAGCAGTTAAGGAACCGCACCTGGGGATACTCAACGGCAGCTCTGAGCGTGTATTCCATCAGGCGGTGCGAGGTCGAGAAGATGACGTTAGCTCCATGTTTGACAGCCGTTTCCACGGCGGCGTAGAACACATCCGGATTATGACAGTCCTCGAACGCCTCGGTGCGCACGATACCGCCAAAGTGCTCATCGAGATACTGACGCCCTTGGTCGTGCAGGCTGTCCCAGCTCGACGTCGCACAGGGGAACTCATGGATAAAGGCGATGCGCAGGGGGCTGGCCGCCGAGTAGACGGTCTTGCCCATAAAGAAGTTGAGCACGCCGGAGGTGGACTTGGCGGGCGCCTCTTCCTCATCGACACTCGGTGCCTCGACAAGATCGACCTTCTCCTCATCACTTTTGCCGGCAATGACCAACTCGCGCCAAATCTTGCACAGGCGGTTTACGACGATATCCGTCGGCGTATCCAGCAGGCGGTCCTGGTTGTACACATTGAGGTAGACGAGCATAGCGTCGGCGGGCGTAATGTCCAGATGGTCGCCGCCGGCGCGCAGGTAGGCGCGCTTAAAGAGCAGGAAGGTGTGGCGCAGGTAGTCGACCTTTTTCTGCGGCCATTTTTCGATAAGGTTCTGACCGAGCATCTTGGCGAGCGTTTCGTAGCTTCCCTCACGCGAGAACTCGATCTCGTATAGGGGGCAGACGCGCCAAAACGCGCAGAACTCGCCATAGAGGCGGCTTTCGACGGAATCCCATTTTCCGGGGTAGAGGCGGGTGACCTTGGCCGAAACTGTCGGGGCGTCCAGGAATTTGAGGACGCTGACGCGCTTGTTGCCCTCTTGGACGTAGAACCGATGCATGAACTCGGTGACGATGATGGGGTCGCGATAGCCCTCGGTCACCTGGATGTCGTAGAGGTTGGACCACTTGCGGGCGAACTCGGTGCTAAATGGCAACAGGGGCATAAAGTTGCACGAAAAGGCAGACTGACGGCCCTTGGTAACCGTGCCGACGACCATTTCGAGCGGAATATCCCGCAGGCCGACGCTCTCTCGCTGACCTAAGGGGAGCTGGGCAACCAAGCTGTCGAGGTCCGTAAGGTACGGGTGCTCGCTTTGGCTGATGGCGCGACGGCGTCCCTGCTCGCCGCGCTTGCGTGCTTGACGATAGGCCTCTTCCATGGTGTCTACTCCCTTAGTCGTTTAAACAACGATATGAACCATGGTACCACGA
>CABUOA010000054.1 GCA_902493145.1 uncultured Collinsella sp. | reverse complement strand
GGTATAGGCCTTGTCGCGAGCGGCGTTTAGAATCGAGGAAACCTGCTTGTAAAAAACTTCTGGCACGATTGCCGATTCTCCACGGTTTACCAGTTCGCCCATCACTGTCGCCCCACTTTCCTCTTATGGAATGCATCTTTATCGCATTTAGTTTAAAGCCTCGCGCGGACACGAATTGCTGTGCTGTCTGGCACCTTCGCATGGGAGCCTTGCGGTGACTAAAATGTGACCATAGAGGCAGTTTTAGCGAACCCCATGGGAGTGACACGCATGGACAACAACACCTTGCTGTTTCAGGACAAGGGTTCGGGTAGGTTTAAAGACGTCAAAATTTACCCTAACCGTATCGAGGTGCTCAAGAAGGGCGCTTTCGGCGGCAAGCACACCGAGATTGTCTACCTTAAGGACATCACGGGGGTCAACAGGATCAAGGGCCGCGACGTTTTTCTGCGTAACAGGCTGTTGACTGCCTGTGTCTTTAGCCTCAGCAGTCACGCGAGGGCGCAGGAATTCGTCAACGTGCTCAATATGGTGATGTGACCGGGCGCTTTCGAACACAAAAAACCGGGATGCAAGGAGTCGCACCTTGCATCCCGGCTGAGCTAAAACGGCGCTGCTGCATGCCGTTGGAGCTTTAGCGCTTGATCTCGATATCGTCGAGCTTGACGTCCATGGCCTCGGTCTTGGCCTTGGCGATATCATCGGCAAACTCCAGGGACTTCATCATGGTCTCGACGGCGTCCTTGTGCTCTTCGACATTGTCGATGCGCACGTACACGCTGCCGCCGTCAACGTCGGTGAAGTACTCGGTCGTCACGCCGCCCGTGTGCGTGTAGGAAGCGTTGCGCCAGGTCTTGCCGTTGTACTTAACGGGATCATTCTCGGTCCACTCAAAGTCGGTCTTCCACTTGGCCTCGTAGTCAAACAGCTCGTCGGCGTTCTTGTCAGGGTCGAAGACGGGGATGAAGCGGTCGCTGGCGTGCTCGCTCTTGGTGAACTTAAACTGGGCCCTGTCGGCCGTGTCGCCGGCAACGTCGGTAATCTCGACGCCCTCGGGGACCTCGACCTTAAACCAAATGAAGTCGGTCCTCATATCCACGGTTGGCTTTTCCGCGCCGCCGCCACCGCTGCTGCCGGTAGCGCCACCGCTTCCGCCACAACCCACCAGGGCAACCGCGGCAAAGAGGCTGATGCAGAGGGTGAGAATCGCTAAGGCCTTCTTTTTCATGGTCGTGTCCTCCTCAATCTGTAACCGCCCATGGATTACCTGCCTTTACTGTACGCGTGGACGGCTCGCTAGGGTGGGACATGTGTCCCATTCTGAGGGCCGGATTTGCGCCGTTAAGTGGCAATATGCGCGGGTGTAAAAGAGGGGAGGGCCGATACTGTCGGCCCTCCCCGGGTTGGGTGCCCGTTGTTTTAATGGGGCGCATGTGCACGGGTGCGCGTAGGCGCGTGCGGGTGTCCCGTTACTTGATCTCGATGCTCGAAATCTCGACTTCGCGTGCCTCGGAAACTGCCTCTTCCATGTCATCGGGGAACTCGATGGAGTTGAGGAGCGCCTCGGCTTCTTTCTTGTGCTGGTCGAAGTTCGAGATGAGGACGTAGACGCTTCCCGGCTCAACATCGGTAAAAAGCATGGTTGAGATGCCACTGTTGTCCTCGTATGTTCCGACGAGCCACGTCCTGCCGTTATACTCGACGGACCCGCCATCCTTCCACTGGAACGTATCCCCCTTCTTTTCCGCCTGGTCGGCGTGGGATTCCTCGGCCGTCAGCGCTTTTTTCCAAACGGGGATAAAGCGATCGGCCGAGGCGTTCTCGTCTTCGGGGAAGGTGAGCTGGACCCTGTCGGCATTCTTGCCGGCGGAGTCGCTTACGCCAACGCCCTCGGGCATCTCGACCTTAAACCAGATAAAGTCAGTCTTTTCGGCGACGGGGGCCTTTTCCTTGCCTTCGCTCTTTGAGGTGCTGCCGCCTCCGCCCGATGCGATCCCGCCGCAGCCTACAAGGGCAAACGCGGCAAAGAGGGCGATGCAAAGGGAAAGGATCGATAGGGTCTTTTTCTTCATGATGGTGTCCTCCTTGTCTGTCGATGACATCGTGTGCCGCGGATTGCTGGGGCGGCGGTTGCGCGTGCACATGATGACTTTGTTTGCTGTGCGGTTATTCCTCCATTCGTCGTCCGGTGCCGTGATGAGCGTTGCCCCAACATAGGGCTCCTTACCTATATGTATGCCCCAGCTTGTGCTGCCCGGGAGTCTCGAAAGGTGGACCATGTGTCCCATGTTTGGGGCGCTGGGCGCATGGGACGGCACGGCTCAGCATCGTCTTTTCCATGTTGCGCAACAGCGTCTTGGGTGGGGGCGTATAGACTTGGCTGTGACAAAAGCTAAACCACGAAAGGTCGAACGATGTTCTGTCAAAAATGCGGACAGCAAGTTCCCGATGGATCGACGTTTTGTACGCACTGCGGGGCCTCGCTGGCGGGTGGTTCCGTGCCGACGCCTACGGGCGCTGGTCCTTCCTCTGCCCCGGGCCTAACCCAGTCGATGCCGCCGGTCGCGCCTGTGCCTCAAAAGCCTAAGAGCAAGGCGCCGGTCATTATCGCTGTGGCATGTGCTGCTGCGGTCCTCATCGGTGGCGGCACGGTGTTTGCACTCACGATGCTTAACGGGTCCAAGAGCTCTGGCACACAAATCTCGATGATCGATACCGGGTCTTCGGACGAGAAAGATTCTTCTGCCAAGAAGAAGAGCGACAAGTCCAAGTCCAAGGAGTCTGCGTCGTCGGATGACGAGGCCGTTCCCGAAGACGAATCGGCATACTACGGCTCGGGCGATTCGGACGATTACCTAACCGACGTGTATACGTACACGAACGACATGCATCCTTATAGCATGTCGATTCCCAATCGCTTTGAGATGGAAGATACTCCCAGCGGCAGTGGCGCCAGGTATGAGGATCCGGAGACGGGCTTTGTAATCAACCTGTTTGGCTACGTCAACATTAACGACGAAACCTCGCACGAGATGTTCGTCAACGCGGACACCTCGGGCAAGGCTGACCTCTATACCGCGGAGGGCGACAACTGGTACGTGGTTTCGTGGCGCGAGGGCGACACGATCATTTACGAAAAGACGATCGTCACGGATTCGACGATTGCCACGGCGCATTTGGAGTACTCGACTGCAAACCGCGACATGGGGTCGAAGATTATCGACACGCTGCTGCCGACGTTTCAGGTGGACTAGGCACCCGCGCCTATAGCAGGCAATCGGAAACGCCGATAGCCAGAGCTCCTGACAGCCTTTGTCTTATGGGCTAGACTGACTTGGACAAGATCGATGAATGGGACAACCGCTTCCTGGCGTCGTTGTCCCATTTTTTATTATGCGTGCGGCCCGTGGTGGCCGGCGCGGTGGGCAGAGGTGTTTCGATGAGCCAAGAGATGATGGATAAAACCTGCCGAGGGTTTGCCGAGGCGCTTGCCGCGCGCGAGCCGGTTCCCGGCGGCGGTAGCGCGAGCGCCTTTGTGGGCGCACTGGGCGCCTCGCTGTGCGGGATGGTCGCGCGCTACGGCGCAACCAACCCCGCGCTTGCCGATCGCGCAGACGATCTGACGCGCGCATTTGCCCAGGCAGACGAGCTGGCTCAGGAGCTCGTGGGTCTGGTCGCCGAGGACGTTCGTGCGTATGGCCAGGTGTCTGCGGCATACGGTATTCCTCGTGATGACCCGGCTCGACCAACTGCGATTCAAGATGCGTTGCATGTGGCAGCCATGCCGCCGTACCGCATTATGGATGCGTGCGGTCGTGCGCTGGCGCTGCTTGAGGACATGGCAGACAAGGGCTCGCGCCAGCTGCTGTCCGACGTGGCGTGCGGTGCCGTGTTCTGCCGCGCCGCCATGCAGGGTGCGAGCCTGACGCTCTTTGCCAACACCACATCTATGAAAGACCGGGCGCGCGCCGAGGAACTCGAGGCAGCGTGCGACGATCTGCTGGATACGTGGCTGCCGCGCGCCGATGCGCTGGCGCGCCGCGCCGCCGACGCCGCAAGGAAGAGGGGATAGCCATGGCCGAGCTGCTCAAGGGTGCTCCCGTTGCCCGTGCTTTGACCGAGGAGCTCGCTGCTCGCTGCGCCGCCCTGCGCGAACGGGGCATCGTGCCGACACTGGCCATCGTTCGTGTGGGCGAGCGCGAGGACGACCTGTCCTACGAGCGCGGCGCCCTCAAGCGCTGCGAGAAGGTTGGCATTGAGGCTCGCCGCGTTTTGCTTCCTGCCGATGTTTCGCAGGATGAGTTGCTGGCGGCTATTAAGGGCATCAATGCCGACCCCGCTGTTCACGGCTGCCTGATGTTTCGTCCGTTGCCCGCTGGGCTTGATGAGGATGCAGTTGCCGCGGCACTCGATCCCGCCAAGGACGTTGACTCCATGACGCCGGCTTCGCTGCTCACCACGCTTTCGGGACGCGGCGAGGGTTTTGCCCCCTGCACAGCCGAAGCCGTGCTTGCTTTGCTGGATCATTACGGTGTTGAGCTGGATGGGGCCAAGGTCGCGGTCGTTGGTCGGTCGCTGGTGATTGGCCGTCCCGTTGCCGCCATGCTTACGGCTCTCAATGCCACGGTGACGACGTGCCATACGCATACGCGCGACCTTGCTGCCGAGTGCCGTGCGGCTGACATTGTGGTTGCCGCCGTTGGACGCGCGCGTACGATTGGCGCGGATGCCGTTCGCGAGGGCCAGACGATCATCGATGTTGGCATTAACTGGGATGAGGACGCTGGCAAGCTGGTGGGTGACGTCGATTTTGATGCTGCGGAGCCGGTCGTTAACGCCATCACGCCCGTGCCGGGCGGCGTGGGGGCTGTGACCACCGCGATTCTCGCCAAACACGTGATTGAGGCGGCGGAGCGTGCATCGAAATAGGTGTTTTGGGCTGCTTGAGGGGTTAGCTATATACCACGTGGTCAAAAAATGCCAAATATGAGTACTGCTGTCAAGATGGTCACATATGTTTTATGACATTTGGGCTTCCTAATGATATGCATTATCGTTAGGAAGCTCATTTTATTGAACCTATGGGGAATAACGTTGTCTTGCTTTTGGACAAATAGGGATTTTCGGCACTCATTACAAGGAAATTTGCTGCTACTAAATTGGTGACAGTACTCATATTTGGCATTTTTTGCACACAGAGGTCCCGAGGGGGTTCCGAGGGGTCGCGGTTTCGCCCTTTTTGCGCCGAAGCGATACACTGGTACCGTTTGATTTCTTCGCTCAAGGAGGATGCGCATGCCGTGCACAACGATTTTGGTTGGTAAGAACGCGAGCTACGATGGGTCGACGTTGGTTGCTCGCAACGAGGACTCGTCCAACGGGGTGTTTGAGCCCAAGCGCATGCGCGTGGTGCATCCCGACGAGCAGCCGCGCGTCTACACGAGCGTCCTGAGTCACCTGACCGTTGAGCTGCCCGATAACCCCATGCGCTACACGAGCGTCCCCGATGTTGTCCCGGGCCACGGCATCTGGGCCGAGGCCGGTTTCAACGAGCTCAATGTGGGCATGTCCGCAACCGAGACGCTCACCACCAACGAGCGTGTCCGCGGCGCCGATCCGCTCGTAGACTATGTGCCCGCCAAGGGCAACGAGGGCGAGGACGGCTATGTGCCGGCGCAGCCCGGCGGTCTGGGCGAGGAAGACATGGTGACCCTGGTGCTGCCGTATGCCAAGTCCGCCCGCGACGGCGTGCGTATCCTGGGCGACCTGCTCGAGCGCTACGGCACCTACGAGAACAACGGCATCGCCTTTAGCGACGTTGACGAGATCTGGTGGCTCGAGACCATCGGCGGCCACCACTGGATCGCCAAGCGCGTGCCCGATGACGCCTATGTGACCATGCCCAACCAGCTGGGTATCGATAGCTTTGACCTGGACGACGCCGAGGGCGCTCAGGTCGACCACATGTGCTCCGCCGACCTGCGCTCCTGGATGGCCGAGTGGCATCTGGACCTGACGCTGGGCGTTGAGGGCGACGGTCCGGCGACGGTCTTTAACCCGCGCGAGGCCTTTGGCTCGCACAGCGACAGCGACCACGTCTACAACACGCCGCGCGCCTGGTACATGCAGCGCTGCCTCAATCCCAGCGATGTGTGGGACGGTCCCGACGCCGATTACACGCCCGAGAGCGACGACATCCCCTGGAGCCGCGTGCCCGAGCGCAAGGTGACCATCGAGGACATCAAGTATGTGCTTTCGAGCCACTACCAGGGCACGGAGTACGACTGCTACGGCAGCAAGGGCACGCCCGCCACGCGCGGTGCCTATCGTCCCATCGGCATCAACCGCAACAGCCAGCTCGCCGTGCTGCAGCTGCGCCCCTATGCGCAGCCGGCGTATCGCGCCGTTCAGTGGATGGCGTTTGGCTCCAACTCGTTTAACGCGCTCGTGCCGCTGTACGCCAATGTCGAGACCATGCCCGAGTACTATGCCGACACGCAGGCTCGCGTGACGTCCGAGAACTTCTACTGGGCAAATCGCCTGATCGGTGCCCTGGCCGACGTCCGCTTCCATGAGTGCGGTCGCGCGGTCGAGGATTATCAGGAGAAGGTCGGCGGCATGGGCCACAAGCAGATCCACGACGTCGACGCTGCCGTGGCCGCCCTGCCCGAGGCCGAGGTGTCTGCCGAGCTCGCCCGCGCCAACGAGGCCTTTGCCGAGCTCGTGCGCGTGGAGACCGATGCCCTGCTGGGCAAGGTGCTCTACACCACCAGCTGCGCCATGAAGAACTCCTTCGCGATGAACGATAACGTAAGGTAAAGACGACCTTGCAACGAGCGAGCGGGACAAACGCCGTCAAAGGCTTTGCCCCGCTCGATTTCTATCTTGGCGGTAAAACGATATTGTGTCGTTCACCCAATCTTGGGTACAAGAAGGCCAATGCAGTTGTTCATGATTGGAGCCAACCATGGTTATGAAATTCGATCAGCTTGTTAACGGTGCCATCAACGTGGGCTTCGGCGCCGCCGCCGTTGCCGTCGAGGGCGGCAAGAAGGTCCTCGACGACCTCAATACCAAGGGTGAGCAGGTCCGCAAGGACGCAGGCGCCCCCGATATCGCCCGCAGCGTGTCCGACATGTTCGAGCAGGCGGGTGGCACCATCTCCGACCTGACCGAGCGCCTGGGCATGCAGGGCGAGACCGCGGCACAGCGCGTGCTCGACGAGCTCATTCTGGCTCGCGTCCGCGTTATGACCGCCCCCGAGCGGACGGCCTTTTTGGCCCATGTGCGCGATATCGTCGATTCGGTCGAGGACAACGTGACCTCGGTGCCCGTCGAGTCTGTTGAGCCCGACGACGCAGAGGACGCCAAAGAGGCCGAGTAGCAGCGCAGATGGCAGATTCCACCACCGATTACAACAATCTAGACCCCTTGGGTGACGAGACGTCGGTTGTCGATGAGGTTGAGGCCGTTGTCTCGGGCGCTCGCAAGAAGCCGCGCGCTGTCGATATGGTCCCCGAGGAGCCCGACGCGATGGCGCCGGACGAGGAATACCAGCTCACGCCGGCAGGCCGCCGCGAACGCATCGGTCAGATCGTTCGCCTGGTCAAAAAGTATCGCGTGTGGGATAACCTCACGCCGGTTCGCCTGCGTCGTCTGCTCGAAGAGCTCGGCCCCATGTTCGTCAAGATGGGGCAGATTCTGGCCAACCGCTCCGAGATCTTGCCGCAGCGGTTTTGCGACGAGCTGCGCCGCCTGCGCTCCGACGTAGAGCCGGTGCCGTATGAGGTAGTGCTTCGCTGCCTGGAAGAGGAATACGGCCAGCGTTTGGGGCAGATGTTCGACGCGATCGACCCCAACCCACTCGGTAGCGCGTCGCTCGCGCAGGTGCACCGCGCCCGCCTGGTGACCGGCGAGGACGTGGCCGTCAAGGTGCAGCGCCCCGGTGCGCAGCAGGTTATGGCACAGGACATCGATATCATCCGCTCGGTGGTGCGTATCGTTTCCAAGTTCGTCAACACCGATCAATTCGTTGACCTGCACGGCGTAGTCGAGGAGTTGTGGACCTCGTTTCGCGAGGAGACCAACTTTTTGGCCGAGGCCAAAAACCTCAACGACTTCTACGAGTTCCATAAGAGCGTTCATGGCGTGACGTGTCCTAAATCCTATCTGGACCTGTGCACCGAGCACGTGGTGGTTATGGACTACGTCGACGGCATTTCGATCGCCGATCCTGAACGCTTGGTGGCCGAGGGCTATGACTTGGAAAAGATCGGTGCCGCAATCGTCGAGGATTACTCGACGCAGGTGCTCGATGACGGCTTTTTCCATGCCGACCCGCATGCGGGAAACATTATTCTCAAGGACGGCATCGTTTACTTTATCGACTTGGGCATGGTCGGACGCATGTCGAGTCACGATCGCGGTATCGTCAAGGACATGATTTTCGCCGTGGCCGAGGGCGACGTGCCCAAGCTCAAGGATTCGCTCATGCGCTTCGCCGTGACGCGTGGCGACTCTGCTGAGCTCGATCATTCGGCCTTTTTGTCCGATCTTGACTTTATCGTGGCTGACTTTGCGGGCCTTGACCTGAAGGATCTGGATATCGGCGAGTTTTTGACCTCGCTGTTAAACCTGGCGCGCAAAAACGACGTTGAGCTGCCGAGCGTGGTAACGATGTTCGCCCGCGGCATGGTGACGCTCGAGGGCCTGCTGACTGAGTATATGCCCAACGTTAACATGATCCAGATCATCCAAACGCACATTAAAAACGAGAAAAGCACCTATGCGCGCGTGCGCGACATGGGGCGCGATCTTGCCGCGAGCAGCTATCGCGCGGCGAAGGGCTCGCTCGAGGCGGCCGAGTATCTTGGCCTGGCTTCGCGCATGCTCACGCGCGGCCAGCTTAAGGTGAACACGCAGATCATGAGCAGCGATAAGGCGCTGCGACAGCTGGGCGGAATTATCGACCGTATGTCGATGGCAATTGTGATTGCTGGTCTGTTTATCGGTTCGTCGGTGGTGTACTACGCGCGCATCGAGCCGGTTGTGTTTGGTATCCCGGTCATTGGCTTTATGGGCTACGTCAGCGCACTGGTGCTGGCGCTTATGCTGGGCCGCAATATCTGGCTCAACAGTCACGGCGGCAAGCACTAGAGGCCGCGACCGTCACCGCATTTTCCTATCGCAAACAATAGCTTTTACCTTGGGCTTCGCCTGCGAGCGAGGCCCTTTTGCGTGATACCATTTTGACGGTAATAATCGATGGCCTAGATGGTGGTGCGGAGACGCACGAATGCGCGGTTTACCTGCGCGTTTGGGAGAATTGGGGTGCAAGTCCCCGGCTGTACCAGTAACCGTAATTCCTCTTGGCTCGGGATGTTCGCGTCGCAGATCGGACGACGTGCCCGAGTCGTTAAGGTTAAGTCGGATCGCCCCCCATCTTGCATGCGGCTGCGGCGTATGCCGCCGGTGTGCATAGGGCTCTGGAGGGAAGGGGGACCCCGATGGGGGAACTCGAGCGCAACATGCGCGATGACGTGGGGCAGCCTCAAGGCAACGCTCCAAGTACAGACAATGGGAGACAAATGGATATGTTTGTGGACGAGCGCCAGCGCGTCTCGCATCGCCGTGGCGCAATTGCGCGCGGCGTAGCCAAGCGCGGCCTGGTGGCATTCCTGGCCTTCGCGATGGCCTTTGGCACCACGCCGGCTCAGCTGTGGGCCGAGGGCGCCGAGGGCATTGCCGAGGCTGTGGCTCAGGC
>CABUOA010000053.1 GCA_902493145.1 uncultured Collinsella sp. | reverse complement strand
ACTGGCACCCCGCCATGACCAAGATGCCCGTGCCGATCGTCCATCTGGACATCCACTGTTCCGAACCCGGTTACTACGTGGCCGCCGACAACGAGGCGCAGGGGCGCATTATCGCCGAGCTCGCCGTTGCCCGTGGCGCACGCCATATCACCGTTGTGGGCAGAGCGGCATTTATGCAGCTCACCCTGCGCGTACTTGGCATCCACAAGGCCCTTGCCCTGCACCCCGATATCAAGATCGAAGTCATCGACGCCGGCGAATGGAATACCGCTGCCGACGGCTACAGCATCGGCGCCCAGATTGCCGAGCGCTCCGGCGACGAGCGCCCCGATTTTGTCATCGGCCTGACCGACGTACTGGCGTCGGGCGTTATCTCGGCGTTAATCGACAAGGGCATCTCCGTCCCCGAGCAGGTCCGCGTGGCCGGCTGCGACGGCAATCCACTTGCCTGGAGCGGGTCGGTCCCCCTTACCACCGTGGCGCCGCCGGGCTACGAAATTGGCCGCAAGGGTGTTCAATTGCTCATGGAGCAAATCGAGAACAAGGCGCCGGCAAAGACCAAGCACGTCCGCATCGGCTCTGCAGCGCGCACCGTCACCGCGGTCACAGCCATCGAGGACATCAACCGCCAAGAACTCGTGCGGCCGTTCCTGCTGGAACGCGCCAGCACCCAGGCAAGCAACCACGCCGAAGCCACCGCCATCAACCTGGGCGCGTATCTATAGCACGCGCGCAAGTATGCCAAGTCGCCGCTTAAGCAAAAGGGGCCCGACCATTGCCGGGCCCCTTTTGCTTAAGCGCAAACGTGGGTAATTGCTCGTTTCAACACCGCAATTGTCTAGCGCACGGCCTTGACTGCCGCTGCCAGGTCGAACAACGTATCGAGCACGGCCTCGCAGCCATCCACCACGTCCTGCGGCAGCGGCACGATATCGGGGACGGCAAAGACATGGCATCCGGCCGTGATGCCCGAGACGCAGCCGTTGCGAGAGTCCTCGACCACGGCGCACTCCTCGGGGGCAAAGCCCGCGCGCTCGCAGGCGAGCAGATACATCTCGGGGTCGGGTTTGCCGTGCACGACGTCCTCGCCACACGTTACCGTTTCAAACTTGTCAAAAAGACCGACCATCTTAAGGTTGCGCTCGGCCGTAACGAGGCGCGACGACGTCGCTAGACCCACGTGATAGCCCGCAGCCAGCAGCTCGTCTAGGCACTCGGCGGCACCGGCCTTAAGTTCCAGTTCGGTCTTGACCATCTCGTCGCGAATCTCCTTGTGGCGACGATAGATCGCCTCGGTGGTTTCATGGCTGCCGTAATGCTTATCGAGGATGTCCATGACATCGGGCAGCGTGCGACCGATAAACTGATGGATCAGCGCTTCATCAATCGCGAGCCCCAGCTCAGCGGCGCCTGCCTTCCAGGCCTTAATTCCCAAACGCTCGGTATCGACCAGCGTTCCATCCATGTCAAAAATAACAGCCTTGATCATATCGGTCCCCCATCGACTCTCGCTGTCGCGTTGCTGCAACTCTACCGCATTTGGCAACTTGTATATAACGTATATGCCATATTGCACTTTCGTTACATAGATAGAAGTCTTATGGCAAGTAACGCATTAGGATTATAGTTTTCGACCGAGTACTCAACGATAAGGATCGTTTCATGATTTTAGACACCACGGCACCCGCAGAGGAGCTTCAAGACAAGCTATCGGCGCTCGAACAGCTGCTTTTGGCATACGGGCGCGTGGCTATCGGGTTTTCCGGCGGCGTTGACAGCAGCTTTTTGGCCGCCGTATGCGCCCGCATCATGCCTACCAATACCCTCCTCGTCCATCTCACCACGCCGCTCATCGGCACACCCGAGCAGGCTTCGTTTGAGCGGTCCGTTGACGGACAAACCGATGAGGGTCCGCATTTTATGCTCCCCGTGCTCAATCTTTCGGTCGATCAGCTGCAGCTCCCCCAGGTAGCCTGCAACGATGCCGACCGCTGCTACCACTGCAAGCGCGCCGGCTTTACCGCCATCGTCAACCACGCCAAGTCGCTAGGCTTTCCCACCGTCATCGATGGCAGCAATGCAAGCGATCGCGGTGACTACCGCCCCGGCATGCGTGCGGCAGAAGAGCTCGGCGTGCGCTCACCCCTTATGGAGGTCGGCTTCACCAAGGACGAAGAGCGCGAGCTGCTGCGCGCATGGGGCTATCCCGTTTGGAACCTGCCGGCGGGGGCCTGCCTTGCCACGCGCGTCCCCACGGGCGAGAAGCTTACGCGCGAGAAGGTCGATTTAATCCGCGCCTGCGAGGATTATCTGCACGATCTTGACCTGGCGCAGGTCCGCGCACGCCTGGTCGGCGGCTGCATGCATATCGAAGCCGCCCCGGCAGATGTCGCCAAGATCGCCGCCCTCGGCGGTACCGTGGTCAACGACGAGGGAAAGGCCCCGCTGCCCGCCGCCATCGAGTCCGTGCTGCGCAACCTAGGCTGCGGACACATCTCCCCCGAGGTCGCCCCCTACATCCACGGCAACATGAATCTTTAAATTACGCCGTTTTACAAACGGCGTAACCGCTCGGCGCTGCGCAGGCCCCGGGCACGGCAATCTGCTCGCTCGCGCATGCTCAACCTGAACCACATAAATTGTTGCCGACCTTCTAAAAGGGGACAGATTTATTTTGGCAGGTTTTATCTGGGGAAACGTCGAGCCCCACACGTCCCAACCATCGCAACCCCTTCTAGGGCAAATGGATCGATAGCGCGTCTCCCAATCTTTAAGTATTTGTTCGGTAGAGCGACCCCTGCCGGCACCTGCTAGACTGGTAGATTCCGAACCGTCTAGCCAGGAGCCTCAATGTCGCGCAAGTCCGCCTACAAGCAAGTACTTTCCATCGGCACCGCCGTGGTGCTGGGGTTTGCGCTGTTCACAGGGTCGCTCGACGGAGCGCCCAAGCTGCTCTCGCCGCAAAGCGATGAGCAGGCGGCTGCTCTGGCCGAGAAGCAAAGCGAGAGCCCCAACCGCACCGACGACGAAGCGGACTTGGTCGCCCGGCTCGAATCGGGAACAGCGAGCTCCACGGACTCCGAAGATGATCAGGACTCCGGCGATGGCTCTGAATCCGCCACGACCGACACCGCTGACGATGCCTCTTCAAACGTCACCCCCATCGACGAGGTCGAAAACCCCGATCTCGACCGCGCCCGCGGCGTATATCTCAGCAGCATTCCCGACTACGCCGGCAACCCCTACGTTGCCCTTCGCGCCGACAGCACGCACCCGTTGGGCACGCCATCATTCACGCTCGACGAATACGAGCGCGCTACCAAAGAGGGCTGCTTTAAGAAGCTCTCCAAGCTCGATAGCCTGGGCCGCACCCGCAAAGCGCTCGCCTGCGTGGGTCCCGAATCGCTCGGTCAAGGCGAGCGCGGCGATATCTCGCGCATCCATCCCGCTGGATGGCGTCAGCAGCGCTACGACTTTATTCCGGGCCAGAGCCTCTACAACCGTTGCCACCTTATCGCCTGGTCGCTCTGCGGCGAAAACGCCAACCGCAAGAATCTCCTCACCGGCACGCGTTATCTCAACGAGACGGGCATGCTGCCGTTTGAGGAGCAAATTCTTAACTACATCCACGACACGGGCAACCATGTTCTCTATCGCGTCACGCCCATGTACAACGAGGAGGAACTTGTCTGTCGCGGCGTGCGCCTTGAGGCGCAATCGGTCGAGGACCACGGCAAGACCCTCTGCTTCCACGTATATTGCTACAACCTGCAGCCGCACGTGCAGATCGACTACGCCACCGGCCGCAACCAAGCCTCGGGAGACTAGAGCCGAGCCGCGACAAGAATCGATTTGTAACCTCACCGGGAATCAAAAAGGGCCGCCCCGGATTACCCAGGGCGGCCCTTGCATCGGCACGTATGTTACAGGCAATGCCACACGCTACTTGGCGCGACCCTCCTCATAGCGCTCGACCAGCTTGGCCTGAACGTCATAGGGCACCTGCTCATAGCCCGCGGGCTTCATGGTAAAGTCGCCCGTGCCGCGCGTGATGGAGCGCAGGCGCGTCGAGTAATCCGTCAGCTCGGCCAGCGGCGCCTGGGCAATGACCACGGTGTCTCCGCGCTCATCGGTCTCCATGCCCGTCACGCGACCGCGCGAGGCCGAGATGTCGCCCATCACGGCGCCGGCGTAGCTCTCGGGGATCGTCACCGTGATTTCCTCGATAGGCTCCAGCACCACTGGATCGGCATCGGCGCATGCCTTGCGCAGGCCGATGCGAGCCGCCGCGCGGAACGCCATCTCGTTGGAGTCGACGCTGTGATACGAACCGTCGTACACCGCGACGCGAATGCCCGTGAGCGGGTAGCCGGCAATAATACCGTCCTTCATGGTCTCCTGGACGCCCTTGTCCACGGCGGGGATGAGCGAGCGCGGGATGCGGCCACCCACGACCTCGTCAACAAACTCATAGCCGTCGCTCGTGCCGTCGGGCCCAATGAGCGGCTCCACGCGCAGCCAGCAGTCGCCGTACTGACCGGCGCCGCCGGTCTGCTTCTTGTGGCGACCCTGGGCGCTCGCCGTGCGGCGGATGGTCTCGCGATACGGAATGCGGATCGGCACGCTCTTGGCGGCGACCTTGGTGCGGTCCTCCAGACGGTTGAGCAGCACCGAAACCTGTGCCTCACCAACGGCGGAGATAATGGTCTGGCCAGTCTCCTCGTCGCGGTCGATGCTCATGGTCGGGTCTGCCTTGCAGGCCTTCTCGATAAACGTGTAGAGCTTCTCTTCGTCACCGCGGTTCTCGGCCTCTATGGCAATGCGGTACTGCGAGTTGGGGAACTTAAACGCCGCCGCCTCGACCTTACCGGTAATGGAGAGCGTGTCACCCGTCTCTGCCGCCAACTTGGGCGCCACGATAATGTCGCCAGCATAGGCGTGACCGACCTCGGTCATGTCGCGGCCGCACATCACATACAGGTGAGCCAGACGATCGCTCTTGCGGGTACGCGCGTTGACCAGCTCAAGGCCCGGCTCAAGCGTGCCCGTCAGTACCTTGATAAAGCTGATGCGACCCTGCTGCGGATCGGCCAGCGTCTTAAACACAAACGCCACCGGACGGTCATCGTCACTCGAGATCTTAAGCGAATCGCCGTCGATGAGCGGCATCTCGCCGTAGTCGGTCGGCGCCGGGAAGTACGTGGCGATGTCGTCCATCAGCGAGTTGACGCCCTGCTCCTTAATGCAATCGCCCGCAAAGACCGGCACAAAGATGCGCTCGGCGATCGCCTTAGACAGCAGGCCTTCAAGCTCCTCCTGCGTCAGCGTCTCCTCGCCTTCCAGGTATTTCATCATCAGCTCGTCGTCAGCCTCGGCCACCAGCTCGCACAGATGGTCATGGGCCTCCTCGGCCTGGGCACGATACTCCTCGGGAATCTCCGACTCAACGGCCTCGGCGCCGTTGCAGTGGCGCGCCTTCATGCGCACCAGGTCGATGATGCCGTCAAAGTCCTCGCCCTCGCCCCAGGGAAGGGTCACGGCGCCCAGTCGTGTACCAAAGCGCTCCTGCAGCAGGTCCATTGTGGTCGCAAAGCTGGCCTCGGAGCGCGACAGGCGGTTTACGAACACCGCACGCGCCAGACGCAGGTCCTCGGCGGCATACCAGAGCTTAACCGTCGTAGGCTGCGGGCCGGCCTCGGCGTCGACCACAAACAGAGCCGTCTCGCAGACGCTCATCGCGGCAAAGGCGTCGCCGATAAAATCGGGGTAGCACGGGGCATCGAGCACATTGATGCGCGCGCCCTTCCAGTCGATCGGCGCGATGGTCGTCGAGATGGAAAATGCACGCTTGACCTCTTCGGGGTCATAGTCGAGCGTGGGCTTGGTGCCGTCGTGGCCGCCCAGGCGGGCGGTCTTGCCGGAAAGGTGGAGCATGGCCTCGGCGAGTGAAGTCTTGCCCACCCCGCCTTGGCCTACGAGCACCACGTTCCTTACGTTACCGGTCTTGGGAGCACCCATGATGACCTCCTTGCAGGGCCGCGCGCAATGCGCGACGCCAACGGGGAGAGTTCGCGGTCGGTGCCGTCCCGGGAGCAGCATGGTCGGCAGCCGAGCCGACTCACCCTCCAAATGTCCTATGCCACCACCCTACCCTCACGGACGGCTGTCCATGCATACCTTTCGGCACACGTATGAATACAGGCGGCGAGAGGAAGAGACAAGCTTGTGGGGCAATTATTGAACCCCGTCGATGTAAACAAAAAGCCGCCACAGACCGTAAGACCTGTGGCGGCTTCGCCTCAATTAATAGTTGAGTAAATACCTGAGTCTATCCCTCGATACGGCTCAAGAACTCACGCGTGCGCTGCTCGCGCGGATGGTCGATAACCTGCTCGGCAGATCCCTCCTCGACAATGCGACCGCCGTCCATAAAGACCACGCGGTCGGCAACATCGCGCGCAAACTGCATTGCGTGGGTCACGATCACCATCGTCATGTTCTGCGCAGCGAGGTCCTTAATGACACGCAGCACCTCGGCCGTCAGCTCGGGGTCGAGCGCCGAGGTCGGCTCGTCAAAGAACAGGATCTCCGGGTCGAGCGCTAGGGCGCGGGCAATACTCACGCGCTGCTGCTGACCGCCCGAAAGCTCACACGGAACCTTGTTCTCGTTGCCCACAAGCCCCATCTGAGCAATTAATTCATGCGCACGAGCTTCCGCCTGCTCGCGCGGGCGCTTAAGCACGCGGATCGGCGCGTCGATGATGTTTTTCATCACGGTATAGTGCGGGAACAGGTTGTAATTTTGGAACACCAGGCCGAATCGCGAGCGCGCCTGCTTGGGCACATCGCCCTTCGCATAGACCGCGCCCGAACCCGCATCCGTCGCAACGGCAAGGTCGCCAAACGAGAGCGAGCCTCCGTCGAGTGTCTCGAGCAGCGTGGCACACCGCAGCAGCGTGGACTTGCCGCCACCCGAAGGCCCGATAATCGCCACGACCTCGCCACGCTTCACCTCAAGCGAGATATCCTTGAGCACCTCATTGCCGCCAAACGCCTTACGCGCGCTTTCGATTTTCATCACTGAGTTAGTCATGATAATAGTCCAGCTTCTTTTCGGCAGCGCCCAGCAGCATCTCGACCACAAAGTTAAAGACCCAGTAGATCAGCGCCGCAATCGCAAACGGCACCATGCTCACTTGCGAGGCGACCAGCGCCTTGGCCGTCGAGAACATCTCCCCCACGCCGATGGCAAACGCCAGCGACGTGTCCTTGACCAGCGTGATGATCTCGTTGCCCATCGCCGGCAGAATACGCTTGGCGACCTGCGGCATCACGATGTACAAAAACGTCTGCACGCGCGAATAGCCCAGCACCTCGGCGGCCTCATATTGACCGCGCGGAATGGACTGCAGGCCCGAGCGATAGATCTCGGCAAAGTAGCCGGCGTAGTTGATGATGAACGCCACGACACACGCCGTCCACTTGGAATCGGGCGTGAGTGAAATGCCAAACACGTAGTACGGGGCAAAGTAGATGGCAAACATCTGCAGCATGAGCGGCGTACCGCGCATCACCGAAATATAGATGCGCGCAATCCAGCGCAGCGGCGCGATTTTGCTCATGCGCATGAACGCCACGGGGATTCCCAGCGGAATCGACCCGAGCAGCGTCAGTACAAACAGCTGCAAACTGACCAAGAACCCCTGGCCAAGCATCTGCATCATGACCTGAATAGACAACCTACCCTCTCTTTCACAGCAACAGAACAGCGAATTTTACTCTCAAATAGGCACAGTGCCCAAGATTGCGAGCGACAAGCCCGACGAAGCGTACTTTGGTACGCGAGGAGGGTTGGAGCCGCAAGGTTGGGTGCTGTGGCTATTTGAGAACCCAGTTGTCGAAGGATAGACCGTAATCTGCGTATTTATCGCACAGGTCCTTGACCGTGCCGTCCTCGTAGAGCGCCTTGAGCGACTCGGTCACGGCATCGGCGGACTTGGTGTCGCCCTTCTTAAAGCCGACGGCGTAGTGCTCGCTGGACAGCGGCTTGTCGAGCTGCGTATAGGCATCGGGCTTGGCGGCAAGCTGATACTGGGCAATCGAAAGGTCGCAAGCCACGGCATCGACCGCGCCGCTCTCGAGCTGCATAAAGGCCGTGTTGTACTCGCCGATCGTGTCGAGCGTGGCAAACGTCGCCGCCAGATCCTTCTGGTCACCCTCGAGTACATCCTGCGCAGCGGAATCGGTCTGGGTAATCACGGTCTTGCCGGCAAGATCGTCCCAGCTCTTGATGCCCGCATCCTTCTTTACCACCAGCACCTGCTCGTTGAGCATGTACGGCTCGGAGAACGTGTAGTCGTCCTCACGGCCCTCCATGGTAAAGCCGTTCCAGATGCAGTTGATGGCGCCGGAGTTGAGCAGCGTATCCTTGGCGTCCCAGTCGATGGCCTCGTATTTGACCTCCCAGCCCTGCTTATCGGCAACAGCCTTGGCCAGATCGAGATCAAAGCCGGTGTACTCGCCATCGTCGCCCACAAAGCCGTACGGAGGATAGGACTTATCAAAGCCCACCACGAGCTTCTTGGACTCCGCGGCGCCCTTCACATCCTTGGCCGCGGCAGAGCCAGCAGCGGAGCCCTTGCCAGCACCACCGCCGCAACCGACAAGACCAAGGCCAAGCACCGCGGCGAGCGAGCCGGCTAGACCAACAAACTGACGACGAGACATATCGCTATTCATGGTATTCCCCCTCGATAGCACTTTAGTTAGGTAAAGTGAGTCATGTAACGTCCAGAATCATACACTTTACCTTGATGGAGCACAAGGTTGGGGTTGCCCGGCGCGGGCGGGGAGCGGCGCGTAATTAAGTTTCCTGCTCTACAGTCCTGCGCAAGACGGAAAGCACGCATGGAGCACTAGGTTGGAGCACCCGGCTGGGTGGCGCCCGGCGCGGAGTTTAATTTGCTGCTCTACAGTCCTGCTCGCGACGGAGGCCACATTAAGTGGCCTCCTGTTCGTGCGGAACTCGCGACAAATTAAACTCCGCGCCGGGCGCCACCCAGCCGGGAGACAACGTGCTCGGAACCTTAAATAGCCTCCTCTCCAAACGGGCACGTTGAATGCACGGTACAATTGCTTCGGACTTTTCTTTTATTTAATAGTGGGGTTAATTCATGGCAGAATCTCGTGCGGAGCGTAAGGCTCGTCGTGCTTTGATCGAGGCGGCTGAGGGGTCGGAAGAGAAAAAATCTTCTAAGAAATCCAAGTCGTCTCAGGATGCGAAGGGCAAGGTTAAGACCAAGCGTTCTGGCTCTCGTCAGGGCGGGGATAAGGCGCCTCACGTTCGCTCCAAAGGCTCGCGCAAGGATTCGGCTCAGCCTGCGCGTAAGGCCGTGGATCCCAAGTCGCCTTGTTCCATCATGCGGGCTTGTGGTGGGTGCACGGCGCTCAATCGTCCTTATAAGAAGCAGCTCGCCGCCAAGCAGGCTGCTATGGAGGAGCTTTTTGCCCCGCTTTGCGAGCGTGAGGGCATTGCCGTCGATCCCATTCGTGGTATGGGTGTCACCCTGGGCGACCCGGGCAAGTATCCTGCGCCGCGTGGTTTTCGTCATAAGGCTGCCACACCGTTTGCTCCCGGTAAGGAGGGTGCTGTCCGCTGCGGCTTTTTTGAACGTGGGACGCACAGAATCGTTGCTGTTCCTGAATGCCCTGTCGAGGCGCCGGGCACTCGTCAGATTCTCAACGGCATCGCTCGCGAGGCCGAACGTCTGCATATTCCCGC
>CABUOA010000052.1 GCA_902493145.1 uncultured Collinsella sp. | reverse complement strand
CTCGTCCGCTTCGTGAAGGGGAACTTCCTCGCGGGAAGGTCCTTCACCGACCTTGACGCCCTCAACCGGGAGGCCGCCCTCTGGTGCGCCGAGCAGGGAGGCCGCTGGCGGCGCGCGGCGGCATGCGTCCCGATGCGCGAGCACGAGGCGGCGTGCTCGGCGAACACCAGGCCGCTCGAGGTCACGGCCGAGGTCGAGCGGTACCTGTGCCCGCGCCGGAAGATCTCCTTCGACGGCTTCGTGAGCTTCGAGGGGCACCGCTACGGCGTGCCCTACTGGTACGTCCGCCGCGAGTGCAGGGTGAGCCGGGAGGGGCGCGTGGTGCACATATACAGCGACGACCTCTCCCGCGAGCTCGTCGCCCACGCCGTCGGCGCCGGCGCCGACAGCTGGTGCGAGGGCCAGTGGGAGACATCGCCGGCGCAGCCCGAGGAGCTGCCGACCCAGCCGGTCGGGACCGTGGTCGAGCAGATCGCCCCGCCCAGGACGAAGCCCGGTTTCGAGAGGTTCGACTTCGGGAGGGCCGAATGATGGCGGGCGCGGGGGCGAGCCCCTACGAGCTCGCGAGCGACGCCGCGTCGAGGCTCGGGATCGCCGTCGGGGCGGAGGAGCTCGCGACCCTCGCCTCGGACCTCGACCTCGGCGACGGGGAGATGGCCGCCGTGGTCGCCACCTTCTCCTACCTTGCGGAGAAGAGGAGGCTCGCCTCCATCGAGACGCTGCTGAGGCTGAGCAGGCTGCCCAGGCGCGAGCCCAAGACCTTCGAGGGCTTCGACTTCTCCAGGATCCAGGGCCGGGACGCGGCCGCGCTGGGCAAGCTCCCGTCGCTGGCCGACCTCTACGCGCACCGCAACGTCGCCTTCGTCGGGCCCGGCGGCATAGGGAAGACGCACCTCGCGCAGGCCTACGGGCGCGAGTGCTGCATGCGGGGGCTCAAGACCTACTACATCAAGGCGACCGAGCTCAGGGACAGGTTCCAGAAGGCCGTCCAGCGGGGAAACACCTCGCGGGTCGTCTCCTCGCTCGTCAAGCCGTCGTGCCTCATCGTGGACGAGGTGGGGAGATGCGTCTACGACAGGCCGTGCACCGACCTGTTCTTCGATGGCGCTACGAGAAGGAGGGGCCGAACGCGATGGTCCTTACGAGTAACATCGCCCCGAGCGGGTGGGATGAGTTCTTCACGGGCGACGACACGCTCCTCTGCGCCCTCGACAGGCTGTTCGACAAGGCGTCGGTGTTCGTGATGCGGGGCCCGAGCTACCGCGGCAGGGGGCTCGACACCTACTCGGTGGAGGCCGTCCCCCAGGCGGTGAAGGTGAGGGGGATCCAGCCCGAGGGGATGTAGGGAAGCGATAGGAAAGTCATAGATGCGGGCGTGTTGGCTAAAATGGGTCGGCCGGGATTGGTCAATCTCGGCCGACTATATTTGGCTAAATTATTCCGACGCTAACATCATGTTCGCGTGCCTGTCGAATATCATCAGCGAGCTCTTCCCCTTCAGGTAGCCCATCACGCTCGATACGCTGTACTTTGGCGGTATCGCCAGCAGCATGTGAACGTGGTCGGGCATCAGGTGCCCCTCGATGATCTCTATCCCCTTGTACTGGCAGAGCTTCCTGAAGATCTCCCCAAGGTCGGACCTTATTTGGCTGTAGATGACTTTGCGCCTATACTTCGGCGTGAACACGACGTGGTACTTGCACATCCACTTCGTGTGCGACAGGCTGTAGGCCTTCTGGGCCATACGCCACCACCGCCCTCTCGACTCGGATTCCTTGCGGCCTGAACAATCGCAAGTGTCCGGCGAGGGGGCGGCTTTGTAAAGCCGGTTGCCCCCACCCGCATAGCGGGTGGTTTCTGATGCGGCGCGCTGCGCGCCCCGCACAGGCTAAAGCCTTTAAACGAGAAAAGGGTACTGGAGAAATCTCCAGTACCCTCACATTCCTCTATTTACTTGCTAATCCTTAAACAGATAGCCCACGCCGCGGACGGTGGTAATGTGCGCCGCGATCTGCGGGCCCACCTTGGAGCGGATGCGTCGAATGTGCACGTCGACGGTGCGCGTGCCGCCGCAGTACTCAAAGCCCCACACGCGGTGCAGCAACACCTCGCGGCTGTAGGCACGGTTGGGATGCGTCGCCAAAAAGCTCAGCAGCGAGTACTCCATCAGCGTCAGGTCGATGGGCTCGTTATCGAGCGTCACCTGGTAGGTAGCCAGGTTAATCTCGAGGTTATCGATGTTGAGCACATCGTCGGCGGCGACGGTCTCCTCCTCGCCCATCAGGCGCTGCGCGCGAGCCTTGAGCTCGTTGGGCGTCGCCGTGGGGCATACAAAGTCGGCATGTGCGTGATTCGGCAGGCGCAGGGTGCCGAGCGCCTCGTCGTCGACGATCACCAGCATGGGGACGCCGCCGCGATCGTCAAGCCACTTGGCAATCTGATCGATGCGGTCGCTGCGGATGCCGTCGGAATCGAGGATCAGCAGGTCAAAGTCGTGCGCCGCAGTCGGCGAATCGGGAGTGGCCAGACTCACCTCGACACCCAGGGTGGTCGTCAAGCTGCGGGCAAACTCGTGGAAGCGCGTCGTGCGCGCCATGAACAGGGCACTCTTATCGGACATATCGGCCTCCAAAGAAATAAGCTCAATCGTACTGGAACAAGCCAGCGCGATTAGGAGTTCGCCAGGTAGTGCTTGATCTCCCACTCGGTGATCGTAGACTCAAACTTATGCCACTCGTCGCGCTTCTTTTTGAGGAAGAAGCTGTGGATGTGCTCGCCGAGAGCATCCTTCATAAACCGCGAGTCCTCAAACACGTCGAGCGCCTCTTTGAGCGAGCGCGGCAGCGGCGCGTAGCCGGCCTCGACCATCTGACGGTCGGTAAGCTTGAGCGTCTCGGCCGTGGCCTCGGGCGGGAGTTCCAGCTTGCGCTCGATGCCGTCCAGACCAGCCGCCAGCGTGACGGCGTTGACCAGGTACGGGTTGGCCATGGGGTCGGGACTGCGCAGCTCGATGCGCGTGGACAACGGCTTGCCGGGCTTGTAGACCGGGATGCGGACCATACTCGCGCGGTTGCGCAGGCCCCACGTGGCGTACTGCGGCACGGAGTCGCCACCCGTGGTGATGCGCTTGTACGAGTTGACCGTGGGGTTGGTGATGGCGCTGATCTCGCGCGCGTGCGCCAAGATGCCGGCCATGTAGTGCTTGGCGATTTCGGAGAGGTGGTACTTCTCGTCGTCCTCGCCCCAAAAGACGTTGTTGCCGTCGTGGTCGAACAGCGACTGATGCAAAAACATGGCGCTGCCGTCCTCGCCCGCCAACGGCTTGGGCATAAAGGAAGCGTGGCAACCGCTCTCGTAGGCCTGCTGCTTAATGATGAGCTTGGCCGTGGTGATGGCGTCGGACATGCTCAGGGCCTCGGCGTGACGCAAGCTCATGCCGTGCTGCGAGCGGCCGGCGGCGTGGAAGGTGTACTCCACGGGCACGGACATCTTCTCGAGCGTGAGGACCGTGTTGCGGCGCAGGTCGCGGGCTGCGTCACTCACCGAAAGATCGAAGTAGCCCACGTTGTCGAGCGGCTCGGGGGTGTGCTCGTCGGGGAAGTAATAGTACTCCAGCTCGGCGCCCACATTGAGCAGGTAGCCGGCCTTCTCGGCCTTGCGGAACATGCGGCGCAGGGCATCGCGCGGGTCGCCGGCAAACGGCTTGCGATCGGGAGTGCATACATCGCAGAACACGCGGGCAACGCCGTTATGGCTCGGACGCCACGGCAAAATCTGGAAGGTCGAAGCATCGGGAAACGCCAGCATGTCGGCTTCCTCGGGCGTGGCAAAACCCTCGATGGCGGAGCCGTCAAAGCCGATACCCTCTTCAAAAGCGACCTCGAGGTCCTCGGGGCTAATGGCAAAGTTCTTGAGGCGGCCGAGAATGTCGACAAACCACAGACGCACAAAGCGGATATCACGCTGCTCTACGGAGCGGAGTACGTAATCGATGTTCTGCTGGTTCATGTCGCTCCCCTTTCTTTCGGGCGGGTTTCGACTGGTCTATATCGCAAATACTATCGCAGAAAAATGTTTCCGCAGGGTTAAAGCGTATCAAGCGCTCAAAAAACGTGCGCGAACAGGCTGGTATGACAAGTGATTATCGCTCGGATTCGGAAACAATTTGCCTACACGCTCGTTCCAGCGCCGGGAACTCCATCGTCACCGCATCCCAAACAACCGATCGGTCGACATTGCCGTAATCATGCGCGAGGTAATTTCTCATGCCGATAATTCCACGCCACTCAATTTCGGGATGAAGCCGCTGCGAGCGTTCCGACAACTTGCCCGCTTCTTCCGTCACCCTAAGCGCGCACATCAAAAGGGAGTCCGCCAACGCCCTCGTCCGCACGTCATTCGCATGCAGAAACTGGTCCTCGGTGATACCAAAAGCCTTGATGCGCTCGTTCGTTTCAGCGATGGCCTCCAAGACCTCTTGGGCGCGGAGACAGTCTGACTTACGCGCGATCATAAAGGATCACTCCTTCGCGCTCGATTACCGCGGCAAGATCGTCATCAAGATGATCACTCGAGACGAGGTCAACCTGCCTCCCGGTTTCTTTGCGCACCGCCTCACCAAACGCCGACAACGCGAAAAGGCCAAAGCCCTGATCGCGATCGACTTCGAGACGCAAGTCAATATCACTATCGGCGCGTGCCTCGCCACGGGCATACGAGCCAAAAAGAATCACGGTTTTGATGGCGGGAATCGAGCTGGCCGCCTCACGGACGGCTGACTCAATCTGAGCAGTATCCAAAATGTCTGCGGCGACGTTTTCGCTCGCAGAGTTTTTGCCAAGTGAAGGAACAAACGGCAGCGAGCGCTCGCGCAGCATCTGCCTCATAAACATATTGACCGCTACAGACGAAGTCATGCCGAGTTCTTCGCATAGCTCGGCAAATGAATCTTTAATTGACGAGTCCACTCGTACACTCAGTACAGACGCAGCCATGGATACCTCCTGTATGACATTATCTATATATTATCACACAAACTAGCACGAGGTCGAAGCGCGGTGTTCGATGTGGCCGGGGATCTCGATGCGCTTGGGGGCGAGCTTTGCGGCATCGCCCACCGTAGTGGTAACAACGTCGATACGCTCGGACAGGCGCTCGACTACGCGCTCGGCAATGGTAAGAGTGTCCTGCGCTGCCGTGGTCACACCGCCAAAGAGGACGTGGTTCCAGGGATAGTCGTCAAACGTTGCAATCTTGAGACCCGCCGGCAACGAGGGCCCCAGCTGGGCCAGCGCCTCGGTCAGGCGCAGAAAGACCAGGCCGTTGACGGCAATGAGGCCGAGCTTTTTACCCGCATAGCCGCGGATGGTCTCGTCCAGGCGACTGACACCCGTGGCGCCACCATCGGCCAGGGTGACGACCTCACCCGCAAGGCCGCGTCGCGAAAGCTCGTCGGCAAAGGCCTCGGCACGCTCGCGACGCACGGGGCTGTCATCGCTTGCCTCGGTGAGCAGGCACAGGCGCTCGCTGCCCGCGACAGCCAAGGCGTCTACCAGGCCGGCGACCAGCTCACGGTTGTTGGAGGTCACCAGATCGACACCGCCGTCGGCAACATCGCGGTCGAGCAGCACAACGGGCAGACGCCCCGCTGCCGCGGCGATCGCCTCGTCATTGCCTCCGCAGGTGTTGACGACCAGGCCGTCCACACCGGCATCGATAAGTCTGGTGAGCGACTCTGCTTCCTTGGCGGAATCATTGCCGCTAATGGCAGTCATAAGCGAGCAGCCGCGCGCGGCGGCACTAGCGGAAAGCCCTTCGAGCATGGCGCTGGAGAACGGGTTAGCAATGTCGGCCAAGATCACGCCGATGAGGTTGGTACGCGAGCTGCGCAGATTGCGCGCGGCGGCACGTGGACGATAGCCGGTGCGCTCGATAACTGCCGCGATGCGAGCACGGGTTTCCTCGGTCATCTGCCCGGGGCGGTTGTTGAGATAGCGCGAGACCGTGGCCGGGCTCACGCCCGCCTCGGCAGCAATGTCCTTAATCCTCATCTGCGCCATAGCGCACCCCGTTTCCCAATTGTCGGCAGTCTGAGCCATTTTAGGCATTTTTTTAAAAATCTCGCTTGCAAAACGCTGTAGGTGAGTATACTACAACTCGAAACGAAACCGATTTCGTAAACCGATTTCGGCAAGCGTTGGCACGGAGGTGCAAAGATGCACCCTACCGTCTTGGCACCTCCGTGCCAACGCCATATCAAAGGTGTACGCACGAGCAAGAAGGAGCTGCGCGACCATGGGTAAAACGGTTCTTACCTTCGGCGAGATCATGATGAGGCTCTCGCCCAAAGACCATCTGCGCATTGAGCAGGCGACCGAGTTTGATGTCCGCTACGGCGGCGCCGAGGCCAACACCGCGCTTTCCCTGGCCTACCAGGGTGACAAGGCAGCTTACGTCTCCGTTGTCCCGGCCAACCGTCTGGGCGAGTGCGCCCTGCGTTCGCTGAAGGTCTACGACGTCGATACCTCGCGCGTCGTGCGCCAGGGCGACCGTCTTGGCTCCTATGTGTTTGAGGTCGGCGCCTCGCAGCGCGGCAACGGCTGCGTCTACGACCGCAAGTACTCTGCCATCAACATGGCCAAGCGCGACGTCTTTGACTGGGACGAGATCCTCAAGGGTGTCGATGTCTTTTACTTCTCCGGCGTGACGCCCGCCGTCTCCGACGAGATGGCCGCCGCCTGCAAGGATGCCCTCACCGCCTGCCGCGCCAAAGGCATCACCACCGTGTGCGACGTGAACTATCGCGGCAAGATGTGGTCGCCCGAGAAGTCGCAGGCCACCATGAAGGAACTCCTGCCGCTCGTTGACATCTGCATTGCCAACGACGAGGACGCTCCTGCCGGCCTCGGTATGGCCTGCGTCTCCGGCTCCCTTGCCCACGGCATCGAGGAGCGCGACACCTACGTCGAGATGGCCCGTCAGATCTGCGCCGAGTACGGTTGCAAGAAGGTCGCCTCGGTCGTCCGCAACATCTCCTGCGTCGAGCGCTCCATTTGGATGGGCATGCTCTTTGACGCCGAGAGCGGCGAGCACTGGTTCTCCCCTGCTCACGACGTGCACGTGCTCGAGGGCGTTGCCGCCGGCGACGCTTTCAACGCCGGCCTCGTCCATGCCCTCATCAACGACTTTGACCCGCAAGACGCCGTCAACTACGCCATCGCGGCCTCGATCCTCAAGCTCACTATCAAGGGCGATTCCAACCTGGTAACCGCAGACGAGATCGCAGCCGTGGCATCCGCCGCCGACGGTGGCACCCGCGTCGCGCGCTAAGCCATCCCCATTCCGCGGGCCGCAGCTTTCCATACCCATATCTCTGCAGCCCGCTCCCCGATTCCTCCGGCCAGGTAGAACCACTTAGTCCCATTCCGGTTTTGTCTGGCATTCCTTCACGACTGGCCTCGTAGCCGGTTCCGAAATTGCTTGTGACCCAAGCAGTGCCTCCGATAACCAATCCGGAACCGGCTCATGGCCAATCTTCTTTGGCAATCACGCGCCCGTGCGCGCCTCACATCGAAAGGAACACTATGTTCGATCAGTTCTACACCACGCTTGAATCCCTGGGCATCGTGCCGGTCGTCGTGCTCGACAAGGTCGAGGACGCCGCACCGCTCGCCCATGCCCTTATGGCAGCCGGCATGAAGTCCGCCGAGGTCACCTTCCGCACTGCCTGCGCCGCCGAGTGCATCGCCGCTATGGCCGAGGCCGAGCCCGAGATGTGCGTCGGCGCCGGCACTGTCCTGACCGTCGAGCAGGTTGAGCAGGCCCGCACCGCCGGTGCCAAGTTCATCGTCTCGCCGGGTTACAACGAGGACGTCGTGAAGCACTGCATCGACATCGACCTGCCCGTCCTTCCCGGCACCGTGACCCCCTCCGAGGTCACTGCTGCCGAGAATCTGGGCCTCAAGGTCACCAAGTTCTTCCCTGCGGCTCAGTATGGTGGCCTCAACACCATCAAGGCCCTCGCCGCTCCGTTTGTCGGTCATCGCTTTATGCCCACCGGCGGCGTGAGCACCGCCAACGTCGAGGAGTACCTGAGCTCCAGCGCCATCATCGCCTGTGGTGGCACCTGGATGGTCAAGCCGGCCCTGTTCGCCGACGGCGACTTTTCCAAGGTCGAGCAGATCGCCCGCGAGGCCATGGACGTCGTCAAGAAGGTCCGCGGCTAGGTTTAGCCCTCTATCGTTAAAGGGGGCGTGTCCTAGACCTCGCCCCCTTTCTTTTAAAGCGGCTCGGAAGCGCGCCGTTTCCGTCACGAACAAGAACCAAAACCGTCTTGTATGCTGATAGAACGTGACGGAAGCGACACGCCCCCGAGCCGCTTTGCTTTCCCGGTCAATCAACCGACTCAACATAATCCAGTCCACCAAAACAGCTGCGGCGCCGTCTGGAGGAATGGACCCTTGCTTCCGGTCTTTTCCTCCAAGCGGCGCCGCAGCCTTTTCATGCCCCGATTGCACCCCCGCACTTGCGGTGAAATACGGACTGCTTACGCCGCCAAAGCCGCAAAACAGTCCCTATTTAACCGCAACTAATAAAGAGGACGAATTAGATTGCCGAGTCTTTGGACAGCTCAAAGTAGTCGGGATGCAAGGCGATAACCGGGCCCTGCTCCTCGGGCATTAGATGTAGGTGCGTCTCTGCCAGGTAGCTCGCCGTGTCGGTATCGCCCTTCTTAATGGCCTCAAGAATCCGGCGATGTTGCCCACGGATCGGCTCCCAGTCCAGATCCTGCGACACCATACGCAACCAGTTGTATCGCTCAAAATGCGTGTTGACGCTCTTCATCCAATCCCACAGCATGTGACGACCGGCAATCTCAAAACACGTCTCATGAAACAGGTTATCCAAGTCGAAAAAGCGACGCGTCTCGCTATGGTCGAGCGACTCGGACTCGGCAAGAATCTGCTCGAGCCGATGCTTTTGCTCGGACGTGGCAGCCGAACAACATTTAATGAGTACGCTTCTTTCGAGTTTCTCGCGCAAGAAACAGGCATTCTCGGCGTGTTCCATGCTGATCTTAGAGACGTAGGTGCCGCTCTTGGGACGCGTTTCCACCAGCTCTTGCTCGCGCAGGCGCACAAAGGACTCGCGAATGGGCGTGCGCCCGATCCCCGTCTCCTTTTCCAGACCAATCGCCGAAAGGCGCGTGCCGGGCTTAAGCTCGGCATAGATGATCTTGGAGCGCAGTGCGTTGTATGCCTGATCTTGCAGGCTCTGATAATGCTGGTGTTGTTCCATAAAGCCCTCGGATGAAGCCCACGGTTTGTCGAATTTCATCACGTAATACTATCTCATCGACACGCCCCAGCTCCCAATCAGTCTTTTTGGGACGGGGCTCTTTTAGCTACCCTGGCCCGCAGATCGGCCCCCTTGCCACAAAAGTGGCCCATCTACTACGTTAACACGGATAGCCTCGGCCATACCGAAAACCGTGAAAACAAAACCGCAGGTAGACAGCTTGTCGATTTTCGAAAAAGCCGACTATGGTTGACCCCTGCGGCTTAAACGTAGTAGATAGGCCCTTTTCGTGACGCAGCACTACCGCACCCCAAATTGGCACCCCGAGCCTGTTATAAGTTGCTGTGAAATACGGACGGTTGATAATCAAGGGTTGATAATCAAGGCGCGCTATACGGCTTGCTATATTTCACTATACTTTGCTGTACGTCGCTATACTTTGCTATAACTTGACAATAATCGGCCCGTTACCATCCGGGATATAACGGACCCCAAGCCAACGCTGAACTGCGCCCCAATTCTTGGACGGGCTAATAAGCGGCCTACGCCGCACATAGG
>CABUOA010000051.1 GCA_902493145.1 uncultured Collinsella sp. | reverse complement strand
CCTACAGCTGCTCGAGCATAGCGGCGCAACCGGCGAGCACGTCGCGGTAGGTGGCATCGAAATTGCCGGTGTACCAGGGATCGGCCACGTCGCCGGGGCGCTCGGTCCAATCGAGCAAGCGTGTAATCTTGCCGTCGGGGTCGTCGCCAAAGATGCGACGCAGACCGCGCGCGTTCTCAGCATCCATATAGACAATGTGGTCCCAGTTGCCATACTCTGCTCGACGCACCTGGCGGGCACGGTGCGCAACGACGGGAATCCCGACTTCGCGCAGCTTGGCGACCGTGCCATGATGCGGCGGGTTGCCGATCTCCTCAGTTGAGGTCGCTGCGGAATCGATGACAAACTCCGCTTCGCGCCCAGCGCGGCGCACGAGCTCGGTAAACACCGACTCAGCCATCGTCGAGCGGCAGATGTTCCCATGGCAGATAAACAGTACACGTTGCATATGCGGTTTCCTTTCGATCGCCATCATCGAGCTCGAGTATCGCATCTGCGCTTACGCCCTCGCCCGCTTGCGCTCCCAGCGAGCCAGCTTAATCGTCACCAGCGTAAGCGCCCAGGCCACAAGCGAGAACGCGGCACCAACCGCGCCAACGTAGGCAATGCCAACGCTGCTCACCACGGCGCCGCCCACTGCGGTGCCAAACGAAATGCCGACGTTAAACGCCATGGGTTCTACCGAGCTCGCGAGTACCATCGATTTGGGATGGCGGCTGCGCGCCACGTCCATAAAGTGCGTGATGCATGACACCGAGAACAGGTACATGAGCAGCGCTAGGCTAAAGACAAAGACCAGCGCGAGCGGCATGGTGTCGCCCACGGCAAACAGCCCGAGTAACGCCGCAGCTTGCAGCACAAACGTCACAAGCAGCGCCTTCATGCCAAAGCGCGCGTCGATCCATCCGCCCAAGATGTTCGAGACCAGGCAGAACACGCCGTAGGCCATAAGCGTGGTGCTCGCCTGAACAGTGCCCATGCCCAGCACCTGCTCAAGATAAGGCGTCACGTAGCCGTAGAACACATAGACCGATCCCACGCCAAACAAAAAGATGAGCATGCCGGTGATGATGCTCGGTTCGCGTAGCAGACCCGCCTGCTCGCGGAAGGTAGCGGGTTCGTCGGTCTGTCCGGCGCGCGGCATAAACGCCACGAGCGCTCCGCAGATCAAAACGGCAAAGGTCAGCGTACCGTACATGGCCACGTGCCAGTCGAGCGTGTCGGCCACAAACTTGCCAATCGAGGTCACAAAGACCATCGCCACGGAAAACGCGCCGTACACGACCGAGATGGCAAGCGAAGTTTGCTGCGGGGACAGCAGCTCGGGGATGTACGTCACGCCCACGGCGAGCAGTGCGCCCGAGACGGATCCCAGGACAATGCGCGAGATAAACAGTACCTGGAAGTTGGGCGCCAACGCCATGACCAGATTGCCGAGCACAAAGATAATGCTGTAGCACACGAGCAGCTGGTAACGACGGAAGCGCCCCGTGCTGAGCGCAAGCACCGGCGTCGCGATGGCGTAGACCAGTGCAAAAACGCTGATGAGCTGGCCCGCAGCGGCAAGCGATATGCCGAGTTCCGTCGCCAAGTCACTTTCGATGCCGATGACCACGAACTCGGAGCAGCCGAGCGAGAATCCCAGCAGCACGAGCAGCGCCAGGCAGAGCCTGGTGCGCGCGGGGGAGAGCGCGGCGGCGGTTGACTTACTTTTAGGCGTGGTTGCGGCGGTCAAGGTTGTCACTCCAATGTCGCATGAATAAGCGGGATTCAATCCCTGCAACTCTAACAGAATGTGTCAGGTGCCTGCCTCCTTTGTCGCAGGCTGCGCTTGCCTGTATAGTCGCAATACAGGCGAAGATGGTCTCAGGTACATTGCGGGCGACAGGAGATCCCATGGGTATGCACACGACAAAGGTTGTAGTGGGCGAGGGCAAGTTTGCGCTCGAGGCCCAGTTGACGGTGACGCCGCGAGGCATGGCGGTGTACGCCTGCTCGCCGGAGTTTGCGCACCTGGGCGCCACGGCGCAGGCCATTCCTCGCCCCGAGCCCGGCCGTACGGCGACGGTGAGCATCCTGGCCGTTCCGTGCCATCGAGACGAGATCCCGGCGCACGATATTGCGGCGGCGCTGGCCACGCGCTTTGGCGTGCCGGTAGTTGCAAGCACGGGTTTTCATGTGGAGAACGCGACCGCGGACGACTTGCGGCGCATGCTCGATACCACCAAGGAACTCATCGCCGCGCTCGAGGAGGCCGCAGCCCGCATTCTGCGCGCCGGCTGGGATGAGGGCGGCGCAGGCGCCGAGGTCGTGGCGGTCGATGCCGCGACCGGCGAGGCGCTTGGCCCCGTCGACCGCATCGAGGCCCATACCGGCGAGGGAATCCTGCATCAGGCATTTCTGACGCTTCTGGTCGAGGGCCAGGGCGAAGACGCGCGCCTGCTGCTCTGTCGTCGCAGTCCGCTCAAACGCCTGTGGGGCGGGGTGCTGGCCGATGGCTGTGCCGGCCATCCGCTCCCCGGGGAAGACGTCGCGGCCGCCACGGCACGTCGCATCAACGAAGAGCTTGGCATCACGCGCGAGCCCGATCAGCTCAAGCACCTCGGACACGTGGTGTACCGTGAGGACCACGGCGACGGCCGCTGCGAGTGCGAATGGTGCGAGGTGTTCGCAGCCCATGTTGAGCCGGGCGAGCTATGCATCAACCAAGAGGAGATCTCGGAGGTGCGCCGCGTGGCCCCGTCCGAGCTTAAAGGCTACCTGCAGGGTCGCCCCGAGCAGCTGGCCCCCTGGCTTCGCGAGGCCCTCAGCGACCCATCCATCCGTACGGCCCTCGCTATGTGAAACAAAAGACAGTCCCTTTGCCACATCCAAACCGTCACAACATTCGATGAAAATCTCGAAATCGAGGAAAAGCGTCGAATGTTGTGACGGTTTTGCCCAGAGGATCGCTTCCCATCCAAAAATCCCGCTTGACTGTATTGCAACAACACAGCGCAACGTAAGGGGTGTCCGATAACGGGCGCCCCTTTTTAAGTGGCAACGTGGCCGCGAATCCGGAGCGCCCCCAACAAGAAAGGTGGGGAGATGGAAGCGGAAAAGAAGGCGTTTAAGATCACCAAGCGCGAAATTGGCTTTGTGCTGGGTATCGTTGTCTTTTTGCTGGTGAAGTTTCTTCCTTTGGCGGAGCTGAGCTCGACGGTCGAGCTTACGGTCGGCGGTCAGACCTGTCTGGCGTTGACGCTCGCCACGGTGGTGTTCTGGGCGTGTGGCGTGGCACAGCCGGGCTTTGTGGGCCTGCTCTATTGCGCGCTGCTCGTTCTGTTCAAGGTGTGCGTGGACGACACGGGTGCCGCGAGCATCTCGGCGACGGTCGCCTCCACGTTTAGCTCGTGGACCAAAGCCACCATGTGGCTCGTCATCGGCGCCTACCTCATCGCCAGCGCGGTCAAGGAGTCGGGCCTGGGCGAGCGCATCGCCTATGCGTTTATGCTCAAGTTCGTGCGCGATGCCAAGTCGCTCATCATCTCAATCTTCGCGCTCACCTTTGTGCTGTCGCTGCTGATCCCGCATCCGTTCCCCCGCGCCTTCCTCATCCTCGCCGTCGTCTCGGTCATTGCCGAGTCCGCCGGCTACGGTGACGACGACCGCGGCAAGCTCGGCTTCCTCGTGTTTGCCGCTGCTGCCCCGGGCTCCATGTTCTTCCTGACGGGCGACTCCACGCTCAACCCGCTCGTCGCGCAGTACAGCGCCGAGGCCGGCGGCATGAGCCCGTCCTTTGTCGACTGGTTCCTGTACATGAGCGTGCCTATGCTGGTCGCGCTGCTGTGCACCCTGTTCCTGGGTCTCTTCCTCTTTAAGCCCAGCAAGGAGCTCGTCTACGATCGCGAGCAGATCGTGGCCAAGCAGGCCGCGCTCGGCAAGCTCTCCGTCAAGGAGATCCGCACCATCGTGTGGCTTGTCATCGCCATCGCGCTGTGGCTTACCGTCTCGGGCGATTACATCGGCTGGGTGACACTTGCCATCGGTGTCGCGCTCGCCATGCCCATCATCGGCGAGGTTCTCACTCCTGCCAGCTGGAACGCTGTCGACATCAAGTCCCTCATGTTCCTGACGGCCGCCATGGCCGTGGGTTCCGTGGGCGGTGCCACCGGCATGAACGCCTGGATCGCCGATGTCGTGCTTCCCAGCTCCGTGCCCGAGAACATCTTCCTGTTCGCCCTGCTTGTCGCCGCGCTTTCCATGATCATCCACATGTTCATGGGCTCGGTCATGGCCGTGCTCGGCGTGTGCGTGCCGGCGTTCATCAGCTTTGCGGCCGGCTCCAGCGTGAGCCCGCTCGCCGTGGCGCTCATCGTCTTTACGTCCATCAACATCCACTACATCCTGCCGTTCCATAACCTGCCGATCCTTATCGGCGAGGGCAAGGACGCTGGCGGCTACACCTCCAAAGAGGCTATGCGCATGGGCATTCCCCTCACTGCGGTCGTCTTTATCGTCGTGCTGGTCGAGGCCGCCTGGTTCCACCTCTTTGGCCTGATGTAAACGGTCGAGCGCTTGGGCTGTAAGCAGCCGAGTGCTCGAACTGCGAGTGGCCGAGCGTCCCATCTATGAGCGCCGCGGCCCCACTACGTTACCCAGCCCGGCGGCATCCTCGCCGCCGGGCACTCTCCCGAAAGGAGCACGCTATGTCCACCACCGATGCTTCCCAGATCCACGACCTGCGCTCCGCGCTCGACTTTTTGCGCGAGATGCCGGGACAGCTGCTCGAGACCGACACCCAGGTCGATCCGGACGCCGAGGTCTCGGGTGTCTATCGCCACGTCGGTGCCGGCGGCACCGTTATGCGTCCGACCAAAGAGGGTCCGGCGATGGTCTTCAACAACGTCAAGGGCTTTGACGATGCCAAGGTCTGCATCGGCATGCTTGCCAGCCGCAAGCGCGTTGCCGCCCTGCTCGACCTGGACGAGGAGCACCTAGGCCTCGAGATCGGCAAGCGCTTCGAGAACCTGATCGCGCCCGAGCAGATCGCCGAGGGTGCGCACGTCGACTGCCAGGAGGTCGTGTACAAGGCGACCGACGAGGGCTTTGACCTGCGCAAGATCGTTCCCGCTCCCACCAACACGCCCGTCGACGGCGGCCCCTACATCACCATGGGCCTCGCTTATGGCACGAGCCCCGACGGCTCCCAGTCCGACGTGACCATCCACCGCTTCTCCTGCGTCGACAAGGACAAGCTCGCCATGTGGATCACTCCGGGCAGCCGTCACCTTGGCGCGTTCTTTGACGAGTACTGCCAGCGCGGCGAAGACATGCCCATCTCCATCTCCATCGGTCTGGACCCCGCCGTGTACATGTGCTGTGGCTTCGAGGCGCCCACCACGCCGCTCGGCTTTAACGAGCTGCAGATCGCCGGCGCCCTGCGCGGCCACGCCGTCGAGCTTGCCGACTGCGTCACCGTTCCGCAGAAGTGCATCGCCAATGCCGAGTATGTGCTCGAGGGCTACCTCATGCACGACGAGACCATCAACGAGGACGTCAACGGCCACGGCTACGCCATGCCCGAGTTCCCCGGCTACACCGGTGGCGCCAAGGTCTGCCCGGTGATCAAGATCACCGCCGTCACCACGCGCGTCAATCCCATCATGGAGAGCTGCATCGGTCCCTCGCACGAGCACGTGTCCATGGCCGGCATCCCCACCGAGGCATCCATCTACAAGATGGTCGAGACCGCCATCCCGGGCCGCCTGCTCAACGTCCACGCTGCCCCCTGCGGCGGCGGCAAGTTCGTTGCCATCATGCAGTTCAAGAAGTCGAGCAAAAATGACGAGGGCCGTCAGCGCAACGCCGCCATGCTCGCCTTCTCGGCATTCTCCGAGCTCAAGCACGTCATCCTTGTTGACGAGGATGTCGATATCTTCGATATGAGCGACGTGATGTGGGCCATGACCACGCGCTTCCAGGCCGACGTGGACCTCATCACCATCCCCGGTTGCCACTGCCACGTGCTCGATCCGTCCAACGACCCCGCGTTCGACCCCACGATCCGCGAGCACGGCATCGCCTGCAAGGCCATCTTCGACTGCACGGTCCCGTTCGACCTCAAGAAGAACTTCATTCGCTCGCAGTTCATGGAGATCGACACAGACAAGTGGGCCAAGGAGATTGCTTTCTAGTAAGTAGCCCTACCAAGTAGTTAAGGAGCCGTCATGCCTGAGTCTTCTGTCCGTCCCCGTCGCATTGTCGTTGGCGTGTCTGGCGCCAGCGGTGCCGCGCTGGGTCTTGAGTGCCTCAAATGCCTGCGCCAGGCAGGTGCCGAGTCGGCGCTTGTCGTCACGCGCGGGGGAGAGATCACCATCGAGCAGGAGCTCGGCATGACGCTCGACGAGTTTGCCATGCATGCCGATGTGGTCTACGACAACAAGAACATCGGCGCTGCCATCGCAAGCGGCACCTATCCGGTCGACGGCATGATTGTGGCGCCCTGCTCCATGAAGACGCTCGCCGGCATTGCGAGCGGCTACAGCGAAAACCTGTTGCTGCGTGCGGCCGACGTGCAGATGAAAGAGCAGCGCCGCCTGGTGCTCATAGTGCGCGAGACGCCCTTCAGCGCCATTCATGTCGACAACATGGCGCGCCTTGCGCGCGTACCGGGCGTCATGCTCATGCCGCCCATGCTCACGTTTTACAACGGCCCCGCCACGCTCGATGACGCGGTGCACCACATCGCCGCCAAGGCGCTCGAGGCCGTCGGCGTGTCATGCGCAAACTATAAGCGCTGGTCATAGGCGTCTTTAGGGTAGGATACGAGTAGTGTTTGAGCCCGCTGCCCCTGTGGGCGGCGGGCTTTGTGCGCAAAAAGGATGTGTCGGGAGGACCTATGCAGACGGGCATGTATGCGATTAGCGAGATGGCGAGTTTGTTTAACGTTTCGCGCCAAACGCTCATCTACTACGACAAGATCGGCCTGTTTAAGCCCGCCGTGGTTAACGAAAAAGGCTACCGTTTCTATTCGCCCACGCAGATCCCGCTCATGCGTCTGATCTGCATGCTGCGCGACCTAGGGCTCGAACTCGATGAGATCGACCGCCTAGCCTCGACGTTCGACATTAGCGAGATGACCGACCACCTGCGCTCGCGGGTGCAGGCGCTCGACGAGCAGATTGCCGGGCTCAAAGCCGAGCGTGCGAGCGTGCAGGAGCGTCTGAGCTTTTACGACGAGGCAGTTTACTGGCGCGAGCGGGAGGGCAAGCCGGAGCTCAAGCAGTTCGAGCGCCGCTACGTGGTCTTTGAGGAGTTCCCGGGCGATATCGAGCGTGGCCGCTCGATGCTTCATCCCACGCTCATGCGGGCGATTTTGCGCATGCGTGCGTTGACGGGCACGCGCCCCATGCGTGGCTGGGGCGCCATGCTGCGTCGCGAGGCGCTGCATTCCGACGACCCCATTGCCGGTGCCGGCTCCTTTGCCGTGCTGCCGCGCGGTGTCGAGGAACTGCTGCCGAGCGATCCCGCCGAGCTGGCAGAGATCGGCATCGAAGTGCTGCCCGAGGGCACATACCTGTGCATGAGCCGCTGGGGTATGCCGTACGAGCCCGAGGGCATCCGCGCCATCGTTGCCTGCATGGACGAGCACGCGCTCCAGCCCGTTGGCAACGCTTTCGACTTTTGCTACCTCGATACCACGAGCTACGACGAGTCCCACCAAGAGGACTTTTGCTGCATCCAAATCCCCGTTACCCTCCAGATGTGACAAAGGGACAGTCCCTTTGTCACATTCGCGGCATGGCTGCCGCCCAAACCATCACAACATTCGATGAAAATCTCGAAAACGAGGAAAAGCGTCGAATGTTGTGACGCTTTTCCTGTCTGTGCCGGCGAGCTCCCGTGTCATCTGGGGGTATAAGGCTAGCAAGTGTTTATTTGCGAGGCCAAGGGGGCGCCCCGTATGGATATCGATAACTTTGAATGGTGGTATAGCGAGGGCGAGGCTCCGGACGAAGAGTGGGACGAGCCCGCGCCGTGTGACGTGTCGAGCGACGAGGACGAGACCGGCAACGATGCCGGTGTCGAGCCTGAAGCCGCCTCCGATGCCGCCGAACCCCTAACCTTTGAACAGGCTTGGGCCCAGGCCGAGGCCGACGAGGCGAAGGCCGATGCCACGGCCACGCTCGGCGAGCCGGCTGATATGTCGATCTCGCCGGCAAAGACCCCACAGCCGCGCCATACCATCGACCCCGGCAGCACGGCATCCTTCAGCATACTCGACGTGCCCGCGCAGGGTGCCCAGGCGCCCGCCCCCACCCATCGCCCCAACCTGGCTCGCGAGGAAGACGCGGGCCGTCGCTCTCCGCTCGGCCCCATTCTCATCGCCTTTATGGCCGGCGTCATCGCTTGCTCGGCGATCGGCAGCATCTGGGGTCATGTCGAGCAGCAGCGCCAAGACGCCGCCAAGGTCGAGATGTCTGTCGAGCAATCGCTCAGCCGCACGCGCTCGGTGCATGTATCGGTCGAGGTCAAGGACGGCGCGACGTGGGACACCGCGCGCGGCGACAGCCAGATGCTCGTCCATATCGTGGGTCGCACGCTCAAGGGGCAAGCGATCGATGAGTACCAATACGTCAATTCCGAAGGTGACGGCATCGAGCTCAAGCCCGGCGACTACGAGCTCACGGTCGATGAGCCGCCCGTCGCCACCGACGGCACGCGTTACCGTGCCTCAAAGCGCATGGTTCCGGTGAGTTTTAATTCACAGGCGCCCGATACGGTCGATAGCACGCCGCAGGGCGGGTTTGACCTTTACGCTATTGCTCAATAACTGCACCTGTCGCTCAACCTCGCCGCCAAGAGTGGGACAATAGCCCTCGACACCGTTGTTTACTATTGGAGGAAGTAGCATGTCCACCGTCACTACCATCAAGCGCGGCGGCCTCATCGCGGCCATCGATTCCATGGGCGCCCAGCTCACGAGCCTTGCCCTCAACGGCAACGAGTATCTGTGGCAGGGCGACCCGGCCTTTTGGGGCAAGCATGCGCCTATCCTGTTCCCCATCGTGGGATCGCTGCGCAACAACATGGCGACATCTGCGGCCGGCACCTGCGAGATGCCGCGCCACGGACTCGCTCGCATCGTCGAGCACAAGTTGGTCGAGGTTTCGGAGGACGGCTCCTCGGTAACGTACGAGATCACTGACACGCCCGAGTCGCTCAAGGCGTTCCCGTTCCACTTTAAGCTCAACATGACCTATGCCCTGACCGGCGACGCCACGCTCACGCAGACCTTTGCCGTCACCAACACCGGCGACGTGGCCCTGCCGTTCTCGGTGGGCGGTCATCCTGCATTCAACGTGCCCGCCCCCGGTGCCGAAGACGAGGCGTTCGAGGATTACGAGCTGACGTTTACCGAGGCTTGGACCAACGAGGCTCCCATCATCACGCCCGACGGTCTTATGACGTTCGAGGGTAGCTACAAGGCCCCCGATAACTCGGACGTGCTGCCCATCACGCACCGCAGCTTCGATAACGATGCCATCATGTTCACCGATACTCCGGGCTCCACGCTCACACTGCGCGGCCGCAAGTCGGGCCACGGCGTCAAGATCGACTTTGAGGGTTTTAAGTACATCGGCGTGTGGTCTGCCGCCAACGATGCTCCGTTTGTGGCGCTCGAGCCCTGGACCGGTCATACCACCATGGACACCGAGGACGATGTCTTTGAGCACAAGGTCAACACCATCACGCTGGCGCCGGGCGAGACGGACGTCCGCAGCTTTAGCGTCACCTTGCTCTAGAGGTTCCGCCGTTCTGACGAACGGCGGACCGGTCGACGCTGCGCACCACCCAGAGCGACAATTTGTCATTCAAAAGGCAAGGCATGACCAGGAGGTCTATGCCTTGCCTTTTTCATGCCAAGTGGTGCATGGGGGGGACAGGTTGCTTTGCGCCAATCGTCCTCGTGTGTCTATTAATTTTTCGCGCACATGCCGCGCTGCTGGTTGCGGGCGTATATCCTGTCTTATTGTCAGCAAAACGAAATTGGGAAGGCACCAGATGCAATCTCGACAACAGCGCGACATGCAGGCCCAGCCGGTGTGCAGTCGTCGCATCTTCTTGGGTAGCGCTCTCGCTGCGAGCGCTTCTGTCGTCGCCGGCGCACTTGCCGGCTGCCAGCGTCCCTCCACGCTGGAAGTAGTTCAGCCCACGACGGGCGGCGGTCGCGATGACCTGT
>CABUOA010000050.1 GCA_902493145.1 uncultured Collinsella sp. | reverse complement strand
GCGTCGCCCGTGCCGATGGTTTGACCCGCCTCGTAGACGATGCCGTCGCTGAGTTCTTCCTTGTTGCGATAGTCAATGACCTTGCCGCCTTCAGGCGTCTGGATGGTGGCTCCTTCGATTTCGATGGTGCCAATCGCCTTACCATCCGCGCTCATGGCAAGGGCGAAGATTGCCGCCGTGTCTCCCTCGGCCGTGACCTTGCTGCGGAGAATCGAAATGGTTGCGGGCGTGATGCCCTCCTTGGTCTGAGCAAAGATGCCGATGTTCATGCCTCGGGGCTGAGGGTTAGTTTCGCCATCCTGGCCTGCACTGTAGTGGTCGGGGCCGTCGCCGCCGGTCTCGGCATAGCGGGCTATGGCCTTGACAACGGAGTCGCTGATGTAGATATGGCCACCCGCTTCGCCGGAGTAGAAATTACTGGTGGAGATTGCAACCGAGAACCTGCCTTCTGCGAGCGCATCCACAGTCGAGCCGTTCTTGATGACGATGTCGTCCTCATCGGTGAAGAGTGCGCTGACTTCCCCGCCATCTGAGCTTGCGCGGGCCGTCACGGTCGCGCCATCGAGCGTGATGCCCTTGTAGACATAGATGCCATACCCAACGCCACTTGCGTTGAGGGAAGCGTTCGTGACCGTGAGGCTGTTTTTACCGTCGATGGCGGCGTCTTCCTCGGAACTTGCCTTGACCTGGCTGCCATCCGAGATCTCGATGTTGCCGTCGGCCCAAATCGCATTGTCTTTGATAGAGCTTGCCTCTACCTTGCCGCCGCCCTTTATGATGAGGTTCTCGTTAGCATCGATACCCTGATCCTCGGTGGCCTTGGCGGTGACGGTTCCGCTGTTGTCGATCGTGATGTTGCCGTCGGCCCTGATGCCATCCGAATCGCCCGTGGCGTTAACGTTTCCCGAGCCCTTGATGGTGACATCGCCCCCGGCATCGATGGCATCGTGCTCGGTGCTCGTGGCGTTGACAGTGCCAGCGCCGTCGATGTTGATGTTGCCGACGGAAGTGATGGCGTCACGAGAAGATGCCACGTTGAGCGTGCTGGACGCGTCGCCCTGAATATTAAGCTCGGCGTTCTCGTTCGCGCCATCCTTAACCTTGATGCCGCGGCCGTCGTCGTTAGTGACGGTGTTGTTGCCCTCGTAGCTCACGTTGAGCTTGCCCGCTGCCTCGATCGCACCGCCGTTGTAGCCGTTGAGCTTCATATCATCGGCGCCGTCCCATGACCAGGTGCCGGCGGCGTCTCCCGCGGGCCCCGCGGCCGCTTCGTGGCGGACGCCATCGACGTCCACCCACTCCGCCGCGAGCGAGACGCTCGGCATGAGCAGCGAGCTCACCGTGAGCGCGCACACGGCACCCACGACGATGCGGCGCGTCACGCGGCGCCAGCTGCTGTGCGCGAGTCCTATGCGACGGCGAACGTCGGGCTCGACAAAATGGGCTCCAGAGGTTTTGTCATTGCGCTTGGGGGTCGTGAACAAGGCGGCCATGGCTACTCCCATCCTCATAGAGCCTATGCGATTACGCCCAGCATATCTGCAGGATGTAGCCGGCGGTAGTGCCGTTTGGAGGGCAAAATGTCCAAAACTCGGGAAGCAATACATCGCGCGTCCGTGCGTTGCCTGGCTTTAAAAGAAAAGCGCGGAGCCGCTCGATGCGACTCCGCGCCTTGTTGTTTTGCTTTAGCAGACTATGCTGTTACGCTACGAAGAAGTAGACGAGGAAGGCAAGGGCTGCGATCCACATGAGCGGCTTGATCTTGGAGGCCTCGCCCTTAAAGAGCGCGACGATCACGTAGGCGATAAAGCCCAGGCCAATGCCGGCGGAGATGGAGTAGGTGAAGGGCACGCCGGCGACAATCATGAACGCCGGGAAGCCCTGCGACACGTCGGACCAGTCGATCTCGGAGGCCTCGCTCATCATGAGGTAGCCGACGTAGACCAGAGCACCGCAGGTGGCGGCACTGGAAACGATGGTGACGATGGGGGAGAAGAACGCGGCGAGAATGAACAGCACGCCGGTGGTGACGGAGGTGAGGCCCGTGCGACCACCGTCGGCAGCGCCAGAGGTGGACTCGACGAAGGTAGTGATGGAGGAGACGCCCATAAAGCCACCGGCAGCAGCGGCCACGGAGTCGACGACCAGGATGGGACGGATGTCCTCGACATTGCCGTCCTCGGTCAAGAACTCGCCCTGCTTGGCGACGGCCATCGCGGTGCCCATGGTGTCGAAGAAGTCGCTCATGAGCAGCGAGAAGGCAACGACGAGCAGCATCGGGTCGGTCAGGACCTTCACGATGGCAAGGTTGCCGTCGGCAGTGCTGGCAAACGGGGCGCCGAAGGTCGAGAAGTCGAGCGGTGCGATGAGGCCCTCGGGCGCATGGGTGACGCCCAGCGGGATTCCGGCGATAACGGCGACGATGATGCCGATGAGCAGCGAGCCCGGCACGTTGCGGGAAGCCAGGGCAACCGTCACGACGATGGAGATGATGCCGACGATAAAGGTGGGGGAGGCGATGTCGCCCAGGCCGACGAGCGTACCGGCGCCAGCGGTGATGATGCCGGCGTCGCACAGGCCGATCATGGCGATAAACAGGCCCAGACCCACCGAGATGGCGTGGCGCAGGACCACGGGGATGGCGTCCATGATGGCCTCGCGCAGGCCGCAAAGGACGAGCAGCAAGATGACGACGCCCTCGAGGAAGATAACGCTCATGGCCACGTGCCAGTCGCCGCCGCACATGGTGGTGGCGATGCCCGCAATCATGGCGTTGATGCCCAGACCCGACGCACAGGCGAGCGGGCGGTTGGCGAAGATGCCCATGCAGATGGTCATGATGCCGGCGCCCAGGCAGGTGGCGCAGGCGAGCGCTCCCGCATCGATGCCAGCGCCCGAGAGCACTGCGGGGTTGACGGCGATGATGTAGGCCATCGCCAGGAATGTTGTCAGTCCAGCGCGAAGTTCGGTCCCGATTGTGGACTTGCGCTCACTGACGTGAAAAAGTTCGTCCATGCATACCCTTTCCTTGTTCGGCCCCGAGTTTAGGCCGATTGACACGAACTCACTTACTATATCGTCTTTGTGAAGTTGGTGTTCCTCACATGTTGATGTTCGGCGGTTTGTAACGGACGGGCGGTATCTTTCGCATGAAATTGTGTAGGTACCGTATACTTAAGCGGTTACAACGACCCCTATGGAGGAACGTATGATTAAAGAGCTCTGCCGCGACGAGGCTATCCTGTCTCAGCGTTGCGAGGTTGCGACTGTCGAGGACGAATCGGTCGCTCAGGATCTGATTGATACCATCAAGTCGCTCGATGATGCCGGCTGCTTGGCCGCCAATCAGATTGGCGTTACCAAGAAGGTCTGCGTCTACCTGGACGATGCCGGCGAGCCCCACGTGCTCTACAACCCCCGTCTGGTGTTTGGCCTGGGCGCCAGCAAGATGGAGGAGAGCTGCCTGACGCACGAGGAGGTCACCAAGTCCACGCGCTACATCAAGTGCAAGGTTGCCTTTGACCAGATCGTCGACGGCAAGATGAAGGAGTGCCGCCGCGACTACGCGGGCTTTGAGGCACAAATGATCCAGCATATGATCGATCACTGCCAAGGTAAACTTGTCTAGGGTGACTACGGCACCGCACTTCGTCGTTTTTGGCCCGGGCGTGACATTCTTGTCATGTCCGGGCTTTTGTGTTTAGCGCCTTTTTGTTTGGTGACAATGAGCTTAGCAAGAACGTAAAGCTAGGAGGCGCTATGTGCACGAGCATTCGATTTACCGATAATTCTGGCCACATGTATCTGGGCCGCAACCTCGACTGGAGCTTTGACTACGGCCAACAGGTTCGCGTGATGCCGCGCGGGTTTCACATTCCGTATTCGTTTATCGACGACACGACAGCGGCACACGCGGTGATCGGTATGTGCATCGATTACAAGAACTACCCTATGTTCTTCGACTGCGGCAACGATGCGGGCCTCGCCGTGGCGGGTCTCAATTTCCCGGGTTATGCCGAGTATGCCGAGGACCCTGTCGACGGCAAGACCAATATCGCGGCCTATGAGTTTCCCCTGTGGGTGGCAGCGACGTTCTCGACGGTCGATGAGGTCGAGGCCGCGCTGCGCGACACGGTGATTGTCGCCAAATCTGCCGGAGAGGGGCTGGGCGTGTCGCTGCTCCATTGGATTATCGGCGACAGCCAGCGTAGCATCGTGGTCGAGATGATGGCTGACGGCCTGCATGTATACGACGATCCGGTCGACACCCTTGCCAATCAGCCCACCTTCCCGTGGCATATGGAAAACCTACGCACTTATATCACCGCCACAAGCGATTTTCCGCAGACGGCGACGTGGCGTGGCGCCGAGCTTAAGCCCTATGGAGCCGGTGCCGGCATGCGCGGCATTCCCGGCGACTGCTATTCGCCGAGCCGTTTTGTAAAGGCAGCGTACCTCAACGCCAATTACCCGCAAAAAGACAGCGAGACCGAAAACGTCGTCCGCATGTTCCGTTCACTCGAGGGCGTGGTGATGATTGAGGGGGCGTCCAGGATGGGCGATGGCAAGTTCGAGAAGACTATCTATACCGGATGCTTTAGCGCGCGCACAGGCAATTATTACTACGCGATGTATGAGGATCCGTCGATTCGCTACGTGAGCCTGATGGATGCCGAGGGCGCGAGCCCCGATAGGCTTGTGGTTCCCGAGCCGCGTCGTTCGTAGCCGAGGGCTTTACTGAAATGCAAAGCGCCCCTGCATCTCCTGTGAGGTGCAGGGGCGCTGTCGTTGATGCGCGACGTCGCTAGAAGTTGGCGTCGTTGAGCTGGGCGCTCTCGAGGCCGTCGAGCAGTTGCTGTTCGGGCGTATCGGCGACGCTCTCGAGCAATTCGGTGGGATCGACGTTCATGTCCCTACCGGCCTCGTTGCCGTTGACCAGGTCGTCCGAGAAGATATCGACTTCCATTTCCTCGGCTTCTTCGATCTGGACCTCGAGCGGCACATGGGTGCGTACGAGTTTGACCGCCGGACGCATGCGGGCAAAGAGAGGCACGTACTCGATGATGATCGCCGAGTTCTCAAGACCGTACCAGCGTGCCGGGCTTCCGCAGGCGCGGCGGACGGCGTACTTGATGGCCATCACGCGGTGGTCGTTGCGGTTGATGTCCGTTTCGGGGGCAAGCATCTTGCGCAGCATGCAAAAACGGAAGTCGCCCACGTTGCCGCGTGTCTCGTAGATGGAGTAGGTGTGATGCTGCGGTGGCAGCTCACCCGATGTCATCAAGTCGCCAACGATCTGACGCAGATAGGCGTTGATGCGCTGGTTGACCTTAAAGCCCAGGTCCAGGCGCACGCGGAACAAAAAGTCCGTGCCAAAGGTCTCGACGGAATACTCGTGCGTATAGGGCTCGTCGGTAACGTGCACGTTGATGAACCAATATGCCTTGGCGCGCTTGGGGTGCTTGTCCAGGATGGAATAGAGCACGTCGCGGTCGAGCGTGAGCGGGTCGGGGCTGTTGGTGAGGAACACCAGATTGTCGGCGAGCACGGGGTAGGTCTCGTCGTTGCGCAGGCGGTTGAGCTGATCGATGTACTTGGAGACGGGCAGCAGGATCGTCTGCGTGCGCTCGATGGCGGTGCCGCGGCGCCACACGTACATAAGGCCAAACAGCAGCGAGGCCAGGAAGATCATCACATAGCCGCCGTCAAAGAACATGGTGAGGCACGAGGCAAAGAAGCAGAGCTCGATGGCGCCAAAAAGCAGGGCAAAGACGCAGGCGCCCAGCCTGTGCTTGAGGACGCCGGCGATGTAGCTCGTCAAAAGCGTCGTGGTCATGAGCATAGTCACGGTGATGGCGAGGCCGTAGGCGCTCTCCATGCGCTCGGAGTTTTGGAACAGCAGCACGATGAAGATACAGCCGACCCACATGATGTTGTTGACGAGCGGAATATAGAGTTGACCCTTGGTGTCGCTGGGGTAGTGGATGCGCAGATGCGGCATAAGGTTGAGACGCGTGGCCTCGGATACCAGCGAGAACGAGCCGGTGATAAGCGCCTGCGAGGCGATGATGGCCGCTACGGCCGATAGCACGATGGCAAAGGGGCGCAGGGGCTCGGGAAGCATCATGTAGAACGGGTTGACGATGTCCATCGCGAGCATCTGGGGATTGGAGTTGTTGGCGAGCAGCCAAGCGCCCTGACCCAGATAGTTAAGGATGAGGGCCGCCTTTACGAACGGCCAGGATGCGTAAATGTTAGCCTTGCCCACGTGACCCATGTCCGAATAGAGCGCCTCGGCGCCGGTCGTCGACAGGAAGACGAAGCCGAGCACCATGATGCCCGAGTGGTTGATGGGCGAGAACAGGAACATGATGCCGCGGATGGGGTTGAGCGCGCGTAGGATGGACAGGTTGCCGAGCATGTTGAACAGGCCGGTGCCCGCCAGGAACAGGAACCATAGCGTCATAAGCGGGCCGAACAGCTTGCCGATTGACGAGGTGCCGGCGCGCTGCATGGCAAACAGACCACAGATAATGATGATGGTGATGATGATCACATTGGTCTGGCCGTCACCCAGCAGCGCATGGCCCCATTCGATGGTGCGCAGACCCTCGATGGCCGTGGTAACCGTGACAGCGGGGGTGAGGATGCCGTCGGCGAGCAGCGCCGCACCGCCGATCATGGCGGGGAGAATCAGCCACGGTGCCACCTTGCGCACCAGGCTAAACAGGGCGAAGATGCCGCCTTCGTTGTGGTTGTCGGCCTTCATGGCGATTACCACGTACTTGACCGTGGTCACGAGTGTCATGGTCCAGATGACGAGCGAAAGCGCGCCCAGGATCATGTCCTCGCTGACGGTACCGATGCCGCCGTTGTTGGCGACGATTGATTTCATGGTGTACATGGGGCTCGTGCCGATGTCGCCATAGACGACGCCGAGCGTTACGAGCAGCATGCCAGCGGAGAGGGGAATGGCTCCGTGCCCGCCTTGACCACGCTGGTCTTGGGGGCTTGCCTCCAGTTTGTTGTGTGCCACGTGGACTCCCTTAGACATCCGGTTATCTGTCTAGGACAGATAACCTTTATGCCGTCTTTATACATACAAGAGCAGTTTGGCACATCAGGTTATTTTAGACAATAATCCCCAGCTGGGGATTATTTATGTACGTGGGTAGCATTTCGAAACAGGGGCTTTTAAGCACGTGCTGTCTGGGCTATGCCAGCCTTGGCGCTTGCGCGTTTGCCGGCGAGTTCGCAAAAGAGCGCACCGCCGATGATAAGTGCGGCGCCCATCAGGCGGACCGGTGTTATGGCTTCGCCCAAAAGGACGGCCGAGAACACGACGGCCGAAAGCGGCTCGAGGTAGCCGACGACCGCGACGGTCTGCACGGGCAGTTTGGCGACGGCACTAAAGTAGAGCAGACAACCGAGTCCGGTGTTGACGACGCCGAGCATGACGACGGCGTGCCAATCAATGCTGGCGGCGACACCGGCGGACAGGAATGAGGGAGCGCCCTGCGTGATGAGCGTGAGGACCAGCGCGGTCACAAAAGCGGCGCTCACCTGGAGCGCGGAGTTCTCGAGACCTTCGATGTGCGGCGCACCCTTGCTAGCGATGACCATCAGCGCATAGCAAAATGCCGAGGCGATACCGCAGACGATACCCGCAATGGGCATATTGCCGCCTAGACCTTGTGCTGCAATGAGAAAAGCACCGCAGGCGACGGCGATAAACCCGGCGATTTTGCCGCCGGTCAGTTTTTCACCAAAGATGAGTGGGGAGAGCGCCATGACAATGATGGGGCCACAGTAGTACAGCAGCGAGGATACGCCGACGCCGATCGTCTGGTAGGCGCGGAACAGAAAAATCCAGCTGGCGCCCAGCGCGGCTCCCGAGAGAAGGAGTGCTGCGGCTTCGCGGGGACGAGATGGCGCCTGCAGTTTATGGCGTTGGGTGATGGCAAGGATAGTGACAAGCGAGAGGGCGCCCAAAAACGTGCGCAGTAGCACGATATCGGAGCTCGGCAGTGCGATGGCGGCGGCGATGATGCCGTTGAAGCCAAACAATAGCAATGCTGCTAAGTACGTAAACAATCCGTTGTTCATGCGCTTCCGTCCCCTCTATATCCGAACAAGTTCACTATGGGTGAACTGGCTTTAGAAGAAAAGCGAATATAATGCATAGTTAACATGACAAAAACTCATGCATAGGTGGAGGCGCCTCGTGGAAACGAATATTCAAAAGATGCAGGTGCTGCTGGAGACGGTGCGCGCCGGAAGCTTTACGCGTGCTGCCGAGCGGCTGAGCTATTCGCAGTCGGGCGTGAGCCGTATGGTGGCCGATCTTGAGGCCGATTGGGGCTTTAAGGTGCTCGACCGCAGTCGCGAGGGCGTAGTGCTTTCTGCCGACGGGCGGCAGGTCATGCCGGCTGTCGAGGCGCTCTGTGAGGAATTCACTCGCTTGCAGCGACGGGTGGATGAGATGCGCGGGCTCATGCGCGGCAAAATCTGCATCGGTACGTTTTCGAGTGTGGCGACCCACGTGCTGCCGCCAGTGATTGCGCGCTTTCGCGCCGATCACCCGGACGTCGATTACGAGTTGCTGATGGGCGATTACTCAGAGATTGAACAATGGGTGGCGGAGGGGCGCTGCGACCTGGGCTTTATCCCGCGTGAGCCCCGAGAAAACGGCATGGCATCACGGTCTTTAGTGTGTGATGAGCTGATGGCGGTGGTGCCGACAGATTCGTTGCTTGCCACGGCGGAGTTCGTCTCTCTTACCGATTTGGCAAGAGAGCAGTTTATTCTGCTGGAACGGGGTACCGATGATGAGATTACGCCGCTATTCCGTCGGGCGGGGCTGGCGGTGCGCTCAAAACTGTCGACTTGGGATGACTATGCGATTATGGCTATGGTCGAGGATGGCCTGGGCGTGAGCATTCTTCCCGCGCTCATCTTGCGTCGCTGCCAGTTCGATGTTGCTGTGCGTCCGCTCGAAGGGCATCCCCATCGGCAGATCAACGCCATATATCGAACGGCCGATGTTTCGCTTGCCGCCGCTCGTTTCCTCGAATACCTCTAAATGCGTGCACGTCGTTATCGCCTTGGGATAAATCTCGAGGTCTTGCTCATTTTATTTTTGAAATTGAACTTTTCGAAATAGCACGGCGTTATACTGCTGCCTAAATTGAACTCAGGTTCAATTCGTGTTGTATAAATTGAACTTTGCCAGCAAGGAGGTTCTAGTGGCCCAAGAGACGTTTAGCGATCGTCTGCGACAGGCTATGTCCGATCGCGACGTTCGCCAGTCGGACGTGATCCGCGCATCGGAGATGCTCGGCAAAAAACTCGGCAAGAGTCAGATGAGCCAATATGTGAGCGGCAAGACGATTCCGCGGCGCGATGTGGCTGAGCTGCTCGCCCGTATTTTGGAGGTCGATGTTACTTGGCTGCTTGCCGGCGACGCCGATCAAGGCGAGGCATCATCACCCCGCAACGATTCCAAGCCCGAACCCCATCCCTCAGCTCAAATTGCAAGGAGCACCACCATGCGTACTTTTTCTAAATCCACCAAGCTCGATAACGTCCTGTATGACGTGCGCGGTCCCGTCGTCGACGAGGCCGCCCGTATGGAGGACGAGGGCGAGCGCATCCTCAAGCTCAATATCGGCAACCCGGCGCCCTTCGGTTTCCGCACGCCCGACGAGGTCATCAAGGACATGCGCCAGCAGCTGCCCGACTGCGAAGGCTATTCCAACTCGCGTGGCCTGTTCTCCGCGCGCAAGGCGATCATGCAGTATTCGCAGATCAAGGGCTTGCCCAACGTTCAGATGGAGCATATCTACACGGGCAACGGCGTGTCCGAGCTCATTCAGCTTTCGATGAACGCGCTGCTCGACAATGGCGACGAGATTCTGATCCCCAGCCCCGACTATCCGCTCTGGACGGCGTGCGCAACCCTTGCCGGCGGTCATCCCGTGCACTATCTGTGCGATGAGCAGGCGGATTGGTATCCCGACCTGGAGGATATGGAGTCCAAGATCACGAGCGCGACCAAAGCCCTCGTCATCATCAACCCCAACAACCCCACGGGTTCCGTCTATCCGCGCGAGGTGCTCGAGGGCATCGTCGAGGTTGCACGCAGGCATCAGCTGATGATCTTTGCTGATGAGATCTACGACCGCCTGTGCATGGACGGCTACGAGCACGTCTCGATTGCCTCGCTCGCTCCCGATCTGCCCTGCGTCACCTTTAGCGGTCTGTCCAAGTCGCACATGATCGCGGGCTATCGTATTGGCTGGATGGTGCTTTCGGGCAACCAGCGCTGCATGAGCGACTTCATCATGGGCATCAACATGCTCTCCAACATGCGCCTGTGCTCCAACGTGCCGGCTCAGTCGATCGTTCAGACGGCGCTCGGTGGCCATCAGTCCGTCAACGACTACATCCGCCCCGGCGGCCGTGTCTACGAGCAGCGCAACTTTGTGTATGAGGCGCTCAACAAGATTGACGGCATCTCGGTGGTTAAGCCGCGTGCGGCGTTCTACATCTTCCCCAAGATGGATGTGAAGAAGTTCAACATTACCGATGACGAGCAGTTCGCCCTTGACCTGCTGCACGAGAAGAAGATTCTGATCACGCGCGGCGGCGGCTTCAACTGGGCTGAGCCCGACCACTTCCGTATCGTGTACCTGCCGCGCATGGAAGTGCTCAAAGAGTCCCTCGAAGATCTCGCCGACTTCTTCGATCATTACCGCCAGAGCTAGTGGGATAGAAGTTCCGCACTATGAAAAGCTCCCTGCAGTTGTTTTGCTGCAGGGAGCTTTCTTGAATCGGCGGAACTAAATAACGATTCCGCAACAGTGGTCGATTTCGTGTTGGATGATCTCGGCGGTGTAGCCCGAGAAGTTTTTGA
>CABUOA010000049.1 GCA_902493145.1 uncultured Collinsella sp. | reverse complement strand
CACAGGCCGCAGCCGATGCACTTGTTGGGGTCGACGATCGAGGCACCGCAGCCCAAGCAGCGAGCGGTCTCGGCGCGCACCTGCTCCTCGGTAAAGGTCTCGACGTACTCGCTAAAGGGCGCAGCCTTCTCGCGCTCGCGGTCGACACGTGCCACCTCGCGGCTTGCGTTGTCATAGCTCTCAATCACAACATCGTCGCGGTCAAGCGCGGTGTAGCGGCGCTGGTTGCGGCCGATGGTGAGCGTGGAGCCCGGCTGCACAAAGCGATGGATGGACACGGCGGCCTCGTGACCGGCGGCGATGGCGTCGATAGCAAAGCTGGGACCGGTGTAGACGTCGCCGCCCACAAAGATGTCGGGCTCGGCGGTCTGGTACGTCTGCGGATCGGCAAGGGCACCCTGGCTGCGGCCGAGCTCCACCTTGGAGCCAGCCAGCAGGTCGCCCCACACAATGGACTGGCCAATCGACATGACGACACGGTCGGCATCGACACGGCGCAAGTCGTTCTCGTCATACTCGGGCGCAAAACGGCCCTCGTCGTCAAAGACACGCGTGCAGCGCTTAAAGGTGATACCGCACACACGACCGGCCTCGTCCAGGTGAATCTCCTTGGGGCCCCAGCCGCAGCTAATGTGCGCGCCGTCCTCAATGGCCTCGCGACGCTCCTCCTCGCTGGCAGGCATCTTGACCTCGCTCTCCAGGCAGAACATCTCAACGTGCTCGGAACCCAGACGGCAGGCGTTGCGCGCGACATCGATGGCCACGTTGCCGCCGCCCACCACGATGGTGCGCCCGGGCAGCGCGTCGATCTTGCCGCTGTTGACCTCGCGCAAAAAGTCGACGGCCACGGTCACGTCCTCGGCATCCTCGCCCGGAATACCGGCAAGGCGGCCACCCTGGCAGCCAATGGCCACGTAAAAGGCTTTAAAGCCCTGCGCGCGAAGCTCGTCGAGCGTCACATCGCGACCGACCTCCACGCCATAGCGGAACTCGGCGCCCATCAGGCGAATGACCTCGACCTCGGCCTCGATAACGTCCTTCTGCAGCTTAAAGCTGGGAATGCCGTAGGTGAGCATGCCGCCCGGGCGCTCGTTTTTCTCGAACACGACGGGCTTGTAGCCCTTCTCGGCCAGATAGAAGGCGCAGGACAGACCGGCCGGACCGGCGCCGATGATGGCGATCTTCTGGTCGAAGCCGCCGGCACGCGTCGGGGTCACCACAGGTGGGACATAGCGAGTCGCGGCATCCAGATCGCGCTGGGCGATAAACTTCTTGACCTCGTCGATGGCCACGGCCTCGTCCACGCGACCGCGGGTGCAGGCATCCTCACAGCGGCGGTTGCACACACGGCCGCAGATAGCGGGCAACGGGTTCTCGCGCTTGATGAGCGCCAACGCCTCGTCATAGCGGCCCTGCGCCGCGAGCTTCAAATAGCCCTGAACGGCAACGTGCGCGGGGCAGGCCGTCTTGCAGGGAGCGGTGCCGGACTCATGCGTCTCGATACGGTTGTCGTTGCGGTAGTTGGGCGACCACTTGGTGTGGTCCCACTTGGTGGCATCGGGCAGCTCCTGGCGCGGATACTCGGGCACCTGTCCGCCAGCCTTTTTGCTACAGAGCTTCTGGCCCAGTTTGGCGGCGCCGGCCGGACACACCTCAACGCAGCGACCGCAGGCCACGCACTTGTCCTTCTCGACCTTGGCGACGTAGGCCGAGCGCGACAGGTTGGGCGTGTTGAACAGCTGCGAAGTGCGCAGGGCGTAGCACACGTTGACGTTGCAGTTGCAGATGGCGAAGATTTTGTTCTCGCCGTCGATGTTGGTGATCTGGTGCACAAAGCCGTTGTCCTCGGCCTGGCGCAAGATGTCGTAAACCTCGTCGCGGGTCACGTAATGGCCACGATCGGTCTCAACCACGTAGTCGGCCATATCGCCCACGGCAATGCACCAGTCGGCGGGGTCGTCGGCGCAGCCCTCGCCCATCACGCGACGGCTCGCACGGCAGCTGCAGGTGCTGGCGGCATACTTACCCTCGTATTTGTCTAGCCAATGCTCGATATGCTCGATCGGCACCGAGGTGCTCGAAGCATCGATAGCCTTCTCGACCGGAATGACGTGCATGCCGATGCCAGCGCCGCCGGGCGGCACCATCGGCGTGGCCTTGGACAGCGGTCCCTTAGACGCCTGCTCAAAGAACTTAGCATAGACCGGATGCTCCTCGAGCTGGCTCACGCGCATGTTGAGGAACTCGGCAGAACCCGGCACCAGCATGGGCAGCACCCATTGCTTGGCGCGCTCGGGATTTTCCCAGTTGTACTCGAGCAGGCCCGTGTAGCTCATATCGTCGAGCATCTTCTCGATCTGGGCCTCGGGCATGCCGGTGAGCTTGACCATCTCGGGCAGCGTGTAGGGACGGCGCATCTTCATCTTGCAGAGTACCTCGGCCTGCTCGTCAGTCGTGGCCTCGGCAAACGACCAGTACTCGTAGCCCAGCAGCTCGTCGCGATGCAGCAGGCGGTTGGTGCAGTGCTCGCACAGTTTGACGATGGCCTCGCGCGGATGCTCCGGCAGCGGCGGCACAAACTCCGCACCGATATCGGGCTCGGTGTAGCTAATCCCCGGTCCGTTGAGAATCATAGTCGTCCCTTCTCTTGCCGCAGCCTGGCACGCACGCAGCGCCCCTCTTTTTACGGGCTCGACATACCCCCATGCCGTTCACCCGTTATTGTTGACATTGTGTCAAAAATAGTATTGACGAACCGTCAACAATATTCAAGACTGTTAGGCGAACGGTCAGGCAAAAGAGGATGAAAGGCGGCAAAACATGGGCAGCAACACAGCAGATACCTCTGTGGTCGATGCCATCCCCGCGTCCGATAGCGCGGCAAAGCGCCTGACGGGCGACGAGCGCCGTCGCGAGATCCTCGCCGCCGTGCGCACCGTGAGTTCCGAGCTGGGCGTGTCCCACCTATCGGTATCGGCCGTGACCAAGCGGGCTGGCTGCACGCGCTCGCTGTTCTACCACTACTTTGCCGATATGGACGCCGCCGTCACCGCCGTTATGGACGAGGCGATCGACGGCTTTATCGCCGAGCTCGAGCAGTGGAACGCCAGCCGCACGGTTGGTGACATCGAAGGCGCACTCGACACCGTCGCTCCGCTCTTTAAGCGCCTGGTCGTGAGCGGCCACGAGTTGCCGAGCACGCTTACCTCAAGCAGCGGCGCGCTCTACGGCGGCTTTCTGCACAACGTGGTCCAGCGCGTGGCGCAATACATTTGCGACACCACCGTGGTGGACTTTGTCGCCCATCATGACCTGCGCATCGACCATGTCTACGAAACCTTCTACACCCTCATCATGGGGTTGTTGATGTATATCCGCACGCACCCCGATGTGCCCGACGAGACGGTCAAGGAAATCATCGCCTCGACACTCCATATCGAGGGCTATACCGCCAAGTATCCGGAGCGCAAGCCCCAGAACTGACGACATTTGGCCAAACTGCCCGCGACGGAAGAGGGGCCGCGGGCGTGTGAAAGGAGAGCAGCATGCTGTTCGATGTTTGGGGTAGCAATACCCTTATCCACTGGGTCGGCTGGGCCATGGTCTTTATTGGCCTGATCGTGCTCAACGAGGTCGGCCGCCGCACCAAGCTGGGCGCGGCAATCATCTTTGGCGTGGCTCCGCTGGCCATGACCATCTACTGCGTCGCTATCGCCATCGGCGTTTCGCAGGGCGCCGAGTGGGCGCTCACCAACCCCACCCATGTGTACCAGAACAGCTGGTTCCACTACGCCAAGGTCTACGCGGCGTTGGCCGGTTGCTGGGGCTTCATCGCCATTAAGTATCAGTGGGGCAAGATCGGCAAGGCACACTGGTTCCGCGCGTGGCCGTTTGTGATCGTCGCCATCAACATCATGATCGCCGTCGTGTCCGACTTTGAGAGCGCCTATCACTTCTTTGTCCTGGGCCAGTCCACTTGGGTCACCTCCGAAGGTGCTACGCAGCTGGCCGGCTGGAACAACGTGTTCAACGGCATCGCGGGCATCATCAACATCTTCTGCATGACCGGTTGGTGGAGCGTCTACGCCTCCGAGGATCAGACTGACATGCTGTGGCCCGACATGACCTGGGTCTACATCATCGCCTACGACATCTGGAACTTCTGCTACACCTACAACTGCCTGCCCACCCACTCCTGGTTCTGCGGCTTTGCGCTGCTGCTGGCGCCCACCGTCGCCGCCTTTATCTGGAACAAGGGCGGCTGGATCCAGAACCGCGCCTTTACGCTGGCTATTTGGTGCATGTTTGCTCAGGTATTCCCGTACTTCCAGGAGGAGTCCATCTTTGTGACCCACTCCACGCTCGACCCCGGCGCCGCTACCGCGGTCTCGATCGCCGCACTGGTCGCCAACGTCGTCGCGATCATCTACATCGCCTACCGCGCCAAGAAGCTCGGCCGCAATCCCTACAAGCAGGATGTCTTTGAGGGCACCAGCGATTGGGAGAAGGCTACCGCTCGCCGCGCCAAGGTTGATTACGCGCACGCCGAGTAACGTGCCCGGTGCACATACCGCTTGAATGTGAAGTCGCCTGGCCGACTCCGCGCAATGCAACGTATTGCATACCCCCGGAAAGCGATTTGTCCGCTTTCCGGGGGCTTTTTGCTGTTGCGCGCATCCACGCACATATTCAAAACCTCTCGCACAGATAAAATCAGATTTCCAATTGCCTGACAGCTCTATATGACCCTGTTTTTGGGTACATTGTTGTCCCGATATTGAGCTTGGGGGATGTATGAAAGATGAAACGATGGGCCAAGAGGATGCGGCCCAAGATGCAGAAGCTTGCGCTGAGGCCTTGGAGAGCTTAGACCGGATTTCACTCGATGAGATTGCGTTTGACGATTCGGGCGCTGACGTGCAGGATGAGCCTGAAGCCGAGGCGCAGTCCGATGATCAGGATGCAAAAGACGATGGCGCCGCGCCCACCGAAGACGAGGCAGGTCACGAAGACACCGAAAGCGAGGCCGGCAACCAGCCCGAATCCGACACGAGCGAGGAAACCATCTTGCTCGACAACTTGCCGGCCGAAGATTCGCTGACCCGCGAGCTTCCTGGCCTGGGTTCCGCACCAGCCGTGGACGAGACCATCGCCATGGGCGATATTCCCCTACCGTCCGTTCCTTCGGCACGCGAAGCCGAGGCTCGTCATCGTAAGATGCCGCCCAAGCGCCGCAACCTGATGGTTGCCGGCGTTGTGGCCGTCGCGCTCGTCGCCGGCGGCGCAGGCTATGCTGCCTGGAACGGATATCAGCAAGAGCAGGCTGCCGCTGTCGCCGCCAGTGCGCACACGATGATGTCGGTGCAGATTGGCGTGCATGCCGCGGGACTCGACTGCTCCACCGGCTCAAAGATCCCCGTGCAGGTGAGTGGCCAGGACTCCGACGGCTCTTCTGTGAGCGAAACGCTCTACGTTGACGAGCACGGCCGCGGCATCAAACTGCTGCCCGGCGATTACACGCTCTCCATCGCTGCCTCCCCCATCGCGTCCGACGGCACCATCTATACCGTCCCGACCACCAAGGCGCAGGTCACGATCAAGAGCGACGGACAGGACCTAAGCAGCCAGGCCGCCTTTAAGCTCAAGGTGCCTTCGGCCGACACGGTGACTGACGACCAGATCGATGCCGCCGCCAAATATGCCGAGGAGGGAGGCGCGAGCTCCGCCGCCACCGCCAAGGTGCTCCAGCAGGCGGCAACCGCGCGGCGCGACGCCGCCGTCAATGCCGTGAGCGCGCAAAAGGCACAGGCGGCCCGTAATGCCGACGCCCGCCACAAGGCAACCGACCTCTACCAGCTCGATATCCCCGTCGAGTGGTACGGCAAGGTCGAGACTTGGCAAAATGGCAGCACGCTATGCATCTATCTTGCCGGCGACAGCGATACACCGATTGTGACGCTCGTCGCAGTGCGCGAGGGCGAGAGCTTTACGCCCGATGAGGGCGATACGGTTTTGGGTGCGGCCAACCTAGGCAACGGTTATACCGTCTACGCCAGCGGTCCCGTCTATCCGTACGTGGTGCCCCAGACCATCAACGGACGGACGCAGAATCCCGTGTCGACCTACCCTATGGACTCGGCCATTGAGCTTGTCGAGCTCACGACCGGCAACCGCTACACCTATAGCCAGATCAAGAACGTACTGGTCGGCAAAGACGGCAAGGCCGACGCTGCGACCAAACTCGAGACCGACTACCTCGCCCAGATTCTCCTGCCGAGCATCAAGGCCCAGGACTAGCGGACCATGACACCTGAGTCCTGGCCTCGCAAATCCATAGACGATTAGGAAAGGAGCCACTTCCATGCGGGCACAGCATGTACCACGCCGCGTTTGCATGGAATATCGGCCTGCTCATCCATGGTAACGATTACCGACTCGCCAAGATCAAACTGGGCCATCGCGGCATCGAGCGCGGCAATTTCGCGCTCGCGCGTTTTCTCGCTTGTCATATCCACACTTACCTGAATCAGGCCGTAAGCCTGCATGAGCAGTGCATCCCCAGCCACAAAGTCCACCTCATGGCTTTTATTCTTATCTTTAATCAGCAGGCGGCAAACCGAACCGGGCCGCACGGCGGGGGTCCTTCTTCTGAGCGCATTGAACACCGCGGTCTCGAGCCTCTGACCATGATCCAATGCCGATGCGGGGGAGAACGCTCCGAACATCGCAGGATCGACGGCGTAGACCTTAGACGCAGACCGCGTATTATTTGCAAGCGAACGCGTGAACTCCGGCACCGAAAACAGCAGGTAGGCGTCCTCGTAATACTCAAGTAAGTCGCTGAGCGTATTTCGACTGACGGATATCTGTCTGCTCTTGAACTCGTTGTACACTTTGTTCACTGACAGCTCTCGTCCCGAAGATGCCATGCACCGCGCCAGAAACAGCGAGGCCAAACGGGGGTTCTTGACGTCGTAACGTTCAACGACGTCCATGGCGACCGTTCGCGACGCATATTCCTGTAGCAGCTGAATCGCGTCTGCGGGCGTCTGCTCAAGTGTCGCGATGAATCCCCCTCGCTCGAGATATCCGACCAGATGGTGTCGGAGCAACGCTGCATCGCTCGAGGAGAAGGGTGCGTTCGACTCAGGAACGCTCCCCGTCTTATATCGGACGTATTCCGAAAAACTCAACGGAAAAAGCTCTCGCACAAGAGAACGGCCCCTGAACTCGCTCTTAAGTTCTGAGGACAGCATCTTAGAAGAAGATCCCGTCACGTAAACGGTCGCCTTCTCCGTATCGACCACGCGTCGCAGAAACGCACCCCATTCGGGTATTTCCTGGATCTCGTCAAAGAAAATGTAAGCGCCCTCGGTTCGAGCAGCAGGATACAGCGCATAGAACGTGTCGAGCACGTCCGCCAGCAGCGATGGCTCATACGGGCGCAAGCGCTCATCCTCAAAATTGAAGTAAAGCATCCGGTCAAGCTCGACGCCCCGGCTCTGAAGCCGCCGCATCTCCTGATACAGGCGATACGTCTTTCCACAACGGCGGGCCCCCACAATCACATTTACGATGTTGTCGCGCTTTGGCTCCTGCGGGTTGCCCAGATCAAGGTCGCGCTCAAAGACCTGCGGAATCCCCTGTTGCTCAAAGTCCTTTATTTTTTGAGCCACCAAGTCGTTGAATGCCATAATTCTCCAATCTTGCTCTCCTGCTAATCAAGATTATAACGATTCTTGATTAGCAGGAGAGCAAGATTATGCGTATCTTGATTAATGGATAAGCAAGTTTTCTATTAGTGGCCCCTCCCGGAGGATATCGAGCGGCCGAGGGGGGCAGGCATGAACGCCTCTAGCCGAAAACAAAGTAGCTAAAAAAGCCCCGTCCCAAATGAGCTACTTAACGCCAGGGGTCGGCTTCGAAGAGGGGCTCGCGCTCGGGGCGACGATCGCTATAAGGATCGTAGCCGTCGTCATCCTCGTTCTCGGCACGGATGTAGGGGTCGCGCGGCTTGGGCACAGGCTTGGGTGCAGGCTTGGGTGCGGCGGGTGCGGCATCGGTCGCCGGCGTGTTCGTCTTGTTCTTGTCTGTCATCTGCGCATCTCCTTGCATCGCATCCGTTCAACATCATCGATTGTCGCACGAAAAAGGGCGGCGGACCCAATTGGATCCGCCGCCCTTGGCGTTTAGAGACGGCTGGCAGATTTTAAGGCATGTCCCATAAATCTACTCGGCGTCGGGGACCTCGTAGGTAGCAGACGGCGTGTTGTCGCACACGACGGTAAAGCCGCCGTCCTTGTCGACATCGACCGTCACCTGATCGCCCTCGCGCACCGTGCCGTCGATAATAGCGGCGGCAATGGCATCCACGACCTCGCGCTGCACGAGACGCTTGAGCGGACGGGCACCAAAGACCGGGTCCAGGCCGCCCACGGCGAGCATCTGCTTGGCCGCCGGGGTGATGGCAAGCGTCATGCGCTCCTTGGCCAGACGCGCGCGGACGTCGGCGAGCTGGATGTCGACGATCTTCTCGATCTGTGCCATGCCGAGCGGATGGAACACCACGATATCGTCGATACGGTTGAGGAACTCGGGGCGGAAGGTCTGAGCCATGGCCGCGTCAACCTGATGACGCATCTCCTCCTCGTCCTTACCGGAAAGCTCGGCGATAGCCTTGGAGCCCACGTTAGATGTCATGATGATGATCGTGTTCTTGAAGGACACCTGACGACCCTGGCCGTCGGTCAGACGACCGTCGTCGAGCACCTGCAGCAGCACGTTGAAGACATCCGGATGAGCCTTCTCCATCTCGTCGAGCAAGATCACGGAGTACGGACGACGGCGCACAGCCTCGGTAAGCTGACCACCCTCGTCGTAACCCACGTATCCCGGGGGCGCACCGATCAGACGCTGGACGCTGAACTTCTCCATGTACTCGGACATGTCGATACGCACGAGCGCGCGCTCGTCGTCGAACAGGCACTCGGCCAGTGCCTTGGCGAGCTCGGTCTTGCCCACGCCGGTGGGGCCCAGGAAGAAGAAGCTGCCAATGGGCTTGTCCGGATCGGAGAGGCCTGCACGGCTGCGGCGCACAGCTGCGGCGACGGCGGAGACGGCCTCGTCCTGGCCGATGACGCGCTTATGCAGCTCGCCCTCCAAGCCCTTCAGCTTGTCGAGCTCGCCCTGCATCATCTTGGACACGGGCACGCCGGTCCAGGCGCTCACGACCTCGGCGATCTCATCGGAGGTCACCTGCTCGTTGAGGCCCTCGCCGTCCTGCCGCTTTTGCGCCTCGAGTGCAGCCTCGGAATCCTGAATCTGCTGCTGCAGGCCCGGAATCACGGAGTAGCGCAGCTCGGACGCGCGGCCCAGGTCGCCGTTGCGCGTCGCGCGCTCCTCTTCGCTCTTGGCCTCGTCAAGCTGCCCTTTGAGCTCCTGCACGTGGTCGATGGCGTTCTTCTGGTTGAGCCAGCCGGCCTTTTGCACGTTGAGCTTTTCTTGGACCTCGGCAATCTCTTGGCGCAGGGCCTCCAGACGCTCCTTGGAGGCCTCGTCGGTCTCCTTCATGAGTGCCTGCTCCTCGATCTGCAGCTGGGTGAGCTGACGCGTGGTGGCGTCGATCTCGACCGGCATGCTGTCGAGCTCCATGCGCAGGCGGCTTGCGGCCTCATCGACCAAGTCGATGGCCTTGTCGGGCAGGAAGCGGTCGGCAATGTAGCGATCGGAGAGGTCGGCGGCCGCCACGAGCGCACTATCGGTGATATGCACGCCGTGGAAGATCTCGTACTTCTCCTTGAGGCCACGCAGGATGGAGATGGTGTCCTCGACGGTGGGCTCGCTCACCATCACCGTCTGGAAACGACGGGCGAGTGCCGCGTCCTTCTCGATGTACTTGCGGTACTCGTCGAGCGTAGTCGCTCCGATCGCGTGCAGGTCGCCACGGGCGAGCGCCGGCTTGAGGATATTGCCGGCGTCCATGGAGCCCTCGGTGGCACCCGCGCCCACGATGGTGTGGAGCTCATCGATGAACAGGATGACCTTGCCCTCGGATTTTTGTACTTCCTTGAGCACGGCCTTCAAGCGGTCCTCGAACTCGCCGCGGTACTTGGCGCCGGCGACCAGCGCGCTCATGTCGAGCTCGATGAGGTCGCGGTCGCGCAGGGTGCTCGGCACGTCGCCGGCCACGATACGCTGGGCGATACCCTCGACGATGGCCGTCTTGCCCACGCCCGGCTCGCCAATGAGCACGGGGTTGTTCTTGGTGCGGCGGGACAGGACCTGAATAGTACGACGGATCTCGTCGGTACGGCCGATGACCGGGTCGAGCTTGCCGGCGCGGGCCAGATCGCAGATGTTGCGACCGTACTGCTCCAGCGCCTCAAACTGGGTCTTGTCCTCGGCAGACGTCACGCGGTCATCGCCACGCAGCTCCTCGTAGACCTGCTCGATGCGCTCCTTGGTGACGCCGGCGTCGCGCAGTACACGACCAGCCTCGCCCTTGTCCTCGGCAAGCGCCATCAGCAGATGCTCGGTCACCACAAAGCTGTCACCCATCTTGGTGGCCTTCTTCTCGGCCTTCTCGATGACACGGATGAGCTCATTGGAAAGGCCCATCTGCTGGCCCTCGCCCGAAACCTTGGGCGCGTGGTCGATGGCTTCTTGTGTGGAGCGTGCGAGCTGGGCCGGGTCGGCGCCGATGCGCTCGATGATCACGGAGATATTGCGCTCGCCGGCACCAAGCAGGGCGGACAGCAGGTGAATCGGCTCCACCGCGCCGGCCTGCGCGTCGGCAGCCGTGCTCATGGCGGTCTGCAGCGCCTCGCGCGACGTCATTGCTAGCTTATCGATTCTCATGGAATCACCTCTCTTGGGGCGGCCGCCCTACGGGGCGGCTTCACGTTGTTCGAGAAGTATTGTTGCCAGCTTTG
>CABUOA010000048.1 GCA_902493145.1 uncultured Collinsella sp. | reverse complement strand
CCCGAGCCTATAGACGTCAGCCCGCAAGACGACGAGTCGACCGCCCGCGCGCCCGAGGAGCCCGGCTCCCCGGACACCGGCGATTCCGAATCAAACGCCGAGACCGACACCGTCTCTCCCGGTGACACAGCCGAGATCGACGTTGCCGCCGTTGAGACCAAGCTCAAAGACCCCGGCTCGACCATGAGCTTTGAGCCCCTGACCGAGGAGCGCATCGAGACCGACTCGACCTATGATGCCGGCACCACCACGCAACTCATGTGGGGCGCCCGCTCTGACGTTGGCTGCGTACGCCCGCACAATGAGGATTCCTACCTGGTGCAGTCGCCGCTCTTTTGCGTATGCGACGGCATGGGCGGTCACGCCGCCGGCGAGGTAGCCTCTTCCATTGCCGTCGAGACTATTGCCAAGACGGCCCCGCAGTCCGCCGACGCAGCACGCCTGGCCGCAGCCGTCGAGGCAGCCAACGCCGCCGTAATCGAGGCGGCCCTGAACGGCCTGGGCAAGCCCGGCATGGGCTGCACAGCCACTTGCGCCTATATCGAAAACGACACGCTCGCCATCGCCCACGTGGGTGACTCTCGCGCCTACCTGCTCCACGAGGGCACGCTCATCCGCGTGACCCGCGACCACTCCTACGTGGAGGAGCTCGTGGACGCCGGTGAGATTACGGCAGACGAGGCTCGCGTCCACCCCAACCGCTCGGTCATCACCCGTGCGCTGGGCTCGGACCCCGCCATGTATGCCGACCACTTCACTCTGCATATCGAGGAAGGCGACCGCCTGATCCTGTGCTCCGACGGCCTTTCGAGCATGATTCCCGATAGCGATATCGAGAACATCGCCACGCAGTCCTCAACCGCGCAAATCTGCGTCGACAACCTAGTGGACGCGGCGCTTGCCGCCGGCGGCCACGACAACGTGACCGTAGTAGTCGTTGACCTGGTTGACGATGGCGTTATGCGCGAGGCGCAACGCGTGCGTCGCCGCAACGTCACCATCGGCGTCGTCTTAGGTCTCGTCTTGGTGCTGGCGGCTGCCATCTGGGCCTACACGGGTGTCACCGGCTCGTACTACCTGGGTACCTACCAGGGCAATGTCGCCGTCTGGCGCGGCCTGCCCGGCAAGCCGCTCGGACTCAAGCTCCACTGGCTCGAAAGCGAAACCAGTATCAAGCTGTCCGACCTGCCCGAAGACACGCAAAACCGCCTCAAGGCGGGCATTCCGCAAACAAGTGTCGACGATGCGCAGGACACGATATCCAAGTACCGCCACCAGATCGACGAGGAGCAGACCCGCCAGGTGATCGACGCGCAAACGATTCGCGACAACACCGACCAGGGATCGACCTCCGAATCAGATTCCGAGAAAACCGCCGAACAGTCCGCCGAGGCCGAAGCCTCCGAAAAGAACTAGAAAGGGAGTGCCGCTTATGAGTCGCCGCAACACCGAGCTGCTCTTGCTCATCGCCTCGGCGTTCCCCGTCATCCTGCTGTATGCGATGTACGTCCTCACCGCGGGCGCTGCCATCTCCTTTGAGACGCTCGCCGTACCGATCGGCCTCTTTGCCGCCTTTGCCGCGGCCCACATTGCCGTGCGCATCTTGGCGCCCGGTGCCGACCCCGCCATCCTGCCCATTGTCTTTGTGCTTTCGGGCATCGGCATCACGTTCGTGACGCGTCTCGCCCCCGCTCTCGCCATCTCACAGCTCATCATCCTGTTTGTCTCGGTGGCCCTGATGGTGGGAACGCTCGCGTTGGTTAAGAACCTCGACGTAGTCATGCGCTACAAGTACACCTTTGGCATTATCGGCATCATTCTGTTGATGCTGCCTATCTTTATCGGCACCACGATCTCGGGCTCCAAGCTGTGGATTCGCATCGCGGGCTTTACCATCCAGCCCGGCGAGTTCGCCAAGGTCTTTATCGTGCTGTTCCTGGCCGGGTACCTGGCCGAGAACCGCGAGCTGCTCTCCATCTCCAACCGCAAGATCCTGGGCTTTAAGATCCCTCGCCTGCGACTGCTGCTGCCGCTGTTTGCCGTGTGGGGTGTGTGCCTGCTCGTCGTCGTCTTCGAACGCGATCTGGGTTCGGCCGTGCTGTTCTACACCATCTTCTTGCTGATGCTCTACGTTGCCACGGGACGATTCTCGTATGTCGTTATCGGCCTTGCGCTCTTAGCCGTTGGAGCCGTGGGCGCCTACAAGTTCCTGTCTCACGTTCAGGTGCGTTTCCAGGTTTGGGTCGATCCGTTTAAGGACGCCCAGGGCCAGGGCTACCAGATCGTCCAGTCGCTCTTCTCGCTTGCCGATGGCGGTCTGGTCGGTGTTGGTATCGGCAACGGCATGGCCAACAACATCCCTGTCGTCGAGTCCGACTTTATCTTCTCGGCCATCGGCGAGGAGATGGGCCTTTTGGGCGGCGGCGCCGTGCTCATCCTGTTTATGCTCTTTGCCGTGCGTGGCCTCACCACGGCTGCCCGCGCTAAATCCGACCTCGCCGCCTTTAGCGCCACGGGCCTTACGGCCGCCATCAGCTTCCAGGCCTTTTTAATCGTGGGCGGCGTTACCCGCCTGATCCCGCTGACCGGCGTCACCCTACCCTTTATGAGCCAGGGCGGTTCCTCGCTGCTGGCAAGCTTTATCATCGTCGCGCTCCTGCTGCGCGCCGGTGACGAAGCGACCGGACGCGAGGCCGAGCTTACCGGCACTGGCACTATGGCCGCCATCACCGATGATCAGGTCGCATCTGCCGCCGCCCCGACGGGCACGCGCTTTGCCACCTCGTCTTCCTACGGCAGCGGCAGCCATTCCGTCGGCTCGCGCATGCGCCGTCGCCTGCTCGACACGCCTGAATCCGGTGTGCTCGGCCGCGTTGCGCTCGCCAACCGTCTAACCCGTGCGGTGCTCGCCTTTACGGCGCTATTCGCCATCCTTATCGGCAACCTCACCTATGTCCAGGTCATCAAGGCCAAGGACTATCAGGACATGCCGACCAACAACCACACCATCGCCCGCTCCAAGTACATCCAGCGCGGTTCCATCATCACGTCCGACGGCGTGACGCTGGCCGAGTCGCTGCAGCAGGAGGACGGCACCTACGTACGCTCCTACCCCAACGGTAACCTGGCAGCGCACGTGGTTGGCTACGTGAGCCAGCAGTATGGCACCACCGCCATCGAGAGCGTCATGAACGACACGCTCACCGGTTCTAAGGACTACTCCAGCTGGAACAACGCCATCGCGTCGCTCGCGGGCCAGACCCAGCCGGGCAACACCGCCAAGCTCACCATCGACTCGCGCATCCAGACGGCGGCCGAGCAGGCACTCAAGGGCTTTAAGGGCGCTGTAGTGGTCATCGACCCGCGTACCGGCGCGGTGCTCGCATGTGCCAGCTCGCCCACCTACGACAACACCAACATCGACGCCCTACTGCAGACGGGCGGCGGCGAGGACGGCTCTATGTACAATCGCGCCATGGACGCGCTGTACACGCCGGGCTCCACGTTTAAGGTCGTTACGCTTTCCGCGGCACTCGAGACCGGCACCGCCAGCCTTACCAGCACCTACCAGGCGCCCGGCTCCATGGACATCGGCAACGCGCCGGTCACCAACGATGCCAACGAGAGCTACGGCACCATCAGCCTGCAGCAGGCCTTTGCCGTGTCCTCCAACGTCGTCTTTGGCCAGGTGGCAAACGAAGTTGGCGCAAACACGCTCGTGCAGTTTGCCAACGCCTTTGGCTACGGCCAAAAGCTCGGCCAGGACCTGACCTCCACAGCCTCCATCATGGCCGACCCGTCGCTCATGACCGAGTGGGAGACCGCCTGGGCCGGCGCCGGCCAGCCTGTCGGCATGGACCACACGCCCGGCCCGCAGACCACCGTCATGCAAAACGCCGTGATTGCCGCCGCCATCGCTAACAGTGGCGTGGTCATGGACCCGTACTTTGTAGCCCAGGTACTCGCCCCGGACGGAACTGTGGTCAAGACCACGCAGTCCCGCTCGCTGGGTCAGGCCGTCAGCTCCGCCACGGCCGACCAGGTCAAGCAGGCCATGCTCGCCGTCGTCCAGTCCGGTACTGGCACCGATGCCCAGGTCCCCGGCGTCAAGGTCGCCGGCAAGACCGGCTCGGCCGAGACCGGCGGCACCAACGTCAACTCGATGTTCGTTGGCTTTGCGCCTTACGATTCACCCACGGTCGCCATCTCGGTGGCCTTGGAGGATTACGACAAACACGACGTCACGGCGGCCAAGATTGCCGGCATCGTCCTGACCGCGGCGCTCGCCGCACAGGGAGCGTGATGCCCATGATTGAATCGGACACCCGAGGCGCGCCGCGGCCGAAGAGTTAGCGGCAACGCGCCACACGGCCCCAGCGGCCACATCGTAGGTACTACACACATCGTTGAGCGAATAGTTATGTTAGGAGCAGGAATGGAACAGAGGGTCCTCGGGGGAAGATACCTCCTCAAGGATAAGGTGGGGACAGGCGGCATGGCGACCGTCTACCGTGCACAGGACCAGGTCCTCGACCGCACGGTAGCCGTCAAGATCATGCTGCCGCAGTATGCTGGCGACGCAACCTTCGCCGCACGCTTTAAGCAGGAGGCCCAGGCAGCAGCCGGTCTCTCCTCCCCCTATATTGTGGGCGTCTACGATTGGGGCAAGGACGGCGACACCTATTACATCGTCATGGAGTACCTGCGCGGCACCGACCTTAAGAGCGGCATCAAGAGCCACGGCGCCCTCGACCCCAAGAAGGTCGCCCAGATCGGCTCGCAGATCAGCTCCGCGCTTTCGGTCGCCCACAAGCACGAGATCATCCACCGCGACATTAAGCCGCAGAACATCATGGTACTGCCAGACGGCAACATCAAGGTGATGGACTTTGGCATCGCGCGCGCCAAGAACAGCCACCTCACGCAAGACAACAACGTGCTGGGAACCGCCCACTACGTCAGCCCCGAGCAGACCCGTGGTCAGGACCTCGGCCCCACCTCGGATATCTACTCGCTGGGCGTCGTGATGTACGAGTGCGCCACCGGCCGCGTTCCCTTTGACGGTGACGACGCTATCTCGGTCGCACTCAAGCAGGTCAACGAGCTGCCTATTCCGCCGAGCCAGATCAACTCCGGTGTCGACGCCGACCTTGAGCGCATCATCCTCAAGTGCATGGAGAAGGACCCGGCAAACCGCTTCCAGACCGCCGACGAGCTGCGTCAGGTGCTCAACAGCTACCTGTCGGGCCGTGCCGTCAACATCTCGGAGCCCACGCGCATCATCGGTGCCCCCGGTGAGCTGGGCGCCACCAAGACTCGCGAGCTTTCCGATCAGACGCGCGCCATGGTGCGTCCCGTCTCGGGCGTGAGCGGCCAGAATACCGCCCGTAGCTCGGTTTCGGGCTCCACCGGCTCCTACGAGGTCGAAAAGCCCAAATCCAACAAAAACAAGATCATCGCCGCCGTGGTGGCAGCCGTTGCCGTCATCGGTATCGTGGTGGCCTTTGCCACAGGACTCTTTGGCGGCGAGCAGGTCACCGTGCCCGATGTGCTAGGCAAGGACCAGCAGACTGCCGTCGAGCAGATCAAGGAAGCCGGCCTCGAGGTCGGCACCATCGACCAAAGCTACAACGACGATGTCGACGAGGGCAAGGTCGCCGAGCAGACGCCCAACGGCAACACCAAGAAGGCCAAGGGCACCAAGGTGAACCTGGTAATCTCCAAGGGCCCCAAGCCCTCCGAGAAGGTCGAGGTTCCCCGGCTGGTCGGCCTGACCAAGGACCAGGCAGAAGCCGCGCTGGCAAGCGTTGGCCTGAAGGGCAACGCCTCCGAGGAGGCCAACGAGGCCGATGAGGGCCAGGTCTTTGAGCAGGGCACCGAAGCCGGTAAGGAAGTCGAGAAGGGCACGACCATCTCGTACAAGGTCTCGAGCGGCCCGGATACCACGTCCGTCCCCGACCTGACCGACATGACCGAGGCCCAGGCGCGCAACGCCCTCGATATGGCAGGCTTTGGCGTCGACGTCAGCTACCAGGAGAACGACTCCGTCACCGAGGGCACCGTCATTAGCTGGAACCCCAGTGGCAAGCAGAAGCCCGGCGCCACGATCACTGTCGTCATTGCCAAGAAGTCCGGCAAGGCCTCCGTCCCGGGCAACCTATACGGCAAGAGCATTTCCGCCGCCGTTACCGCGCTCAACAACGCCGGTTTCTATAACATTGGCTTCTGTGACCAGAACGGCAATCCCGTGAGCGGTAACGAGGATGCCACCGTTACGGGCGTCTCCCCCACCGGCAAGCAGTCCACCGACAGCACGATTACGCTGACGGTTTCGATTTCTGGCTCGGGTTCGGGCTCTGGCTCGGGCACGAGCACGGGCGACGATTCCGGTACGACCAACTAGTCGCCGCCCCACCGCCCATTACGGCTCCCGCCGCAAACATATTCGCTCACAGGCGCCCGCTTGCTCCCCCAGCAAGCGGGCGCTTCGTTTTTGACATGACATGAACCAGAAGAGCCCGGTACCGTGACGGTGTACCGGGCTCGATCAATCTCTGGTGTCCCCGGGCTGATTCGAAAACTCCCCCCCGCGGGGAAATTGGTGACGCGGGTGTCGACGGTCCTAATCCGTCGGCAGCTCCCACAAACCAGAAACGGCGCCGCTCTCGCGACGCCGTTATAATCTTCTGGTGCCCCCGGGCGGATTCGAACCGTCGACACCCGCTTTAGGAGAGCGGTGCTCTATCCCCTGAGCTACGGAGGCATGTTGTACTAGTGTAGCAGATTTACACGTTGTGATGCAGCGTGTAGCCACTCTTCGAAGTTGCGGTGGAACAGCCCTCCGGAAAGTGCGTCCCACTATCCAGGCAAATTCTGGGTCAGACTTTCCCCATGGGACCTCGCTGGGAAACTGTGTCCCAGAATTTCGACTCGAAACGGGACACGGTTTCCCAAACGGGCCCGTTCCGGAAACTACATCCCGCAATCGGCACTCGAACCGGGATGCACTTTCCCGATCGAGCCTCATGGGAAACCGCGTCCCACTTTAGGGGGGCGCTCTTTAATGGCTAGTTGCCTTTGTGGAAAAGGTTCTTGATGACGGAGGGGATGCTCTTGGCGCCCTTGGCCGTCACATCGATAAAGTCGGGCGAACGAACGAGCTTGTCCTCGTCAATGTACTTACGCACCGCGCGAAGCGTTTCCTTGTCATTGCGCGTCGAAAACGTAAAGTGGCCATTCTCTTTGGTAAAGATGGCAAAACGCGTAATCTTCTTGGTGCCGCGCAAAACCTCGGCGGCAATATAGTCGACCTCGTCCCACGGGATTTGGATATAATCCTCGGGATTGCGCTCGTTATAGTACTCAAACGCCTTATTGCCCACCATCACGTTACCGTGACTGGTAAGCCCCATCAGGCAGGTTGCCGGCGTTGCCAGATCGACCGTGCTGTTCTGAGATTGCGCCATACGCGCCTCGCCCTCCAAATAAAACAATCGGACCGCATCCAGTGTACCCACCGGGTGCGGTCCGTTTCAATGGCTCAAAAGCCCTTGCCTAGCAACTCTCGGTCTTAAGCCGAAGCGTGCTTACATGAAGCCGCAGACGCGACCGATGATGCCGACGGCGAAGAGAGCCAGGATGATGACGATCGGGCTGACCTTCTTCTTGAGGAGCTTGCAGACCAGAAGGGTCAGGCACACGGCGGCAAGGCCGGGGATGAGCTGATCGAGGTTGGCCTGAAGCGTGGTGACCTTCACCGGGTCGAGTGCGTTGGCACCGACAGAGCTGTACATCGTCAATGCCTGCTTGATGCCCTCAGAACCGGCGGGCAGGTTGGCCCAGTCGATATAGGCGCCAGCGGACTGCGTGACCTTAGAGACGACCGGGGTGAAGGAGATGGACACCCAGCGCTCGACCAGGGCGCCGATGATGAACATACCCAGGATGGAAGCACCATCGGTGACCTTGCCCATCAGACCGCCGGAGAGGTCCTTGGCGATGGAGGAGCCGACCTTGTAGCCAAACTCCTGCGTGTACCACAGGAAGGCGTAACGGATGATGTTCCACGCGAAGAAGAACAGCAGCGGACCGGCGATGCTGCCGGACAGGGCCAGGGAAGCGCCCAGTGCACCCAGAATCGGGCGAAGGGTGAACCAGAAGGCGGGGTCGCCGACGCCGGCGAGCGGGCCCATCATACCGACCTTGACGCCCTGAATGGCGACGTCGTCAATCGGAGCACCGTTGGCGCGCTCCTCCTCGAGGGCGAGGGTAACGCCAATGACGGGGGCGGAAACATAGGGGTGGGTGTTATAGAACTCCAGGTGGCGCTTAAGAGCGGCAATCTGGTCATCCTTGCTGGTGTAGAGCTTCTTGATCGCAGGGATCATTGCGAAGCACCAGCCGCCGTTCTGCATACGCTCGTAGTTCCACGAGCCCTGAAGGAACTGATGACGGAAGCAAACCTTCTTACGGTCAGCCTTGGTGAGCTGAATCTTGTTCTCTGCCATATGTATCACTCCCCTCCTACTCGTAATCGTTCAGAATGTCGCCGAGCGGGTCACCGGAGCCACCGCCCATGCCGCCACCCTGCTTGGCCAGATCCTTAAGGCCAAGGTAGATGAGGGCAAGGGAGATGCCGATGAGGCCAAGGGCGATCAGCGTGAGCTGAGGGATGGCAGCAAGGACAAAGCCGAGGATGAAGAACGGCCAGGTCTCCTTGGTGGCCATCATGTTGATGACCATGGCGTAACCGACGGAAGCGACCATGCCGCCGCCGACAGCCATGCCGCCGGACAGCCAATCGGGCATAGCGTTAAGCGCGTTGGTAACGGCCTCGGCCGGGATGATGCACAGAAGTACTGCCGGGATGGCGATACGAACACCCTGCATGAGGATGCCGGCGTACTGCCAACGCTCGATGCCGGCGAAGTCGCCCTTCTCGGCGCAGGCGTCCATGGCGTGAACCATAGCGGTAGCCAGGGTACGGCAGATCATGGTCAGGAACAGACCAGCGACCGACAGCGGGACGGCGACGGCGATGGCGGCGGTAACGGCCTTGGCCGAATCGGTGGCGCCACCGTTGAGGGCGAGCACCATGATGATCGAAGAAGCGACCGAGGCCAGAGCGGCGTCAGGCGCGACGGCGGCGCCGACGTTAGCCCAGCCAAGGGCCATCATCTGGAGCGAACCGCCCAGGAGGATGCCCTCCTGAAGGTGACCGGTTACGAGACCGATAAGCGTGCATGCCACGAGCGGCTGATGGAACTGGAACTCATCCAGAATGCCTTCCATACCGGCAAGCAACGCGACAATCGCAACAAGCAGAATAGTGATTGCAGACATGTATCGGACCCTCCTTTACTATGCTTGAGCGGCCAGTTCGGCCTTAGCTTTCTTCAACATGGCGTCGAGATCCTCGGAGGAATCCGAAGGAACCTTGCGGACCTCGAACTTGACGCCCTTGGCCTTGAGAGCCTCGAGAGTCTTAACGTCGTCATCGCCCATGGCGACAGCGTTAGTGACGACGACCTTGCCCTTGGAGTGGGCCATGGAACCGATGTTGGCTTCCTTGATGTCGACGCCGGCCTCGATGGCCCTGAGCAGATCCTGCGGGTTCTCGAACAGCAGCATCGCCTTGGTGTCGCCAAAGCGCGTGTCCTTGACGACCTCGGCCATCTTCTTGATAGGCACGACGTTGGCGTGGACTCCCGGAGGGGCAGCCTGCTCGATCATGGTCTTGCGGAGCTCGTCGTGAGCAACGCCGTCGGAGACCACGATGATGCGGTTGGGGTTGATCTGCTTGGTCCACGTGGTGGCCACCTGACCATGCAGCAGGCGCGTGTCGATACGGACGTGGGCGATCTTGATGTGCCCGTCGCCGATCACCGTTCCCGGAGGAATGGCACCCGCAGGAGCAGCGGCGGCCGCAGCCGGCTTCTTCTCCTCGGGCTCCAGAGACTCGGGCTTGACGCGCACGCCGGCCTTAGCCTCAGTCACGAGATGTTTTGCGATCGCATGTGCAGTGTTCTTTGCGTCAAAGCGCTGCGAATATGCCTCGATGAGCATAGGCAGGTTGACACCGGTGACGATAGCCCAGGAATCGTGGCCCTCGATGAGCCCGCTGATCTGGTTGAACGGCGTGCCGCCCCACAGATCAACGAGGAAGAGCACCTGCTCCTGGTCCTCGAAGGAAGCGATTGCCTCCTCGACCTTGGCACGGAAGTCGTCGGGGCCCATGCTCGGCTCGAGCGAGACCACGGCAACAGACGGCTGATCGCCAAAGACCATCGAGCCCGTCTGCTTGATTCCAGCCGCCAAGTCACCATGGCTAGCAAGAACAATACTTACCATCACATAACCTCCTTTTTGTCTACGTAATTCCTACACGACAGTTATGGAGTATAGCTGCAAATACAGCAGAATTGTTTGAAAAACTGCAAAAGGTAGCATTATTTGTTTAAACGTCTTGTTTTGTTACAAGCTGATTACATTCCAGTATTTTGGCTGATTTGCTGCTGAGGATTGATAGCTGATCTATTTACATGACCGAATTGAGCACGCTGTTCATTATTGCCGGTTTTAAACAGACACAAATGTGCTCGCGTTGAGGCTATTTCGTTTAAACAGATGGTGCTTGACTAATGGTAAGAAATATGCTCTAGCAAAGTAGTCGTTAGGGACGTTCTTTAATGACTAGTCGTTTAAGAACGTCCCCAACGACTAAGTTAGGCGATGTGGAGGGGGTTGGCGGCGTCGACGGCATCGGGGGCATCGGATAGGCCGTCGGGGGCAGCGTCTGTCGGGTCCTCGTCGGGGGTCTCGATCTGCTTGATCATGACCTCCTGGCCCTGCAGCAGATAGGTCTCGCCGCTACCGCAATGGGGGCAGGTCTTGCCGTGCTCGACCGTCGCGTAGTCGCAGCCGCACGCCTCGCAATGCGTCACGGCCTCGACAGGCTCCACAATAAGCTCCGCGCCCTGCGTGATAGGCTTTTTATCTGCCGCCCAGCGCCAAGCATCAAGCAGCAGATCGGGAACGACGCCCGAGACCTCGCCCAGGAGCAGCGTCACGCTCGAAACGCGACTCACGCCATTGGCGCGCGCCACATTCTCGACATCGCGAATGATGTGATAGACGATTCCTAATTCATGCACTTTTTCTTCCGCCGTTCTAACGAACGGCGGTCGACTTGACGCTGCGCGAGCCCCAGACGGACGATCTGCCTTTCAATCGTCGGGCATGGGCAAAAGCCCTATGCCCTCCTCTTTCAAGGCACCTCGCCACGCCTGGGACTCGCTCGCTGTCCAACCGTTCTCTACGCCGTTCTCTTGTTTGTTGCGTTTTTTATTTCTTCCCAAATTTGATTTTGATCGCACGCTTCAAAGCGTACTTGCCGAGGCTGGGGAGCTTTTGCTCGTATTTGACCATCGTGGAGCACTCGGGGCGGTCGCGATCCAGATGGATGGCGTCAAACGCGCACTTGGTGGTGCACAGGCCGCAGCCGATGCACTTGTTGGGGTCGACGATCGAGGCACCGCAGCCCA
>CABUOA010000047.1 GCA_902493145.1 uncultured Collinsella sp. | reverse complement strand
GCGGACCACAAGAATGAGATCGTGGCGCCGCTGTCGCGCGACAACGTGGCGGGCACCAATGACAATAAGTACCGCCTAGACTTTGAGGAGCGCTATCCCGGAGCCAAACCCGTCGAAGTGAACTAGTCGCATGCGACGTTCTCAAACGACTAGTCATTAAAGAACGTCCCCAATGACTGCCTAGAAAACGAGCGAGGATCGCGGGGTCCTCGCTCGTTTTTGTTTTGGTCAATGTTTCGGCTGCGCTGTTACTTGTCGGTGGCCGCTTTCTTGGCAGTCGACTTCTTCGCGGTCGTCTTCTTGGCGGCAGTGACTTTCTTAGCCGTCGTCTTCTTGGCCGTGCTCGCCTTAGTCGTGGTCTTGCGGCCGCGGGCGGGCTTCTTCTCCTTGGTCGGGCAGTCCATGTTCACGCAGATGCGCCACGGACCGCGCGCCGTGTTGACCACCACGATGGGGGCGCCGCACTCGTGGCAGGTCTCGCCCGTCGCCTCGAGCTTGCCGCGCGCCGGAAGCGGATAGCTCACGCCGCAGTCATCGTAGTTGGTGCAACGGATAAAGCGCTTGCCGCTCTTTTCGCTCTTGTGCGCGATCAGGTCGCCATGGCGTCCTGCCTCGGCGCACACCTTGCACTCGCCCACCTTAAGGTCGGGCTCGTAGTTGGTGGGGCACGCGGGGTTCACGCAAATCTCGAAGGCCTTCTGGCGGAACGGCTGGCACTTAATGCGCGGCGCACCGCACTCGGGGCACACGGCCGCCTCGCCCTCGAGCGGGCTTACCTTGACGCCACTCGGCACCGGATAGGTCACATCGCAGTCGGGCCAGCCCATGCAGCCGATAAAGCTGCCGCGGGTCTTGGCGCTCGTCTTCATAACCAGGTCCTTGCCGCACTTGGGGCAGGTACCCACGCGCGCATCGGCCGTGACGGCGTCGCTGATGGCGTCGCCCAGCTCCTGCGTGTGCTTGAGCAGCTCGTCGAGCACGCCAGCCAGCAGCGCGCGCGAGTGCGTCACGACATGCTCTTCGGTATCCTCGCCGCGCTCGACGCGGGTCATATCGCCATCAAGCTCGCTGGTCATATCGGGGCTCGTGATGCGCGGGGCAAACTGCGACAGTGCATCGATAATGGCAATACCCAGCTGGCTCGGCTCCACGGGATCGTTTTTGAGGTAGCGCACGGCGTACAGGCGCTCGATGATGCTCGCGCGCGTGGACTTGGTGCCCAGGCCGCGCTTCTCCATCTCCTGCACGAGCTTGCCCTGGCTGTAGCGCGCGGGCGGCTCGGTCTGCTTGGCCTCGAGCTTAATGTCGAACACGTCGACCGTATCACCCTGCTCCAGCGGCGGCATCTGCTCATCGCGCTTGAGTCCGTACGGATACGCCTCGCGGAAGCCCGGAGTCACGAGCACGTCGCCCGAGGCCACGAACGGCTCGCCGTTGACGTCGAGCTCGAGCTTGGTGTTCTCGATGGTCGCGGGCCCCATGAGCGTTGCCAGGAAGCGGCGGGCAATGAGGTCGTAGAGCTTGCGCTGGCCGCCGTCGAGCGTGGACGGATCGCCCTCGCCCGTGGGATAGATCGGCGGATGGTCGGTAGTCTCGACCTTGCCGCGCGTGGGCTTCATGGGACCGGCGAGCACCTTTTTGCACACGGGCGCCAGCGCCGGGTTGATCTTTGCCAGGTCGCTCACCACGGCGCCCAGATCGAGCGTCGCAGGGTACACGGTATTGTCGACACGCGGGTAGCTGATGAGACCGGCCATGTAGAGGGACTCGGCGATTCGCATCGTACGCGCAGGCGAGATGCCCTCGGCCGCAGCGGCAGCCTGCAGCGAGGTCGTCGCAAACGGCGTGGGAGGCTGCTGCTTACGCGAGCGCTTGGTCACCGCGGCAACGGTCGCCGTCTTGGCACCGTCGACGTGACCATACGCCGTCTCGGCAGCATCCTTGTCGGTAAAGCGCGCTGTCTTGTGCGCGATCTTAAAGCGGTCGTCCTCGGCGGCACCCTGCGCGGCACCCATACCGCGAATCTGCCAATAGTCCTCGGGCACAAACGCCATACGCTCGCGCTCGCGCTCGACCACCAGGGCAAGCGTCGGCGTCTGCACACGACCGGCGGAACGCACGTTGCCAAAGCCGCCAAACTTGGCGAGCGTCAGATAGCGCGTGAGCACCGCGCCCCAGATAAGGTCGATGTGCTGACGGCTCTCGCCGGCGTCGGCCAGGTTCTGGTCGAGCGAGACGAGATTATCGAAGGCGTGCGTGATCTCGGCCTTGGTAAACGAAGAATACTGGGCACGGGCGACCGGCAAGTCCGGCGCAACCTCGCGCACTTTGTTGAGGGCGTCCGAGCCAATCAGCTCGCCCTCGCGATCGAAGTCCGTGGCGATGATGACGCTGTCGGACTTTTTAGCAAGGTTCTTGAGCGAACGAATGAGTTCCTTCTCGGCCGGTAGCTTAATGACGGGCGCCCAGGTGAGGTAAGGCAGGCTCTCGAGCTTCCAGCCCTTGATGGAAATGCCGTCGGCAAGGAACGGCTTGCGCTTGGTGTCGTAGGGCGGACGAGCCAGGCCATCGGGCATGTCGGCCGGCAGCATCTCGCCGTCCTCGGTAACCGAATACCAGCCCAGCTTTTTATCGAACAGCACGCTGTCGCAAAAATCGGGCGCGAGGATGTGACCGGCAAGACCGATCGTCACGCACTCCTCGCCTTTCCACTCAAAACGGTAGATGGCGGTGTTGTACACCTTGTCCTTTTTGGGCTTGCCCGTGGACAGCCGCTCGGCGATCTGACGCGCGGCGTCGTTTTTCTCGGCGATGATGAGCTTCAAAAGAGGCTCCTATCTCATATCTCTGCGGCTGCGCCCGCGCTTATGGCGGCCGACTTACGCCCTTGCTTGCTCAATCTGCCCGATGAGCCAATCGCACCAGGCATCCATGCCCTCGCCCTTGCGCGCGCTCACGGCAAACCGCGGCGCTTGCGGATTGAGGTCATCGAGGGTCTTAGTATACCTATCCATGTCAAAATCGAAAGCCGGGGCCACGTCGACCTTGTTGAGCAACTGCGCGCCGGCGTGTTGGAAGATGCCCGGGTACTTGATGGGCTTGTCGTCGCCCTCGGGCACCGAGAGGATCATGATGGACAGGTTCTCGCCCAGGTCAAAGTCGACTGGGCAGACCAGGTTACCCACGTTTTCGATAAAGATGACGTCGATGTTTTCCAGACCCACAGCTTGGTCGAACGCGTCAACGGCCTCCATGATCATGTTGCCCTCGAGGTGGCACAGGCCGCCCGTGTTGATTTGGATGGCAGGCATGCCGGCTTCCTTCATGGTAATGGCGTCGACATCCGAGGCGATATCGCCCTCGATGACGGCGCAACGCAGGCCCGCCTTGTCACGCAGGCGCTCGTTGGTGCCCAGAATCGTGGTGGTCTTACCCGAGCCGGGGCTCGACAGCACATTGATCACGTAGGTGCCTGCCTCATTAAATCGCTGACGCAGCTGATCTGCCAGGCGCTCGTTGCGCGACAGGATCGGCGACGCGATATCAATCGTTTTCTCGGCCATACTTAGCGCTCCTTACTTTGGCCCCTTTATACCCCATCATTAGATGGCTAGCGGGCTAATCGTCGGGGGTTTCGATTTCGATACTTGCGATATCGAGCTCGCGGCCGTGCAGCAGGCGCACGTTGGCGCCGCCACACTGGGGGCAGCGACAATGGAAACGGTCGTGCTCAAAGACCTCGCCGCAGTCCAGGCACTCGCTTTGTGGATGGACCTCCTCCACGGCAAGCTCGCAGCCGCGCGTGAGCGGGTCCTCATCGCGAAACGTCTCCCACGCAAAGTCGAGTGCCTCGCGCACGACCTCGGTCATATCCCCGATACGAAGCGTTACCAAAACGGCGCGCGAGGCCCCCGCCCCACGCGCCGCGCGAATCACTGTATCGAGTATGCCGTTGACAATGCCAACCTCGTGCATACCGATTTACTCCTCGTCGTCCTCGTCGTCCGAGAACAGGTCCAGACGGCTCACGAACAGGCCCTCCTTGCCCTCGCGCGCGGTAATGACCACGCGAGCGATGGCGAGCGAAATCTCGTAGAGCGAGAGCAGGGCGCCATACATGAGACCCAGCGTAACGGGCGAGCCGTCGGGCGTAATCACAGCCGAACCCACGAGCAGGCCTACGTACACGTAGCGCCAGGCGCTGCGGAAGGCCGCATAGGACACGATGTGGAAAACGGACAGGTAGAAGATGATGAGCGGCAGCTCAAACGCCACACCAAAGCCGATCATAAAGAGCAGCTCCATGTTGACGTAGTTCTCCAGATCGGGCAACGCCGTAGCGACAGCCGAGGTCTCGCCGATGAGCCACTCAAAGCCCGCCGGGATGATGATGAAGTAGCAGAAGATGGCACCCAGGAAGAACAGCACCGTCGAGGCGAGCACCGTGGGCACAACCCACTTGCGCTCGTTGGGGCGCAGTGCCGGCAGGAAAAATGCCAGAATCTGCCAGATGATCATGGGCGTGCACATGACCACGGCCATCTTGATGGCAAGCGAGAAGCGCAGGCCAAAGCCGCCGAGCGTGGTGGTGATGTAAAACTTACCGTCCGGCACAAAGGAGCGGATGGGGTCCTCAAGAATATCGAGCACCACGGGCGTGGCAAAGTACAGCACGATGGCGGCGGCAAACACCGAAACGACCACGATGGTCAGGCGGCGACGGAGCTCTCCCAGGTGATCGAAGAGCGGCATGCGCGCAGGTCCGATCGGCATTACTCATCGCCTCCCTTCGGGGCGTCGGCGGCAGCAGCCTCGGCATCGTCCTCGACCTCGAGCTCGCGAGCGAGCTGGTCGACGACGGCCTTGCGCTTGCGGGGACGACGGGCGTAGAGGTCAGCCGTCGTGGGCTCTGCCGGCTCGGGCTCGGGCTCTGCAGCAGGCTCGGGCTCGACGGCAGCAGCAGGCTCTGTACCCTCGGCCTCATCAACAGCGCCTTCGCCCTCAGCAGCACCCTCGCTTGCGGCCTTCTCGGCAGCAAGACGGGCGCGACGCTCGGCAAAGGTCTCCTTCTTGGCGGGCGCTGCCGTCTCGGCGACATCCTCGTCCGCATCGGAATCGTCGTCGGTCGCAGCAGTCTTCTTGGGCTTGACCGGGGCCGACGCGACCTCGCTCACCGGATCGATAATCTCGGACTGAACAACGGCCGTCATCTTTTCCTGCGTCTCGCGGAACTGACGGATGGCACGGCCGATCGTGCGGCCCATCTGCGGGAGCTTATCCGGGCCAAACAGCAAAAAGCCGAAGACCACGATGATCGCGAGCTCACCCTCTCCAATACCAAACACACATACCTCCAAGGCTCGATGTGAGTCGAGCCCGCACCGCGCCATTCGGCCGGAACTCGTCTATTCATTCGGTCAAGTATAGCGCCCGGACGCCAAAACGTCCGAGCGCATCACAAACATATGCCAAACGGCACGCCCTTTTGGGGGCAAAGATTATGCAGCGGTGATCGAAATCTCCTGGTCGACGCCCAACAGCTGAACCACGCGCATCACCGGGGGCTGCACGTTGACGCAGCTAAAACGCTTACCATGATCAGCTGCGTGGTGTGCGGCGCCCACAAGCACGCCAATGCCCGTCGAATCGATGTAGCTCACCTGGGCAAAATCGAGCTCAACGGCCTCAGTGGGCTGCTCGAGCGCCAGGTCGATGGCATTGCGCAGGCTATCGGCGTTAGAGATATCGATCTCACCGGTCACCTTAATGGTGTAGAGCTCTGGCGTGGGGTTGGTGGAAATACCCAAATCCATGTATACGCTCCTTTACGTATCGAAAGTGCGGATAGTACTAGGCGCGGACTTGCGGGGCCCTACGCGTTAGGCGCGCTCGGCACGCGCAAGCTCGGCAGCGACGAGCTTGACAGCCAGCACCAGCACATCGAGCGCAGCCTCCAGGTCCTCGACCGTGGGATAGCTCGGCGCGATGCGGATGTTGGTGTCGCGCGGATCCTTGCCATAAGGCCAGGTGGCACCAGCCGGCGTGAGCTTGACGCCCAGGTCGGCACAAAGCGCGGCGACCTTCTGGGCCGAGCCCTCGGGGCCATCGAAACTCACAAAGTAGCCGCCATGGGGATGAGTCCAAGTGGCGCAACCCGTGTTACCCAAGCCCTCGGTGAGTTTACGCTCAACGGCCTCAAAGCGCGGGCGCAGGAACTCGGCATGCTTTTTCATGTGCTCCTTGACCGCCTCGATGGTGGGAAGGAAACGCACGTGACGCAGCTGGTTGAGCTTATCGGCGCTAATAAGACCGGCCTTCAGGCGCTTGGAGAACTCGGCGATGACCGCGGGGCTCGCACCGATAAAGCCGATGCCGGCGCCCGGGAAGGTGATCTTGGACGTCGAGGCAAAGGCCACCACGCGATCCTCGGTGCCCGCCGCGCGAGCGAGGTCAAAGATATTTGCGAGCTCGTCGGTCTCGTCGTACAGGTCGTGCACGCAGTAAGCGTTGTCCCAGAAGATGCGGAAATCGGGCGCGGCCGTGGGCATCTCGACCAAGCGGCGCACAGTGTCCTCGCTAAAGGTGATGCCCGTGGGGTTGGAATACTTGGGCACGCACCAGATACCCTTGATGGAATCGTCGGCGGCAACCAGGCGCTCGATCTCGTCCATGTCGAGGCCGTTGTCGGTCATCGCGACGGGGACGTTCTCGATGCCCAAGTCGGCGGTGATGCCAAAGTGGCGATCGTAGCCGGGAACAGGGCACAGGAACTTGACCTTCTTGCCGTCGTGCGCTGCCTCGTAAGCCTCCCAAGGGTCGCTGCCGCACGAGCCGCAACGCCAGAACATACCGGCGATATCGTGCTCGATCAGCAGGCTCGATGAGCCCAGTACGAGCGTCTGCTCGGCAGGACAACCCAGGAACTCCCCCGCCAGCTTGCGTGCCGAGGGAATGCCCTCAAAGCAGCCGTAGTTGGAGCAGTCGACGTTGCCGTCATGCAGATCGGCATCGGCATTGAGGATATCGAGCATGGGTCGAGAGATGTCCACCTGGGAGGGCGACGGCTTGCCGCGGGCCATGTCGAGCGCCAGGCCCTTGGCCTTGACCTCGGCGACCTCGGCTTTGAGCGCCTCGATGGCGGCATCGAGTTCGGTGGTTTCCATCTTCTGGTAGATCGTCTGCATGGGGTGCGACCTTTCGCGAAGCGGTATGTTGCAGTTCGTCTAAGTATAGACCGCCATCGTCGCAACGTTATGAAGCCGTGATAGATTAAGTTCATCGCAATCAATTACGAATCGCCGCGCATGCCGGCGTGGGGCGCCCAAGGAGGCACTATGGAGTACGGATCGTTTCAGGCCGAGGAATTCGGCGACTTGCAGCGCCTGGTCGACGGACTGTTTTACGACCGCCACGCCATCGACCGCCTGGATCTGATCGTACAGGCCGAAATCTTGGACCTGGCGCCCGACCTCATGGAGATCGTGAATCTTTTGCCGCCCGGCTACTACGACCGCCAGTCACTTTGCGACCAGCTCAACTCCGCCTTGGCCGCCCACGGCTGGGGCGCCGTCTACGGAACGGTGGAATAAGCCTCGAGGCCGGCGATTTGGCCCGCTTCCCGACCTTGGCGAGGCTTGTTTTAGAGCTTGTGGCCAAAAAAGGGCAAATATGAGTACTGTTACCTTTTTAGTAGCAGCGATTCTTGGTCGAAATCGGCAAAACTCGACTTGAAACTTCCTAATCACCGTCAGCTAGCGCCAAATTGGAAGTCGATGGTCACTCATTAACGTACAGTTCTTATAACTTTGTTCATTATTTTCCGCACCTAAAATGATACGCCGTTTGTGACAGTACTCACAAACGGCGTTTTTTGACCACTGGCGTGTCTGGCAGGCGGCAAGCACCGCCCGAATCCGCATTTTGAACGCGCCCGAATCGGTTCTGGAGCCGGTTTTCGCGCTCTTACTCGTCTTTGGGCGAGGGATGCTTGCAGACCACGCTCATGTAGATCATGCCGAGCACGGCTGCGGTGACCGAACCGGCGAGAATAGCGGCCTTGGCTGCAAGAACCTCAAACTGGGCCGTCGGGAAAGCAAGGCCGCTGATGAGAATCGACATGGTAAAGCCGATACCGCCCAGAATGCCCACGCCGGCAATCATGTGCCAGTTGACATTGTGCGGCAGCTCGCAGGCCTTAAGCTTAACCAGGGCAAACGTCATACCAAAGATGCCGATCGGCTTGCCCAGCAGCATGCCAAAGTACACGCCGAGCGTCACCGGGTCGGTGAGCAGTGTGCTCATGTCCACGCCCACTAAGCGAACCTGAGCGTTTACGAACGCAAAGATCGGCAGGATCACAAAGTTGACCGGCGTGGAGATCAGACGCTCCATGCGGATGAGCGGCGGGGTCACGCGGTGCATGACGCGCTCGACCTTGGTAGTCGAGACGGTAAAGTCATGCTGGCCCAGGATGTGTGCCTCGTCGTCGTAGCGGTCATCGAGCAGCGGCAGGCACTCGCCCAACCAATCGGTGAGGCTATCGAGCTTGACACCGCACTTGGCCGGGATGGTAAAGGCCAAGATGACGCCAGCAAGCGTAGCGTGCACGCCGCTCTTGAACATGCAAAACCACAACAGCAGACCCAGTACCGAATACGGGGCAAGGCGGTAGTGCTGCGTCTTGTTGAGCCACACGAGCGCGCAGGTCACAAGCGCGGCGGCGCCCAACCAAAACGGATTGGGGCTCTGACCGTAGAAGATGGCGATGGCGGCGATGGAGATGAGGTCGTCGGCGATGGCGAGCGTCGAGAAGAACACGCGCACGCCGTTGGGCACGCGATTGCCCAAAAGCGACAGCACGCCCAGCGCAAAGGCAATATCGGTTGCCATGGGGATGGCCCAACCGTTGCGGGCGCCGGCATGGTTAAAGATCAGGTAGATGCAGGCGGGAACGACAACGCCGCCCACGGCCGCCAGCATGGGAAGCATGGCCTGACGCGGATTCTTGAGCTCACCGACCGTCATCTCGTACTTAAGCTCGATGCCCACCAACAAAAAGAAAATCGCCATGAGGAAGTCGTTGACGAAAAGCTCAACGGTGAGACCGGCCGTAAGGTTGCCCAGACCCACATACAGCGGGGTCTCCAAAAAGTGATGGATGGCCTCGTAGGCATCGGTATTGGCGCAAATGACGGCGGCGATGGCGGCGAAGACCATGACGGCGGCGGAAATCGTGCCGTTCTCGGCGATGCGCTCCCAGATGTCGTGACGTTCAAAGCGCTTGCGCTCACGAACGTTGAACAGCTGCTCAGTTGCTGCCATGGGCGGCTCCTTTCACGGGAAAGCTCCCGTCTTAAAAAAGCACGGCCCGCCCAAGTGGCGGCGCCGCGCTCTAACGTATTACGCTTGCATCTAGCCTACCCTGCACGACAAGCACGCAGGCGTGGCCGAAAAGCGGAACCACAGGTTGAACATTATTTGTTCAACGGCACGGGCATACCTGTCCAAGAGACGACGCGGCGCCGTGCACAAAAAACGACCGGAGCGCGGGGCGTCCGCGGTCCGGTCGTGGCGTTTGGTCAACTAAACCTAGCAGGCGGCCATGATGGGGGCAGCGACCTGCTTCTTACGGGAGAGGACGCCCGGCATCCAGACGCCGTCGTGCTCGTCGGCAATGCCCAGGCCCTTCTGAGCGGCCTCGGTCTCGCCCTCGAGCAGGACCTGCGAGCCCTCCTCCATGATGTCGGTGATGCACAGGACGATGCCGTCGGCACCTTTCTCGGCGGCGTAGGCGCGCATGGCCTTGCGAATCTCGTCGATCATGCCGAGTGCGCGGGTCTTGTCGACAGTCTCGTACTGGCCGATGAGCAGCTTCTTGCCGGCGGGCTCGAACATCTTGATGTCGTTGCCGACCATCTCGGCTGCGATGAAGGAGCCGGACGGGCGGGTGAGGAAGACTTCCATGCCAAACTTGACCGGGTCGACGCCCACCTGCTCACCGAGCTCGGTGGCGACGGCGCGGTCGACATCGGTGGTGGTGGGGCTCTTGAGCATGAGCGTGTCGGTCATCATGGCCGAGAGCAGCAGCTTGGCCTGGACGTCGGAAAGCTCAACGCCGAGCACGCCGGCGAGCTTGGTGACGATGGTGCAGCTGGAACCCCAGGGCAGGCAGATGTAGTGCAGCGGGCCGGCGGTCTCGAAGTCGCCGATGCGGTGATGGTCGACGACGCCAAAGACCGTGGCGTCCTTAAGGCCGGCGACGGACTGGGCAGACTCGTTGTGGTCGGTGAGGACAACGAGCTGACCGGCCTCGACGGACTCAATCACGCGGGGCTCGGCGATGCCGGCGTCGGCAAGCAGCTTGGCGGACTCTGCCGGAAGCTGACCAAGGGCACAGGCCTCATAGGTGTTGCCGGCATACTCAACCTGGTTGAGCAGCTGGGACAGGACGACGGCGCTCATGATGGCGTCGTTATCGGGGTTCTGGTGACCAAAGACAAGAACGTTTGCCATGGATATCCTCCACTTGATATGTGTACTTTGACGTAGCTATGGTAGCACGCTGACGCCGAACCCTAGGGGACGGAAGGGCCGCGGCGCAATTTGGGGCAAGTGTTGGGGCGAGGTCAAGGGCGAAGCCTGTCCCCCTCACTACCTGCCCCTTGCACTAGCTATTTGCCGGCGGCGCGCAGGGCTACGTAGGCGGCACCGATAATGCCGGCGTCGTTTCCGAGCGAGGCGACCTTAATGGGCGTCTCGCGCGAGGCAGAAAGCGCGTACTGCTTAAAGTGCTCGCGGACCTTGTCGAGGTAGACATCGGCCGAGGCGGATGCGCCGCCGCCGATGAGGAACATCTCGGGATCGACCACGTTGGCAATAAGCGCCAGGGCGCGACCGAGATAGTCGGCCATGGTATCGGCCGCGGCAAGCGCGAGCTTGTCGCCCTCGCGGCAGGCCTGGAACACGTCCTTGGAATCGGAGGGACCGGTGAGCTCGATGGGCTCGACGCCCGCCTTCTTGCACTCGGCCAGGTAGTTGCTCACCACACCGGTGGCGCTGGAATACTGCTCCAGGTGACCATGGCCGCCACAGCCGCAGGTGCGCTCCTCGTCGGGATTCAGGCACATATGGCCGATCTCGCCGCCGGCACCCACAACGCCCGACACCACGTCGCCGTTGACGATAACGCCGCCGCCCACGCCGGTACCGATGGTGACCATCACCACGTTTTGCACGCCCTTGGCAGAGCCGAGCCAGGCCTCGCCCATGGCAGCGGCGTTGGCATCGTTCTCGTACTTAACGACCGCGTCGGGGCAGTGCTCCTGAATGGCGATCCTAAGCTCGGGCAGGTTAATGGCAATGTTGGCCTTAACCTTGGCATCGCCCGACGCCGGGATGGGGCACGGAACGGCCAGGCCAATGCCCGCCACAAAGGCGCGCGGAATCTGGGCCTTGGCGACCACCTGGTCGATAGCCTCGGTCACCGCGGCAAAGCCCGCAGCGTCAACGATGGGAGGCGTGGGCACACTGGCCTTGGCCAGCAGGTTTCCGTCCTCGTCGAACAGGCCCTCCTTAACCGAAGTGCCGCCGACGTCGATGCCGATGTAGTACTGCTTAGGTTCCATGGGAGCCCGCCTTTCTCGTTTAAACATTGCCTGTATGGTACCGCTCCCAAGGCA
>CABUOA010000046.1 GCA_902493145.1 uncultured Collinsella sp. | reverse complement strand
CAAGTCCGACAAGAAGTCCGATTCCAAGTCCGATACGGGTGCTGCTTCCACGACCACTGCTAAGAAGTCCTCTGGTGCTTCCGAGCAGGAGACTGGCACCAACCCGCTCGCCATTGTTGGCGTTGCCGCCGGCGTCATCGGTCTCGCCATCGTCGGCGTGTTCGTGTTCACCAAACGTCGGTAGGTGAGGGCTGTGTCCAATAAATCCAAGGACGCTGACCCCAAGCAACCAGATTCCTCGTTCATTCAGTTCGACGAAGCAAAGCAACAGGGCGCCGCTTCGGCGGCGTCCGCCCCTCGTCGCAAGACGCTCCTCGGCGTCCTGACTGCCGCGTGCACCATTCTGATCGTCGTCTCGCTGGGTTTCGTCCATCCTTCCGAGAGCGGTGCCTGGTCCATCGACTGGATCATTCAGACCGTGACGGGGGAGAGCGTCGTCACCAAGGACACCAAGGTGTCTGGCTCGACTACGACTTCGGACGAGGCCAGTTCCAAGGATTCCAAGTCATCGAATGACGCAAAAGATGAGTCCAAGCATTCTGATGAGTCCAAGTCCAAGGACGATTCCGAGTCTTCAAACAAGGAATCGGACAAGAACTCGGATAACAAGAAGTCCGAGGACCAGGACGGCAAGAAGTCTGGCGATAAATCCGCTGCCCAAAATACGGGAGCCGGTGATACTTCCAATGCGTCTGGCGGTGGCCAGTCGTCTGATGGAGCCTCATCCTCTAATGGTGGAAACGCCTCCTCGGGCGGCCAGAGCGGCTCGCAGGAGTCCAGCTACGTAACAGTGACGGTTTCGGTCACATCGAGCGCTGTGGGCAATCCTGTGTCTTCTGGTGGCACCTTTACCTTTAACGAAGGCGCTACCGTCTATGATGCCCTGTGCGCGCTGGGCCTTTCCGTTAACGCACATGGCTCGTCGTACGGCACGTATGTCTCCGCGATTGGTGGTTTGGCCGAGAAGCAGTACGGTGGCACGAGCGGCTGGATGTACTCCGTCAACGGCACAACGCCCATGACGGCCTGCAGTAACTACGTTCTCTCCAATGGCGACAACGTGGTCTGGTATTACGTTACAGGCTAGAGGCCTCGACATAGCGTGCCAGACGGGCGGTTCGGACAAACATCCGGGCCGCCCGTTTTTCATGTGAATGGGATTGGGTCGCCGGGTCTCTCGGCAAACAAAAAACCGGTTGGAATGGGAATTCCAACCGGTTATACATTCAAGCAAATAGCGAATCGACTACGACCGTGCGCCCTCGAGGAAGAAGCGGCGGCTGAAGTAGTTGTACCAGGTGACGAGGAACGTGGCGATGGCCTTCATGGCCTGGTAGCCGATGCTCAAAAACGTGACGCCCACAAACATGTACAGGTCGTTGAGGCCCAGGCCGATCACCGACAGGATAGTGAAGATCGTGAACTCGCGCTTGCGGCTCATGCCCTCGCGATGGTCGAACACGTACTTCATGCTGAGCCAGTAGTTGACCACAACGGAGGTGGTAAACGAGACCGTGGTGCTCATCAAAAAGTCGAGGTGAAACAGCTCGACGAGCGCAATGAGCATACCCCAGTCGATGCCAAAGGAGATAAGGCCCACGACAGCGAACTTGAGGAACTGCTTGGTATGAGGTTGTGCCAGTGCCTTGCGCACGTAATCACATCCAATGCGTTGATAAATCGAGCAGAGGATACTTTAGAGCTTTTGCAAGGGAAACGTAAGGTCTTTGCCAAGAACTATACGAACTCGCCAAATTTTCAAGAGCTAATCCGCAAACGTTGAAAATTTGCCCGTAAACGAGCAAAACCCACGAACAACACAGCGCTCGACGCGCGTCATCCGTGGGCATCGTAAAGCTGTAAGGTTGCGAGTTACTTGGTCTCGTCGCCTTCCAGGAAGATCTTTCGGGTCACAAAGTTGTAGACCATGACAAGCGCGGTGGCGCAGATCTTGGCGATATTGGCCTCGAGTCCCAGGCCGGCGTTGAGTGTCAACACGATACCGTCGTTGAGTGCCAGGCCGATCACGGACAGCACGACAAAGATAATGAACTCGCGGCGGCGGCTTATGCCTTCCTTGTGCGCAAACACGTATTTCATGCTTGCGAGGTAGTTAAAGATGAGTGAGATGATAAAGCCGCTGGTGTTGGCGATTAGGATGTTAAGGCCCAGACCGTAGTGGAGCAGATTCATAATGCCAAAGTCGATAACCGTGGCAATGACACCGACGACGCCAAATTTCATGATCTGCGCAAGGAGCTTTTGCATGGTACCTGCCTTAGGGTGGCGCCGGGACGCCGTGGGGATGACAAACTCAGCAAGTTTAGCCAATCCCCGCGGGTGGGGCTAGACGCGCTCCTCGATAGCACCGTTTCTATATGCATCGAGCAGCTGGCGCAGATCCTGGATCTGGCTGCGAATCTTGGCGCCAGCATCGGTGTCGCTCACCATGCGGCGACGGTCTGCTTGGTCAAAACGGTTGGTCTCGCTTTCGATGTCCACGTTGCGCGTGAGTGCCTCGGCAACCGTCGTAAAGGCCCGGTGCGACTTGAGGCGGCAGCCGCGCGAGCTCGAGATGAGCGTATAGCCGGCGATACCCGTCTTGGGATGGTAAGCGCGGCAGAAGCCGCCATCGATGACCAGCAGCTTGCCCTCGGCGCGGATGGGCTGCTCGCCCTTGGTGGTTTTAACGGGCGTGTGGCCGTTGATGATGTGACCGGTCGGTGAGCATGCCATGGGCGCGACGCCAAACTCGCGCATGATGTCATCGCAGACCGAGGGCGACTTGGTAAGCGTAAAGTACGGGTCCATCGGCTCGACCCAGGTGCTCTTATCGGCGATATAGGCGCGCTCAAAGGTGCGCACCAGGCGTCCGCTGGCGGGTGAGTTAAAGCCAATCCACAGGTACCACATCCAGTCGAGAGCGTCGCGGTCGCCCACGCGCCAGGCGCGGCGGGCGATGTGGTCGCAAAAATCGAGATAATCGCGGCCAGCGTGCCAGGTGCCCAGGCAGTTCATGCTGCTAAAGGTGCCGTCTTCGTTGAGCGGCACGCAGCCATGGAACAGCAGGTTGCCGTTGGCGACCTTGTACATCGAGCCGTGGGAATAGAGGAAATCGATATGGCGATGCAGGTGATCGGCGGTGACAAACTCGGACACGAGCTTGTCGATGATGTGCTGCTCCTGAGACGTGAGCGTATAGGGGTCCGTCGGGTCGACGGTGGGGAAGTCGTTGGTCGTGAGCGGCCACACGCTGCCGTCGGCGAGCGTGACCGTGCCGGTGTCGTGATCGATCTTGTCGAGTAACAGGCGGTCGGTCATGTCGAACTCGGGATGGCGCTGGATAATCTGGCCCTCGAGCTTAAAGAGTAGGACGTTGATGGCCTTGATCAGCGGGGTGATGGACTCACCGGCGGTGTAGGTGGCATCGGCAAAGGCGACAAGCTCACGCAGCGAGATGCCGTAGTCGTTCTCCAGGATCTCGTAGTTGTCGTAGCGTAGGTTGTTGCGCAGCACCGTGGCGATGCAGGCGGGCTCACCGGCCGCAGCGCCCATCCACAGCAGGTCGTGGTTGCCCCACTGGATGTCGAGTGAATGGTAGGTGAGCAGACGGTCCATAATCTTGGCCGCGCCGCCGCCGCGGTCGAAGATGTCGCCCACCAGGTGCAGGTGGTCGACGGCCAGGCGCTTGATGAGCGAGGCGAGCGACTCGATAAAGTCGTCGGCGCTTGCGGTCTCCAGGATGGACTCCACGATGCGCTCGTGATAGCGCACACGATAGTTGTTCTCATCCGGATGCGTGTGTAGCAGCTCGTCGATGATGTAGGCGTAATCGCGTGGGATGGCCTTACGAACCTTGGAGCGGGTGTAGCGGCTTGAAAGCGAACGAGCGACCATGATGAGCTGGTCAAGCATCGTTTTGTACCAGGTGGGCGAATCCTCGCGCTGGCTGCGGACCAGCTCGATCTTCTCGTGCGGGTAGTAGATGAGCGTGCACAGCTCGCCCTTTTCGTCAAAGGTGAGCGTGTCGCCAAAAATCTCGTCGACATGCTCGCGCACGACGCCCGAGCAGTTGTTGAGGATGTGCATAAAGGCCTCGTACTCGCCATGCACGTCGCTCATAAAATGCTCGGTGCCTTTGGGCAGGTTGAGGATGGCTGAGAGATTGATGATCTCGGTAAACGCGGATTGCTCGGTGGGGAACTGTCTCGACAGCAGGCGCAGATACTTAAAGTCTTGCGGGTTGCGATCGAATGCGACCATGAAACACCTTCCGATGGAGCTGGTAAAACTGATAAACAGCGTCAAACGTTTATCAGTATGCGCCGCTTTTGTTTCGATTTTGCGCCAGCGGCTGAATTGTCGGCTGAACGGTTTGGTAAATCGATTTAGTTGAGGTAGATATGGCGGTTGAGTGGAGACGACAGAGGGTGTTTTCTCAGATATTAATGCGTGGGGCCGGTGGAGACGATGGTGGTAAAGATGTTCGCTATTTTTGGTTCGATTTGGTAAATAGTGGACATATGTACCGTATGTAGGCTCACTGTGCGATAATTTGCGCAGCAATGAGTAAGGAGCCTCATATGAGTGATTTTGTCCTGACCTGTGAATCCGCCGCCGATCGAACCCGTGAGTTCTTTGCGTCGCGCAATATCCCTGTCGTGTGTTTTCATTACGAGATCGACGATGTTGTCTATACGGACGATCTGTATCAGTCGATTACGCCGGACAAGTTTTTTGCCCAGATTGCCGCGGGCGCCATGCCCAAGACGTCTCAGGTGAGCGTGGGTGAGTACGAGGAGTTTTGGGAGCCGTTTGTTGCCGAGGGTAAAGACGTGCTGCACCTGACGTTGTCATCGGGTATTTCGGGCACGTATGGATCGGCCTGCGTTGCGGCGCAGATGCTCGCGGATCGCTATCCCCAGGGCGGCAAGGTGCGCGTCATCGATTCGCTGGCGGCGTCTTCGGGCTTTGGCCTGCTGGCGGGATGTGCCGCCGACGTTCGCGATAGCGGCGCTTCGCTCGACGAGACGGCTTCATGGATCGAGGAGCACAAGCTCAACCTGCACCACTGGTTCTTCTCGACCGATCTGTCGAGCTACCTGCGCGGCGGTCGCATTTCGGCTGCGAGCGCGATTATCGGCACGGCGCTTAAGATTTGCCCACTTATGACGGTCGATTGCGAAGGTAAGCTGTCGCCACGTGAGAAGATTCGCACTAAGAAGCGCGCGATTTCCGAGATGGCTAAGACCATGATGGCACACGTGCAGGACGGTGCGGATTATTCGGGTAAGTGCATCATGTCGCACTCGGCGTGCCGCGAGGATGCCGAGGCCGTTGCGGTGCTGATTGAGGAACAGGTTCCGCAGCTTAAAGGCAAGATTGAGATCAATAACATCGGTACTCTGATCGGTTCACACACCGGACCTGGTACGGTGGCGCTCTTCTTTATGGGCGACAAGCGCGTGGATTAATTTGCCCCATCACATCGCTGCATGATTGCCCAAACGAAAACGGCCCGCCTCACGTTTGTGGGGCGGGCCAAGATGTTTTGCTAGCGTTTCTTTCCTCGGAAGAAAAAGCCGTGCAGCGAGGGCTTGAGCCCGCGGTTGGCGCGACGCTCCTCGACGCGCTCGTGGATCGAGGCGACGCGCTCGATGACTTCGTCGGGAATCGGCACGTCGGGATTCATGTTCTCGACCTGGCTGACCTCGGCGGCGGAGACCTGGTCGATAATGGGCACATCGTCGTGCGAGATGACAGGTGTGGCGTCTTCCTTCATCTTGCGATAACGCTGCATCATGTCGGTCTGTAGCTGCTGGGCCGAAGGCGGCGTCCAGATGATGGCGTTGGCGCCGGCGGCGATGGTTTCACGGATGCTCTCTGGCGTCTTGCCGCCCGGCGCGATGAGCGGCAGGTTGGGATAGTGCTTGCGCAGCTCGCGTAGGACCTGGGGCGTGTTCTTGCCGGCGGCGATGTTGAGAATCTTGGCTCCAGCGCGCACCTTGGCGTGGGCATCGTCGTCGCAGCGAACGACCGTAGCGATGACGGGGATGTCGGCGATGTTGGTGATGTGCTCGACCATCTCGGCGGTGGCGGGGGAGTTGACCACGCATCCCGCCGCGCCCTGCATCTCGGAGACGGCTGCCATCTGAACGGAGCGCTTGCCGGTGGTGGTGCCACCGCCCACGCCTACGAAGACCGGGCACTCGGCGACGGTCAGCAGCGCTTGCGTAATGGCGGGCTGCGGCGTGAAAGGGTAGACCGCAAAGACGGCATCGGCGTTGGAGTTGCGGATAACCGCGACATCGGTGGTGTAAATGAGCGACTTGATGCGGCGGCCAAAGAGCGTGAAGCCGCTGGCCTCCTCGATCTCGTCGGGCATGCGAAGGGCAGCCTTGCGCAGGCGTCCGTCGATGGGCAGGGGCTCCATAGGGAGCAGGCCGTTGGGGGTCACGGCTACCTGGGGCTCGGTGAACTCGTCTGCGAGCTCAACCTCGGAGAAATCGACCGAGGCGACGATGTCCTCGTGAACCTCGGCGGGCACATCGATGGGAGCTTGGTCGTTTGCCGCGGCAGGCGTGTCGAAGGAGCTGGTGCCGACGAAGGCGTCGACGCGCTCATTTAGATCGTTGAGGGTATCCATGGAAGCTCGATTCTATGTGATGACAGCCGGCGCGATGCAGCCGGAATTGCGAATGCTAAATCGTTTGACGAGTTGATTTTTCCCCGCCGCGTCCTCCGTTAGACCGAAGGGCGGCGAACGTGAAGGAGCTGTGGTGGCGGTGATCGAGGTGCTATCTTGAAAGTCCCGTTTAAAAGAGAGGTGACGCGGTATGGAATTTTCGGCAATGTTGGGCTCGATTGGCCTATGCGTGGGCGCAATCGTAGCCGCCGCGGTCATCTATTTTGTGGTCACGGCCATTAAGGGCAAAAGGGCCGAACGCAAGGAGCGCACGATGCTTAAACAGCATCGCGACCAGCAGGGCAAACGCGCACGGAGATAGCTTGTTGAGTTTTGGATCCGTGCGCTAGCTGCGTTTTCGGATCAGGGCAATGTAGAAGCCCTCAAATTCGCGGCTGGGCGGAATGGTGAGCGTGCCGGGCAGGCCGTTGGCGATGGCCGATACCTGACCCGCGGCAATGGCCTCGGTCAGGGCGTTGGACTCGATGCGCGGCTCCTCACCAGCTTCTTGGGCACGGCGTACCTCACTTTCGCTTGGCGTGCCGTCGAGGGGGATGAGCTCGCAGTCCATATGCTTGTCGAGGGCTTCTTGCAGGGCGTCCTCGTTTTCCTGCGGCAAGATCGAACAAGTCGAATAGACGAGCGTGCCGCCCGGTTTGAGGGCTCCCATGGCGCGGTCCAGAAGTGCTCGCTGCGAGCGGGCGCACTTGCTCAGCAACTGCTCGGTCAGGCCGCGCAGACTCTTCTCGTTGCCGCTGATGACGGTGCCCGTGCCGGTGCAGGGAGCGTCGAGCAGGATGCGGTCAAAGCGGAAGAACTCGTCGAGCTCGCGTGCGTCGATGCGCATGACGGGCACGTTTTTTGCGCCTTGGCGGTGGAGGTTGGCTTCGAGCTTCTCGGCGCGGGGAATGCTCATCTCGCAGGCGGTAAGGTGCGCCTGCTCCTGCGTGAGGGCGGCGATCTGCGTCGTCTTGCCGCCGGGGGCTGCGCACATGTCCAAGATGTCCTCGCCTGCCTGGGCGCCCAGGACCAACGGCGGCATCATGGACGATAGACTTTGTAAGTAGATCTTGCCGTCGCGGTAGATGCCGAGGCCCCACAGGTCGGAAACCTGGGCCTCGGGCAGGATGAAGGCGTCTGGGTACCAGGCGACGGGGTTGTGGGCGATGCCGGCGGCATCGAGCGCCGCAGCGATGTCCTCGGCGGTTGCCTTGAGCGTGTTGGCGCGCAGCGTGACCGGGCGTGTGGCTGCAGCACCGAAGCCCTCGATCATGAGCTCGGCATCGGCGGGCGCATAGGCGCCGGCGATCGTGTCGACCATAAAGCGCGGCAGGTCGGCGGCGCAGGGAAGGGCGACAAGCTGGTCGGAAAGCTCGGTGGCGGCAAACTGCCTGAGCTTGAGCTCGGCCTTGACCTGCTTTTTCTGCTTACGACGACGCGGCTTGGACATCCGTCTTTCCTTCCCATTCCATTACATGTCGAGTGTTTAGTACTGGTTCTCGTGCTTGCTGAAGAAGTCGAAGCGCGGGGGTAGCGGCTTTACGCGGTGCTCGCCGGGCTTCTCGCCCAGGCTCTCCACAAACTCATCCGTGGAGGCGAAGATGTTATCCCAGCTAAAGAAGGCGACCGGGTCGATGTCGAAGTACTCACAGATGAGCTCGCAGCCGGCCGGGACGATGCCGTGCATCAGGACGGTCGCCACGCGCAGCTCGGTAAAGGCGTCGACGAGGGCCTGCGTCATTGCGGCGTTGGCCGGCTCGCCCTCGAGCTTGTTGGCGGCCTTGGAGGCGTCGCTCCAGCGCTTGTTGGCGGCGCGCAGGTAGTCGTCGCACACGGCAAGCGCGCGGTGCGTCTCGAACTTGTACATGGCCTGCTCAAAGGCGAGGGCTGCCTGCTGGGCGGCTTCGACCACGGTGTCAGAAGCGGCACCGGCGGGGATGCAGCCGTTGCGGTAGGGGCTCTCGTCGCCTTCCTTGACGGCGACGCCGTAGAAGCAGCTGCGGGCCAGACGGTTGAACACGCCGGTCAGCAGCGCGCTCTCCTTAAGGGCCGGGTCGATAACGCGCTTGTCGTCGCAGGCGCGTACCTCGTTGCCGTCCTTGTCCTTGCCGGTCACACGCGTGTCGTATGCCTTGGGGCTAAAGCTTACCGGCTTCTCGGACAGGCCGAGCGACAGCCAGTGCGCACGCATCTGCTCGCAGGTGTAGTGGTTGAGCAGGTCGTCTGCCGGCGGAGGAGGCGTCTGCGAGGACGAGCTGGCCTTTTTGCCCATGTAGAGCAGGTGGTAGCAGGCGCTGACGGTGCTCTGCGTGAGGTCCCAGCCCAGGGCCTCCCACATGGCGGTCTGCGCGATGCAGTAGAAGTAGATGTTGTCCTGACCGATAAACTGGTAGATCTGCGCGTCGTCCGAGCACCACCAGTCGCGCCAGTCGAGCGAGCTGTGCTGGTAGGTGGGCGCGGGGACCTGCGTGGAGTCGGCAGCGGGCTCGCCCATGAGGGCGGCATCCTGGGCGGCGACGCCCTCGGTCACGCCGGCTGCCTTGGCATCGCGCGCGAGCACGGTACGCGTATAGCTGATGGGCGCCCACAGGCTCTCGGGCCAGCACCAGCAGGTGACGTCGGAGACGCCATCGACCTCGGGCACCGGAACGCCCCAGTCGATGTTGCCGGTGATGCGGAAGGGCACGAGCGCCTTGCCGCTGCGGAAGCGCACGCCGCCGTTGGCGAGCACCGCGTGGGCGTCGTCGCGCTCCTTCCAGCTGGGGAAGGTGACGGTAAAGCTGCTCTTGTTGCCCTCGGGCTCCAGCACGGTGTGCTCGGGAAGCTGGTCCTCGACGGCGTCGAAGGCCTCGCGGAACTTGTTCTGGATGTAGAGCTGAGCCGGCAGCAGCCACTCCTCCATGGTCTTGGAGACCACGGAGCGAACCTGCGGGTTCTGGGCGAGCTTGGCGGTGTAGGTTTTCATGAAGTCGAGGTAGGCCGGCAGGTCAAAGTAGAGATTGTCGACCGGACGCAACTCGGGCACCTCGCCGGTGAGCTGGCTTTTGGGCGCGATGAGCTCCTCGGGCTCAAACTGGTGGCCCAGATCGCACTCGTCGGCATAAGCCTTCTCGGACTTGCAGCCCTGGATGGGGCAGCGGCCGATGACCTGGCGTCCGTTGAGGAACGTGCCGGCCTTGGCATCGTAGAACTGCAGCGTGGAGCGCTTGGAGATGGTGCCCTGCTCGTGCAGGCGCTCGATAATCTCGGCAGTCACCTCGTTGTGGATCTGGGCCGCCGGCTCAAGGCCCGAGCCGCCGTAGATATCGCAGCTGATGTTGTAGTTGTTGAGGGTCGCGGCCTGGCGGGAGTGATTGGACTCGACATACTCGCCGATGGACTTGTCGTAGCCCTCGTTCTCCTTGAGTTTGCGGTAGCTCTCCATGATGGGCGAACCGTAGCAGTCGGTGCCCGAGGTGAAGATGACGTTTTCGCGGCCCAGGCGGTCACGCAGGAAGCGGGCGAAGAAGTCGGCCGGGACAAAGACGCCGCCAACGTGGCCAAAGTGAAGGCCCTTGTTGCCGTAGGGCTCGCCGGCGGTAACGATGGCGCGGCGAGGCCAGCTGGGACGGTCGTTCATGGAGTATTTGGATGCCATGGGACTCCTTCGCATATTGTAAGAGCGCGGCCGGGCGCAAGGCCTGGTGACGCGGTGGTCAATTCGTGCATATCGTTCGACATTATCGCACATGCGGACGGGTACGTGGCAGGGGCGCTATCCTAAGATGCTATGAATGAGATTTCCAACATACATGCGTTTGAGGACGAGGATTTTCTACACGCTTGCTTCGTGTGGGGGATGGCCGTGATCGCGGTGTTTGCCGTGTGCCTGGTGCCGATGTTTATGCTGCTGGGCGGGCCTGCGGACTTGGACGCGGCTGAGGCGGGCGGCTGGACCACCGTCGTGGGCTGGATGGTCGGTGTGGCTGCGGTTTCTGCAGCGTCGTTTGCCGTGCACGAGCTGGTGCATGCGGTGTTTTTTAAGCTGCTGGCGCCTGCGGGCGCGCATGTGACCTTTGGCGCGAATCGTGAGACGGCGATGATCTATGCCTGCTCCGAGGGCGTTGTGTATTCGCGTCGGCGGTACATGGCCATTTGCCTGGCGCCCACGGTTGTTTTGACGGTGGCGTTTGCCCTGGGGTTTGCGTTCTCGGGCTATCTGCTGCTGTGCTACCTGGCGGCTGGTCTGCACTTGTCGGGCTGCGTGGGCGATTGGTATTACGTGCGGACCATCCTGCGCGACCGCCGCATTGTCGCCTGCGAGGATACGTCCTTTGGCGTGCGCTTTTTTGGGTGAGGAGATGTCGATGAAGTCGTTGTTGCTGCATGCGTGCTGTGCACCATGCTCGCTTGAGCCGGTTCGCCTGCTGCGCGAGGAGGGGTTTGAACCCACGATCTGCTGGACCAACCCCAATATTCAGCCGCACAATGAATGGCAGCGTCGCCTGGACGAGCTGCGCCGGTGGTGTGCCGACGGCGACATCGAGCTCATCGAGGCCGAGGAGGATCGCGAGCGCTGGGAGGCCGGCGTGGCCCCGCTGGGTGCCGATCGGCCCCGTCGCTGTCGCGCGTGCTATGCCCTGCGTCTGGCCGAGGCGTGCCGCGTGGCTCGGGAGCGCGGGTTTGAATACGTGGGCACGACGCTCGCCGTCTCTCCGTATCAGTTGTTCGACACCTGCAATGACGTGCTCGAGCGTTTGGCTGCCGCCCGCGGTCTCACTCCGGTGATTCGCGATTTTCGCCCGTATTATCCCGAGGCTACGCGCCGTTCGCGCGAACTGGGCATGTATCGACAGAACTACTGCGGCTGCCGCTTTTCTGCTGTCGAGGCGGCCATGGACCGCGCCCGCATCCGCGACGAGCGCAAAGCCGCCAAAAAGTAGTTCGTTTGGGACGTCAGCCTGCTAGGATGTAGAGCGGACTTTAGCTATATAAGGAGTATCCGACGTGTCTATGCGTACCGATGATTTTGACTACAACCTTCCTGAGGAACTGATTGCCCAGGCTCCTGCCGAGCCGCGCGACTCCTGCCGCCTGCTGGTGGTGGATCGCAAAG
>CABUOA010000045.1 GCA_902493145.1 uncultured Collinsella sp. | reverse complement strand
GACTGTAGAGCAGGGAACTTCGTGCCCCGACGCCCGGGAGGACGTTACATTTAGAAAGATGGGCCGACCGCCGTCAGCGATGGGAGCTACTCCCCCAACACGGCCTTTTTGGCGGCTGCAGCCATGTTGTCCAGATCTTCCTTGGCGGGATGGTCCTTCGCGGCAACCCAGTTGTCGAGCAGCAACTTAGCGCGGGCGTTGTCGGGATCTTGCTCGAGCATGGCCTCGTAGCGCTGCTTGACCGCAGGGCCCATCTTGCCCTGGCACATTGCCCAGCCCACCAGCTCGGCATCATCGGCCAAATTGGAAGTTACGCGATCGATAATCTGCTGGTAATAGCTCTGGTCGGCGCCAAAACCGCAGGTGCCAAACAGGAACACGCGCTTGCCGCGCAAGGCGGAGAGCAACGCCGCGACCGAAGGCGTGCACGCGCCCTTGTCGCACCAAAAACCGACGAGCACCATGTCGGCCGCGCAGGCCCCCTGCGCCTCGAGCGCAACCTGATCTGCATCCGCATCGTCGCTCAACGCCGCGGCATGGACAAACTCAACACCCGCAGCCTGCAGTGCGCGCTTGATCGCGCCCGAAACCATCCTGGTATTACCGCTCTTGCTGTTAACCACCAAAGAGCACGTCATAGTCACGTTGCCTCGTTTCCCCCAAAACTAAAGCCGCTAATGCAATTTATTAGATGAATATCTTAGTACTAACGTGACAGATGTAAACCACCTTCTGTCGATTGGCGACGCAGACGACATCTTTGGACAGATTTCGAACAGTATGTACTTCGGATTGAAACCGCCGCAGAACGTTTCACGAATGGCCGAAAAAATGTTTCACAAAACGCCGTCAAATTGTTTCACGAAATACCGTCAAATTGTGTCATGGTTTTTCGTCAAAATGTTTTACGCGCTGGTAAGATGCTATAAAACAAAATGTTTCTCTGAATGGCGGGAAGTACGATGACTAGGTATATGAGTAGATGTATCGATCGCTCAATCGAACGCGATCTTGGCATTTTTGGTGCCGTGCTCATTCAGGGACCGAAGTGGTGCGGAAAGACGACTACGGCCCAGCGATTCGCAGAATCATCGCTGTCTCTCTCCGACCCTGCCGGAGACTTTGCCGCACTGCAGCTTGCCAGGATCGACCCAGCTCAAGCAATAGTCGGCGCAACGCCGAGACTCATCGATGAGTGGCAGGAAGAGCCAAAACTGTGGGACGCAATACGTTTCGAATGCGATAGTCGGGCCGGTAAGCCAGGGCAGTTTTTGCTTACGGGGTCAGCAACACCAAACGACGCCGACCAACCGATGCACAGCGGCATCGGGCGCATATCACGCTTACGCATGGAAACAATGACTCTGGCCGAACTCGGAGTTTCCTCAGGGGCGGTCTCGCTCGAATCGCTGCTTAACGGATGCCCCATCAAAGCGGCACTTGGATCCATCAACGGCATCGCCGATATCGCCGATTTGCTATGTCGTGGTGGTTGGCCTCAGGCGGTTGGCAAGACGACTGCCGATGCAATGCGTATATCCGCTGCCTACATCGACGGTGTCTGCGAATCGGATGTTTCGAGGGTTGACGGCGTGAAGCGTGACCCGGAGAAAGTCAGGGCTCTTCTGTCTTCGCTTGCGCGCAACGAATCCACTCTTGCCGGCGAAAAGTCTCTTGAGAAAGACCTCGGCGGTGATGTATCGAGAAGTACGCTGCGGCGCTATACGGATGCCTTGCGCAGGATACATATCATCGACGATATCCCAGCTTGGCATCCGGCGCTCAGGTCGCCGGTAAAGCTGCGGCAAAGTGCGAAAAGGCACCTCGCCGACCCTTCGCTTGCCGTCGCGCTGCTCGGAGCAAATCCGGAGTCATTGGCATCCGACCCGAAGACGCTGGGGCTGCTCTTCGAATCCCTCGTCCTGCACGACCTTAAGGTCTATGCCGCCGCAAATGACTCATCGGTGTCCCACTACCACGACGCCGACGATCTCGAGGTCGACGCCGTCATACACAGGCGCGATGGAACTTGGATTGCCGTGGAAGTAAAACTCGGAAGCCCGCAGATCCCCGAGGCATCTGCAAACCTGCTTCGACTCGAGCGCAAGCTGGTCGAACGCGGCGAGAGGCCTCCCGCGGCCAAACTCATCGTCATCGGGTTCGGCATGCCGGTCCACACAACGCCCGAGGGCATCATCGTTGCCCCCGTTGACACGCTCGCGCCCTAGCGCTGCGTTATACGTCCCGCGTCTTGCTTATTGGGCGAATTGGCTGCGGTAGAGCTCGGCATAGAAGCCGTCCGCCGCCAACAGCTCATCGTGCGTGCCGCGCTCGATAATCTCGCCGTCGCGCATGACCAGGATGCAATCGGCGTTACGGATCGTCGACAGGCGATGCGCGACGACAAAGCTCGTGCGGCCGGCCATGAGTTCGTCGAACGCCGCTTGTACCTGCAGCTCGGTGCGGGTATCGATGCTCGAGGTGGCCTCGTCCAGCAGCAGAATAGCCGGGTCGGTGAGCATGACGCGCGCGATGCACAGCAGCTGCTTTTGACCCTGGCTAAACGTGCCGCCGTCCTCGCCGATCACCGTGTCGTAGCCGTCGGGAAGCTGCACGATAAACTTGTGCGCATGCGCGCGCTTGGCGGCCTCGATGATCTGCTCGCGCGTGGCGTCGGGGCAACCGTAGGCGATATTCTGGGCCACCGTGCTCTCAAACAGCCAGGTGTCCTGCAGCACCATTCCAAAGGCGCGGCGCAGGCTCTCACGCGTGTAGTCGCGCGAGGAATGCCCGTCGACCACGATGCGCCCGGCATCGATATCGTAAAAGCGCAGCAGCAGGTTGATAAGCGTCGTCTTGCCGCAGCCCGTGGGGCCGACGAGGGCAAAGCGCATGCCGGGCTTGGCGTCGATGCAGATGTCCCGCAGCAGTTTGCGGTCGGGCACGTAGCTAAAGTCCACATGCTCAAAGACGACCTCGCCCTTCGGGGCAGTGAGCTCAACGGCATCTGCGGCGTCGGGCTCCTGCTCGCGCGCATCGAGCAGCGCAAACATGCGGCGCGCCGAGGCGTACGCGGTCTGAATCTGCGTAATGACGTTGGTAACCTCGTTGAACGGCTTGGTGTACTGGTTGGCGTAGGACAGGAAGATCTGCACGCCGCCCACCGTAAGCGCCGCCGGCACACCCGTGATCACGCTCACGCAGCCGATCACGGCGACCACGGCGTAGATGATGTTGTTGATAAAACGCGTGCCGGGGTTGGAGAGCGAACTCATAAACTGCGCGCGCTCACCTGCCGTATAAAGCTCGGCGTTGAGGGCATCGAAGCGCTGCTGAGCGCTCGGGCCGTAGGCAAACGCGTCCACGAGCTTCTGCTCGCCCACATACTCCTCGATGTGGCCACCAAGTTGGCCTTGGATGCGTTGCTGGGCCGTAAAGCTCTTGTTGGAGAGCTTGGCGATGGCGCCGGCCGCAAAGATGGAAAGCGGCGTGACGAGCACCACCACAAGCGTCATGGCCAGGTTGATGGAAAGCATAAACGCGAGCGTGCCGACGATGGTGATGACGCCGGTGAAGAGCTGGGTAAAGCCCTGCAGCAGACCGTCGCCCACCTGATCGACGTCGTTGACCACGCGGCTCATAAGGTCGCCGTGGGCATGGCTGTCGATAAAGCTGAGCGGCATGCGGCTGAGCTTGTCGCTCGCCTCCACGCGCATATCGCGCACCGTTTCGTAGGACAGGCGGTTGACGCAATAGCCCTGCAGCCACTGGAAAGCCGCGGCACCCACCACCACGAGCGCGAGCTTGGTGACAAGCGGTAGCAGCGCATCGAAGTCCACCTGGCCCGCCGCGACGATGAGGTCGATGCCCTCGCCAATGAGGATGGGCGTGTAGAGCTGCAGGATTACCGAGACGGCGGCGCTCACAAACGATGCCGCAAACGAAATGCGGTGCGGGCGAACATAGCCCAGCAGGCGGCGGGTCACCGCGCCCACGGGATAGCGCTCAGGGTCGCCGGGCTGGCGCGGACCGTCGCCCAGATCGTTGAGCTTGTCGTTGCCGGACACATTGGCCGTCATCGTGGCGACCGATCCGGAGGAAGTGTACGGATTCATTTAGCAGCCCTCCTTTGCGCAAACAGATGCAGGGGCGGTCTGGGCGGACGCGGGCGCCGCGCTCCCCTGCTGGCCCTCGAGCTCCTCGCGGCGCAGCTGCGACTGGCAAATCTCGCGATAGAGCTGGCAGCTTGCATACAACTCGTCATGCGTGCCCAGGCCCGCGACCGAGCCGTGATCGAGTACGCAGATCATGTCGGCGTCGCGCACGGTCGAGACGCGCTGGCTCACGATGACGGTTGTCAGCGGCAGCCCGCCCTCGGCAGCACCGCGACCGCTGCGCTCGCGAATGGCGTGACGAAGCGCCGCGTCGGTCTTAAAGTCGAGCGCCGAGGCTGAGTCGTCCATGATCAGAATCTGCGGCGAGCCCACCAGGGCGCGCGCAATGGTCAGACGCTGGCGCTGGCCACCGCTAAAGTTCTTGCCGCCCGCCTCGACCGGGGCATCCAAGCCCTGCGGTTTATTCCGCACGAACTCGCTGGCTTGCGCCATATCGAGCGCCGCCCAGAGCTCATCGTCGGTCGCCGCCTCGTCGCGCCAGGTCAGGTTGCTGCGGATGGTGCCGCTCACCAGCGACGCGCGCTGCGGGACGGTCGCGACCACGTGGCGCAGTTGGTCGAGCGGCCAGGTGCGCACGTCGGCGCCCATCACGCCCACACTGCCGGTGCCCGCATCGTACAGGCGCGGGATGAGCGAGACGAGCGTAGACTTACCGCTGCCCGTACCGCCGATAATGCCAAGTGTCTTGCCCAGCGGCAGTTCCAGGGTCACATCGTCGACGGCGTTGGCAGCGCCCACGCCAAACGAAAAACTCGCATGGTCAAAGCTCAGCGCAAAAACGGGAGTGACGCCACTTGTCAGCTCGCTCGGCTCGGGCAGTGTGACCGGCTCGTTGCCCTCGTCGGTGATGCTCGGCACGCAATTGAGCACCTCGTTGATACGCGACGCGCTGGCGCTCGCCTTGGTAAAGACCACGACCAAGTTGGCAACATACACGATGGAGGTGAGGGTCTGCGTCATGTAGTTGACGAACGCCATAACCTGACCCTGCGTGAGCTCGCCCACGTTGACCTGGATGCCGCCCACCCACAGGATGGCGCACACACCCAGGTTCATCACCAAAAACGTGACGGGGTTGAGAATCGACGAGAGCTTACCCACGGCGATGGCGACATGCGCCTGGTCATCGGCCGCCTGGGCAAAACGCTCACGCTCGTGATCTTCGCGCACAAACGCACGGACCACGCGGGCGCCCGAAAGGCCCTCGCGGCAGATAAGCGCAATGCGGTCGAGCTTTGCCTGCAACTGCTTGTAGTACGGGATGCAGCGCGCCATGACAAACCAAAACACCAGGCCGATGGCGGGCGTGCAGATTAAAAAGATAATGCCGAGCTTAAGGTCGATAGCGAGGGCCGCAACCATGGAGCCCACCGCTAGGAAGGGCCAGCGGATGAGCATGCGCACGCCCAGCGCCACGGCGAGCTGCACCTGGTTGACGTCGTTGGTGATGCGCGTGATGAGCGACGGCGTGCCAAAGCGATCGAGCTCGGCATAGCTCAGCTTGTTGATGTGCCCATAGAGTGCGCCGCGAATATCGGTGCCCATGCCCTGTGAGGTCAGCGCCGCCATCTTTTGGCAAACGAGCGTAAACGAGATGCCGATCACAGCCATGGCGCCAAGCAGCATACCGTAGTGGACGACGGCGCTGACGTCGTGCGCGCCGATGCCCTTATCGATCATCTGCGCAATCACCAGCGGCGTAAGCAGGTCAAAGATCACCTCGATCAGCTTGCACGCAGGGCCGATCACCATATACCGGCGAAACTTACCGCCAAAACGCCTGAGCAACTCAATCATAAAAAGGCGCTCCCTATCATCATTCACACTCAATTCGAATCATGATAGTACTGCCGCCCCAAAAGAAGCGTAAACAACTCGTCATTTCTGGCGAGATTCAAGAGCAGGTTAATCGCCTGATATACTTACATTAGTGCTACCAAGTGAGCCGCCAACCCTTGAAATGAGGTGCCGAGATGAACGACATTCTCGCAAGAAGAGCAAGACGAGCAACCGTGGGCATCGCCCTTTCCGCGGCACTTGTCGCGGGAATCGCCCCCGCAACGGCGATAGCGGCAGAAACCAGTTCCCCCACCGGTGCGGCCGTTTCGCAGACGAGCGCCGCCAACGGCAATTCGGGCGCCCCGCAGACAGAAGACGCGGCCGCCGCAAAAGAAAAAGCGTATGCAGCCATGCAGGAAGCGCTCAAAAACCTCGAGGCCGCAAAAGACGCCGCAAGTCCCGAGAAAATTGCGAGATTCAATGATGACATTGCCCGTTTTCAAGAGTTCCGCGAAAAGATGGTGGCGCAAGCCGCCGAAGAGAGGGAACTCCTTCCCACCATGCAAGCGGACGTCGATGCAGCCCAAGCCAAATACGACGGGGCCATCAACCGGGTAAGCGAGCTCCAGGCAGAATTAGACAAGAAACTTGAGATGCTTAAGACACTCGAAGCACTCGGCTACGAGGAGTTTGTCGAAACTACTAAACAGCAAATAAGGCAGTTGCAAAATGAGATCGTAGGGGCGAAATCGTATGTAGGCCATTGCGAAACGGAGCTAAGAGAGTGCCAGCACTGCCTCAAAAGTCAGGAAAGACGAGTTAATGACTGTGAACGTTCTGCAGAGAAATATAAAGCCCATAGCGACCAGTTCATAGCCTGGCGAGATACGCTCCTCGACAATTTGAAAAAAGCGCAAACGGCCTATGACGACGCCTGCAAGGCATATGAAGAGGCAAAGGCCGCGGCAGACAAGGCCACCTCGCCCGAGATAACGAAACCCACCGAGACAGCGCCTCCCTCCGGCTCGGCGCAACCGGCCGAGACGGCACAGCCCGCCAGCTCGCCCGCGACCGGCAAAGACACCGCACCGAGCCCCTCCAAGCAGGCGAACACGAGCAACGGCAAACAAGCGAATACGACCGCCGGCAAGCTCGCAAACACAGGCGACACAACGCCAAGCGCAATCGCACTAGCAGGAATCGCCGCCATGGGGCTCGGAATAACCACCACAGCCACCCGCCGCTTCAAGAACTCAAAATAGCCGCCAGCGGTTATTGTCTCCGCCAATCCACAAGCCCAGAGACAAAAAGAGGTCCGTTTCCCCAACCCAGGGAAACGGGCCTCTTTAACTGCAAAAATTCAAGCAACAGCACCGCCGCCTCTTGAACCACATAGCCACCGTGCTCCAGACAACGCCAGCGAGCAGCAAAAGGCGCGGGATTAAATTATTCAGATAAATGTGACCCTTCAGGCGGTTTTGGTCGGCTACCCGCGAGTGCCGGCAGGGCGCTTGGTAGTCGAGCGATCCCGCAGGCGAAGCCGAGGACCAGCGAGACACCAAGCGCCCTGCCGGCACTCGCGGGTAGCCGCGGCACCAAAAAACGCCTGCGCACTCGATGGATTCGGATGCCCGACAGAGGCTCCTTATGGCTGCTTCCTTCCGGACCTGACCAGATTCGGAACATGTCGTCATCCGAACCCATCGAACGCGCTAGGCGCTCGGTATATCTTACCTGCTCCCGCCCGCCACGGCAAGTGGGGCGGACCCATCGGATGGATTCGCCCCACTCGTCCATATCGCTAGCGGCGCCTACGGTACAGGACCGCGCCGCCCGCTGCGGTCAGCGCGCCGATGCCGGCCATGGCCGCGAGCGCCTCGACCGGCAGGCTGCGGTCGCCGGTGTCGGGCATGCCGCCCTTGGAGCCGTCGCCGCTGGAGCCGCTGCCGGAGCCGTTATCTGAACCGCCGTCTGAGCCGCCGCCCGGCGTGCCGGGGTTCTCGGGGGTGCCGGGGGTCCCGGGATTCTCGGCGTAGCTGTTGGTGAAGACCGGCGGCACGTTGGCGTCGCCCTCGTAGGAGACCCTCGCCGACAGATAGCCCGTCTTGGTGCCGTCGGCCGCCTCGTCGCTCACCGTGACGACGATCTTGCGCACCGCCTTGTCGTAGGTCACGTGCGCCTGGCCGTCGTCGACCTCGCTCACCGTGAAGGTGTAGGTGCCGGCCTGCTTGAACGTCAGCGCATCGAACGTGACGCTGCCGTCCGCGGCGTTCTTGGCGGTCGACATGACCTTGCCGTCCCGGCCCTTGAGCTCAAAGCTGAACTGGCCCGCCTCGAGCTCGGCGCCCTTGAGCACCTTGGCGGCGCCCAGCTTGAGGGTGACGGGTGCGGCCTCGTAGCCGTTGGTGAACGTCACCGAGTCGTCGCCCGTGGGATTGCCCTCGGCATCCGCCAGCTCGTGCTTGACGGCGAGCGTGCCGTTACCGGCATCGGTGACCGTCGTGCGCACGCGGTACGTCGCCTTGTCGTATGTCACGCCGCCCGCCGTGCCGGCGACCTCGCGCAGCTCGTAGCTGTGCATGCCGGGCGCGGTGTAGGTGACGGGGCTGAGCGCGACCGTGCCGTCGGCGGCGTTCTTGCCCGTCGCCGCGACGCTCTCGCTGCCGTCGGCGGCAAGCTCGACCAACTGGAACTCGAACTCGCCCTCGGCCAGGTCACGGCCCTTGAGCTTCTTGTTCACCTTGATCTGGTCGGTGACGGAGCTCGGCGTCGGGTTCACGCCGTAGGTGTTGGTGAACTCGAACGCGCCCTTGCCCTCGGGCGTGCCCTCTGCGGGCAGGACCTCCGCGGCGAGCGTGCCCGCGTTGGTGTCCTCGACCACCTTGACCGTGAAGGTCCTGGTTGCCGTCGCGTCGTTGACCACGCCGTCGACCGAACCGGACTCGCTCACCCGGTAGGCAAACGTCTTGGTGCGCATGCCGTCGCCGTCGATCTCGACGTCATCGAGGTCGCTCGGCTGCCTGAACGTGACGTGGCCCAGCTCGACGTTGCCGGCGGCGTCGTTGGTCGCCTCGGTCACCGTCTTGCCGGAGGCGTCAACCGGTGCGGGCGCGCCGTTCAGCGGCGTGATCTTAAAGGTGTACTTGCCCGCAATGTCGGCCTGCGTGAGGCCGAGTCCGGCCCGGCCGAGCGCCAGCGTCTTGGTGCCCGCGAGGTCGACTGTAGCCTCGTTGGTGCCGTAGCCGTTCACGAACGACAGCGTGCCGCCGGAGCCCTCGGGGTAGACCACGCTAACGTCCAGCCCGCCCTTGCCGTTATCGGTCACCTTGACCGTGATATCGAAGCTCGAGGCGGTCGCCGTCACGCCCGCGGACAGCCGGTCCGTGCCGTCCTCGGATACGGTATAGGGAATGATCCAGGAGCCGTCGGCGGCCCTGGTGGCGATGCCGTCCGCCACCATCCGCTCGAGAGCGTCGGTAGTGTAGGCAATGGGCGAGAACGCAAGTCCCGCGGCCTCGCCGTCGCCGGAGGCCTGGTTGGTCGCGGTCGCGACCACGTTACCTTGGGCATCGCGGACGGAGAACGAGAACTCGCCCGCCGCCGCGGCTCGGCCCGTCAGCGTCTTGGTGGCGTTAATTGCCACGTTGCCCTCGCCGCCAAGCGTTCCGGTGGCCTCGTAGGAGTTCTGGAACGCGACCGTCACGGGCGCGGGCGCCGACGTGGCGTCATCTGCCGTGGAGACCTCGCTGCGTGCGACCTCGACACCGTCCTTGGCAACCGCGGTCGTGACCGTGAGTCTGCCCGTCGCGGCGTCGTAGGCGGGCGCGATGGTCACCGTGCGCGGCGCGGTGTCGTTGGCGTAGCCCTCGCCGCCGAGCTTGGTCTCGGTGACGGTGAAGCTGTAGGTCTTGCCCGCGTCGGCGTCGGTGAACTTCACATCGCTCTCCGCAGTCCCGCCGATGAGGTCGACCAGGTCGGCCGCGCCGTCATCGGCCGCGGCCACGGCGTAGGCGTCCTTGTCGGTCTTGAGGCCGAGCTTGGCGGCCGTCTCGGCGTCCGCGGTCACGGTGAAGGCGAACTGCCCCGCCTCCATGGCGCGGCCGGAGAGCGTCTTGGACAGGCGCACGCCCGCGCGGGCCGAGTAGTCGAGCTCGGTCGTGTAGGTGTTGACGAAGTCGCCGCCGCTCACCTCCGCGATCGCGGGCGTCGTGGCCGTGAGGTTGCCGGAGCCGTCGTCGGTCACGGTCACCGTCATCATGGCGACGTGGCCGTCGTAGGCCACGCCGGCGATGGCGGAGCCGTCATCGGGCCTGACCTCGCGCACCGTGTAGGTGAAGGTCTTGGCGCGCACGCGCTTGCCACCAACCTCGGCAAACTCGGCATCCTTGATGTCATCGAGCGTGTAGCGGATGGAGCCGAAGTCGAAGGCGACCCTATCGCCCGCCTTGGTGCCGGCGGCCGTCACACTGACGGTCTTGGAACCATCGGCAGATCCCTCGGGCATGGGCGCGCCGCCCTCGCCCGCGAGCGCGAACTGGAAGCTGTCGCCCTCCGCCCAGTCGCGACCCTTGAGCGTCTTGGTGAAGAGTCCCGCGGTGGAGACGTCTCTGCCCTCGGTGGCCGTTCCGTACGTGTTGGTGAACGCGACAGTCGCGCCGGCCTCGGTCACGGCACCTTCGGCCTTGGAGCCGTCAGCCTCGTTAACAGCAGTCGTGTAGCCCTCGGCGGCATCCTCGGTCACGGTGTAGTGCGCGCCCACGGGCAGGCCGGCGACGGTCTTCTCCCCGCCGTCCTTAAGCGTGAAGGTCGCCTTGCCGTCCGCGAACGTCACGGCGTGCTCGCCCTTGCCGAAGGTGCCGGAGACGGGCTCGCCGTCCCCGTCGGCCAGCGCGACTGTGAAGCCGAACTCGCGCTGGCTGTCGCCGCCGACGACCGTCTTCTTGACGGTGAGGCTGCCCTCGCGAGACACGCTGTTGTGGGTCGTGTTAGTCTGCGACTCGTTCTCGCCCACCTTGACCGTTGCGGTATTGGCGATGTCGTCGACCACGGCAGCTTCGGCGGAAACCTTCACGTCGAAGCTGAGCGTGCCCGTGGCGCCCGCAGCCTGCTCGCCGAGCGACCAGGTAAGGGTGCGCGTCGCGGCATCGTAGGCGGCACCGTCGGCAGAACCCTCAACATAGTTAACGCCCTTGGGCAGGACATCGGTCACCGTCACGTCGGCCGCCTGCGCGGCGCCCCTGTCGTCGACGCTGTTATTGGCCCAGCCGATGGTATAGGTGAGGGTATCGCCCACGCCCACCGGCTTGCCATCCACATCGACCTTGGCGCCCGAGGCGTCCGCCTTGGTGACAGTCTTGGTGTTGTCGTGCGGCGTGAAGGTGTTGGTGAAAGTCTTCTTGCCCCGCTCGTTGGAGATCTCGGCCTTAAGGCCGGCGCCGGCCTGAGTCACCGTGACGTCGAAGGTGTAGGCGTGCGCGTCGTCCTCGATCAGGGCATCGCCGCTTGCCTTCTCGGTCACGGTCGCGTGGTAGGTACCCGGATTGGCGAAGCTGAGCTCGCCGAAGGAAACCTTGCCGTCCTTGTCATTCTTCGCCTCGATCGGGTAGCCCTCGAGCACATTGCCCGCGCCGTCGGCGAGGGAGAGCTCAAAGGCGAACTCCCCCTCCCGGAGGCCGGGCTTGCGGCCGCCCGCGAGCACCTTGGTGAGCTCGGGGACGGACGCCGTGGCGGGGGCGGGGTCGAAGGTGTTGGTGAAGGCGGCGGAGGAGACCTGGTCTGCCGCGATGGAGCCATCGGCCTTGGATCCCTCGGCTCCGTTCACCGCGGCCTTGTAGCCATCGGCGGCACGTTCGGTCACCGTGTAGGCGGTTCCCGCGGGCAGCCCCGTGATCCTCGCCGTCTGGCCATCTTTGAGCTTGAGGGTCGCCTTGCCGTCCTCGAACGTCGCGTCACCGTAGGCGCCGGACACGCCGTGGCCCGCGGCATCGGTGGCCTCGACCGCAAACTCAAATGTCTTGTCCGCGTCGACCGCCAGGCCCTCGCGCGCCGCGACGGCCTTGGAGACGTCGAGCTCGCCCGTCTTCACGGTGTTGGTGAAAGTCTTCTTGCCCCGCTCGTTGGAGATCTCGGCCTTAAGGCCGGCGCCGGCCTGAGTCACCGTGACGTCGAAGGTGTAGGCGTGCGCGTCGTCCTCGATCAGGGCATCGCCGCTTGCCTTCTCGGTCACGGTCGCGTGGTAGGTACCCGGATTGGCGAAGCTGAGCTCGCCGAAGGAAACCTTGCCGTCCTTGTCATTCTTCGCCTCGATCGGGTAGCCCTCGAGCACATTGCCCGCGCCGTCGGCGAGGGAGAGCTCAAAGGCGAACTCCCCCTCCCGGAGGCCGGGCTTGCGGCCGCCCGCGAGCACCTTGGTGAGCTCGGGGACGGACGCCGTGGCGGGGGCGGGGTCGAAGGTGTTGGTGAAGGCGGCGGAGGAGACCTGGTCTGCCGCGATGGAGCCATCGGCCTTGGATCCCTCGGCTCCGTTCACCGCGGCCTTGTAGCCATCGGCGGCACGTTCGGTCACCGTGTAGGCGGTTCCCGCGGGCAGCCCCGTGATCCTCGCCGTCTGGCCATCTTTGAGCTTGAGGGTCGCCTTGCCGTCCTCGAACGTCGCGTCACCGTAGGCGCCGGACACGCCGTGGCCCGCGGCATCGGTGGCCTCGACCGCAAACTCAAATGTCTTGTCCGCGTCGACCGCCAGGCCCTCGCGCGCCGCGACGGCCTTGGAGACGTCGAGCTCGCCCGTCTTCACGGTGTTGGT
>CABUOA010000044.1 GCA_902493145.1 uncultured Collinsella sp. | reverse complement strand
GCCGCCCTGGCTGCGGGCCGAAAGCCATGCGCACAGGCAGCTGAACACGTTGCCCAGGTGCATACGGCCCGAGGGCGACGGGGCGAAGCGCCCCACGACGGGCGCGGGAGCGGCCGGCGTCGTTGGCGCGTCGGCGGCGGTTGTTGCTATGTTGCGTGCGTTGATGTCCATGCGGATGAGTATAGCGCGGGGCGTGGTGGGGGAGACGCTGCCGTGGCCTGCAAGTTGCTGAGGCCACACGTTGCGCGTGCCGGACCACCGGCTCGGCGCCTTAATCGTCGTCAATCAATCTAGCCCTCAAACGACGGAAACCCCGGCAGCTCTTCGCAACTGCCGGGGTTTCCGCGGAAAAGGGGGACATGATCCTCAAGCGGACGGCAAAGGGGCAAACCGTTTTCGCTCAACTGCTTTATGCCCCTCAACTGGCGGCTCAATCAGCGCATGCCGCGCCCACACAAAGCCGCTACACCTGTGATGGAGCTATGAAGTGGTATCTATTGCCGGAGCGGGCTATGCCAAGGAGTGTCCCAGATTGCCGGCAGATAAGGAACGTCCCCAGGTGCCGGCGGCGGGCGTGACTTTTGTCCCGTTTTGACGCTCCGCTGACCTAGATGTTCGTCACATGAACTCGCAAACGTGGGACAATGACGCTACTGGTACCACAGACAAAGGATGTGCCTATGAACGCCCCCGTTGCCCAGCCCTGTCGGCAGCGCCGCCTGTTTGCGCGGTTCGCTTCCGTCTGCGCACTCGTCGCGCTTGCGTTGTTGCTGCTGCCTGCCGTCGCGCACGCCGACGGCTACTCCATGAGCCAAACCTATATCGGTGCCACGGTTGAGGCCGATGGCTCGCTGACCGTTGTCGAGGGACGCCAGTTCGATTTCGACGATGACATTAACGGCGTGTATTGGGATATCAATACAGGCTCTAACCAGCAAGGCGGCTCGGTGGTCGTCAATGTGCTGAGCGTCGAGGAAGACGACACTGCGTTTAACAAGGTCGACAGCGCAAATAAAGGCGACGACGGCGTTTACACGGTGGAGCAGTCCGACGACGGCGTAAAGATTAAGGTGTTCAGCCCTCACGAGAGCGGCGACAGCGCAATCTACTACGTGAGTTATTCCATGACCGGTGCGGTTATGAACTGGGCCGATACCGCCGAGCTCTACTGGAAATTTGTGGGTGACGGCTGGTCTGCGGACTCCGATGACGTCGAGATGGAAGTCTACTTTGCAAATGCCGCTGCCGGGACGGCTGCCGTCAAGGGCGATAACTTCCGCGCATGGGGCCACGGCCCACTGACGGGCGACGTGTCGCTCGATGCGGACGAGCCCATGGTCACCTATACCATTCCCTGCGTGCATGAGGGCGAATTCGCCGAGGCACGCATCGCCTTCCCCAGCGACTGGGTGCCGCAGCTTGCCGTCTCGGGCGAAAAGCGCATGTCGACGATTCTGAGCGAAGAGAAGGAATGGGCCGACGAGGCCAACGCTCGCCGTGAGCGCGCGCGTGCGGTTGCCGGCGCGATTGCCGTGGTGTGTGTTGTCGTGGCGGTTGCCTATACCGGTGTGATCGTGATGCTTAAGCTGCGCAGGCCCAAGCCCAAGCCGCTCTTCCAGGACGAGTACTTCCGCGATGTGCCCTCGGCCGACCATCCCGCGGTGCTTGCAGCTCTCATGAGCTGGAACGACGTGCCCGATCAGGCATATATCGCCACGCTTATGAAGCTCACCGACGACCGCGTGATCAAGCTGGAAGAAGCGACCGAGACCAAGAAGAAGGGTCTGCTCCGTCGCGAAAAAGAGGAGCAGACGTATCGCATCACAGTGACCGACGAGGCCTGGAAGGCTGCCAAGAAGGACGGCATCGATCGCGATGTGCTCAAGGTCTTCTTCGCCGGCGTTAAGCCCGATAAGGACGGAGTCCGTTCGCGCACGTTTAGCGAGCTGGAGGAGTACGCTAGCGAGCGCACCACATCTGTTGGCGACAAGCTCGAGGACTATCAGAGCACGGTTAAGGGCAAGCTGGAGGCGCGCGAGTTTATCGCATCGGATGGCACCATCGCCCTGGTTGCCGGCTTGGTTCTCGGCATCATCATCGTCTTTGGCATTCTGGGCTCTCTGATCTATACCGACTTTGCGGATGCCAATGTCGGCGCCGCTATGATCTCGATCCCCGTCACGATCGTGGGCTTTGTCCTGAGCTGCACCTTCCGTCGCTACACGCCGGAGGGCGCCGAGGTGGCGGCTCGCTGCAAGGCGCTCAAGCATTGGCTCGAGGACTTTACGCGCCTGAAGGAGGCCGTCCCCAGCGACCTGATCTTGTGGAACAAGCTGCTGGTGATGGGCGTTGCCCTGGGCGTTTCGAAAGAAGTGCTGCGACAGCTGGCCGAGGCCGTGCCTGCGGATTTGCGCAACAGCGACGATTTCTACGACAACTACCCCTGCTACTGGTGGTATTACCATCACTACGGCAACGAGTCTCCGCTCGATTCGTTCAACGATGTGTATCACGAGACCATCCGCGAGCTGGCTTCGAGTTCCGATAGCTCGAGCGGCGGCAGCGGTGGCGGCTTTTCCGGTGGCGGCGGTGGCGGCGTCGGCGGAGGCGGCGGCGGAACGTTCTAGCGAGCGCTTGCTTTGGGGTGGATCTTTCTGGGCGGTTGCCAGGGAAGATTCATCCCATTTTTGTGCATCGAAACGGGTCAAACTTTCCGCTGAGGACCTTCGCGCAAGGGGCAGTGGACAAAAAATGCCAAATATGAGTACTGTTGCTGCGTTGGTCACATATGTTTGCACATAATAATGGGCTCCTAATGAGAGTACTTCTCGTTAGGAGCCCATTTTATTGAATATTTGGGGAGTTACGTCAGCTCGTGCAGCTGGTCGTCATGCCTATAAGCATCAAAAATGCCCCGAATCGCTGCTACTAAAAAGGTAACAGTACTCATATTTGATGTATTTTGACCACGGCTATCTACAAACCCCCTAGGCCACTCATTAGGGACAGACTTAAATGACTAGTTGTTGGGGATCAGTCATTGGGGACGTTCTTAAATGACTGGGTGTGGCTGCTTGGGCTAGGCTGTTAGGTCGAGTTCGTAGAGAAAGCTTTCACGCGGCATGTCGTGACGACGCTCTTCGCGGTTGGCGCGGTGCGTGGCCGTGCGCTTAAAGCCGTGCAGCTCGTAGAACTTCCACGAGCAGTTAGAGTCGGTGTACAAGTGTGCCCTTGTCGCCCCGCGCGAGGACAGGTACGAGACCGCGGCATCGAGCAAAACCGAGCCAACGCCCAGGCCGTGGACATCGGGATCGACGGCGAGCAGCGTGACTTCGTTGTCGTGCGGCAACGGGCTGCTCTCGAGCAGGCGGTTGTTGGTTCGGATGGTTGCACGCACAAACGAGAGATACTCGGCGCAGGCATCAGGCTCCAGTTCACGCATCTGCGATAGCAGCGCGCGTTCGGTATCCATCCAATGTTCCTTAACGGTGGCGCCGGAGCTCTGTCCCGCACGCACGAGCGAAATGCCACGCGCCTGACCGTCGATTACGGCAACCTGCGAAAACGTCGACGACGAAAGGCAGTAGGCGAGGTCGCACGCGGCCTCGAGGCGGTTGTACTCATCGTTATCCGAATTGTTATGCCAAAGCTGCTGCAGAATCAGCGCGATGGCGTCGAAGTCTTCGGTATCAAACGGTCGGTAGAGAGCCCGCGAGACCATGGTGCCTCTTTCTTTTGCGGATGCATATCGAGCACAGTTCTACCACGCTATTGGCATCTAATTATGGTGCCCCTGTGTTCCATGAACTCACCGCGCCCGGTGCTGCGCCCATGCCCTCCGCTCGCAAGCTTTTTCTGCACATGCGACCGTTGCGGGGTGCATCGACGCGCTCGATGCGCTACATTAAATCAGTATTTTCAATGCCGCTGCGCGAGCGCTGCAGATCGACGTATCACCGACTCACAGAGCACGGCGGCGTACCAGACAGGAGGACTGCATGGGATCTGATGTGAAGATCGCACGCGCGTTGATCTCGGTTACCGATAAGACGGGCGTCGTCGATTTCGCACGGACGCTGGTTGACGACTTTGGCGTCGAGATCATCTCTACGGGCGGCACGGCTCGTGCCATCGAGGACGCGGGCGTTCCCGTAACCCCCATCGAGGAGTTCACGGGCTATCCCGAGATGATGGACGGCCGCGTCAAGACGCTGCATCCCAAGGTTCACGGCGCGCTGCTGGCCCGTCGCGATTCCGAGCAGCACATGCAGGAAGCCGCTCAGCACGGCATTAAGCTAATCGACCTGGTCGTCGTCAACCTGTACGAGTTCGAGAAGACCGTCGCCAACCCCGAGGTCACCTTTGCGGATGCCATCGAGCACATTGACATCGGTGGTCCCTCCATGCTGCGCTCTGCCGCCAAGAACGCCGCGAGCGTTACCGTCATCTCCGACCCGGCCGACTATGATGCCGTCCTGGCCGAGATGCGCGAGACCGGTGGCTGCACCACGCTTTCCACCCGTCGCCGCCTGCAGGTGAAGGTCTACCAGACTACCGCCGCCTACGACACGGCTATCTCCCGTTGGCTTGCCGCTCAGGCAAGCGACGTGGCGGACACCTCTGCCAAGCTCGAGATCTCGCTGGAGAAGGTCGACGACCTGCGCTATGGTGAGAATCCTCAGCAAAAGGCTACGGTCTACCGCTTTGCCGAGGGCTGCGAGAACACCGCGAGCTCTCAGTTCCCGCTTGTGGGCTCCGAGCAGATCCAGGGCAAGCCGCTCAGCTACAACAACTATCTGGACGCCGATGCCGCCTGGAACCTGGTCCGCGAGTTCGACGAGCCGGCCTGCGTGATCCTCAAGCATCAGAACCCCTGCGGTTCCGCCGTTGCCGAGGACATCACGGCCGCCTACGACCGCGCTTTCGCCTGCGATCCCAAGAGCGCCTTCGGCGGCATCATCGCCTGCAACCGCGAGGTTCCCTTTGAGCTGGTTGAGCACTTCGCCGACCAGAACAAGCAGTTCGTCGAGGTCATCATCGCCCCGAGCTACACCGATGAGGCGCTCGAGCGCATGGTCAAGCGCCCCAACCTGCGCGTGCTGGCTACCGGCGGCGTGGACCACGGTGCCCAGGTGGAGCTGCGCTCCATCGACGGCGGCATGCTGGTGCAGGAGGTCGACCACGTGACCGAGGATCCCGCGACCTTTACGTTCCCCACCGATCGCAAGCCCACCGACGCTGAGATGGCCGAGCTCGAGTTTGCCTGGAAGGTCTGCAAGGGCGTTAAGTCCAACGCCATCCTGGTCTCCAAGGGCAAGGCCGGCATTGGCATGGGCCCTGGTCAGCCCAACCGCGTTGACTCCGCACTGCTTGCCTGCGAACGCGCCGAGGACTTTTGCGAGCGCGAAGGCGTGGAGAAGGGCGGCTTTGCCTGCGCGAGTGACGCGTTCTTCCCGTTCCGCGACAACGTCGACGTGCTTGCCGCACACGGCGTGACCTGCATCATCCAGCCCGGTGGCTCCAAGCGCGACGACGAGAGCATCCAGGCCTGCAACGAGCACAATATTGCGATGGTTTTCACGGGTGCCCGCCACTTCCGCCATTAAGTAGGGAGGTGGCGCTGCGGCTTGCCCAACCACCGCACCTTGCCGCTCATTCGTCGCTCGCGTACCCAAGTACGCGTCGCTCCTCTTTCACGGCAATCTGCGGCACCTGGGCAACCCTCGCCGACCTGTTAGGTTGACTGGGGAGGATGGGATGTTATCTCGTCCCTTGGACCGCCTCGCTTCTAAAATAATCTCTGCAAAAGACGGTCGCTCCGTTTGGAGGGCCGTCTTTTTGGTATAAGAGGACGGAATGACTAACACGAAAGGTACAACCATGCCCCAGATTGATGATGCAGAGCTGTTTGGCAATGCCGAGGACCAGCGTGCGTACGAGGACTTTTGCGCCAATCAGGAGGCGGTCGAGAAGTTTACGCTCGACAAGCCCGCGCTTATCTGCCGTTGGCGCATGTCCAACAAAAAGGTGCCCATGCTCAACCGTCACATTCGCGCGCTGTCCGAGCGCTTGGTGCAGGGCGAGCCGCTTACCCATAACATGCTCAGCTGGGCTAAGCAGCACGTTGAGTGGTCGCTTGCCGAGGGCGATTACACCGCGCACGACGGCGTGCTCATGCTGGTGATCGACGTTAACGGCAATGCCGCCATGACGGTGGGTGAGTACGAGCCGCTGGCCGATACTTCGGCCAAGGCGCTGCGTGCCCGCTCCGCCGAGGCCCGCTCCGAGGCCGACGAAACCGGCGTGGCGCCCGAGCTGCTCGCTGCCGTCAACAACGGCGAGCTGGCCTTTGTGGCGCCGGCGGACGAGTGCCTGTGCGGCACGGCGACGCTCATAGAGCAGCTGGCCCAGACCAAGGGCATCCCGGTCACGCGCGTGGACATTCCCGCACAGCTCAAGGGCGCCTTGTTCCTGGTAAGTGACGAGCACGGCGTGGTGCCTGCCGCCGACGCCGACGCCGCCGAGTCCGACGCCGCCACGGTCGCTTTCTTCGCCGACGGCTACGAAAAGCTTCGTGCCCGTCGCTAAATGATTATTCTGGGACGGGGATTAAAGAATCATTTTGGTTCCCGCCACCGCTGCGAGTGCGAGGCGGACAAAACGCCCCCGCTCGCGAACAGTTCTGTCACCTTGGCGACGTGCGTGGCGCGCACCTGCAGTTTCGCAGCCATAATGGTGGCAAGACAACCAAGAGGGGAGCGGAATCCATGGCGCTAATCTATATCGTTGAGGACGACGAGCCCATTCGTCGTGAGCTTGTCGACATCCTTGCCCGCGCCGGGTTTGAAATCGAGGCCTGCGAATCGTTCGAGCATGTCTCGCGCGATATTCTCGCCGCCGCGCCCGACCTGGTGCTGCTCGACCTCACGCTTCCCGTCAAGGACGGCCAGCATATCTGCCACGAGGTTCGCCGCGAATCCGAGGTCCCCATCATCGTCCTCACCTCGCGCACGACCGAGATCGACGAGGTCATGGCCATGACGCTCGGCGTGGACAACTTTGTTCCCAAGCCCTATAGCGCGCGCGTGCTCGTGGCGCGCATCAACGCACTGCTGCGTCGCACCGCGGCGTCAGGCGAGCGCAGCACGCTCGTCCACAAGGGGCTGGAGCTCGACCTCGCCCGCTCTATGGTCACCAACACGGCGACCGGCGACAGCACCGAGCTCACCAAAAATGAGCTGCGCATTCTCTCGCTGCTCCTGAGCCGCGCGGGCAAGATCGTCTCGCGCTCGGCCATCATGCAGGACCTGTGGGACTCCGACGCCTTCGTGGGCGACAATACGCTCACCGTCAACATCAACCGCCTGCGCACCACGCTCGAAAAAATCGGCATCAAGGGGTATTTGACGACGCATCGCGGTCAAGGCTATTCGGTCTAGGGGCCGGCTATGTCGTTTGGCAAGTTCTTTAAAGATGCACTGCTTCCCGTCGCCGTGTGGACGTGCGGCGTGCTGCTGAGCTGCTTTGTGCTGACGGTCGCCGGCGCACCCGTTTCTATCGTGGTCGTGGCGGTTGGCGTGTCCTTTATCTTCGGTATGCTCGGCATCGTGATCGAGTACGCTCGCCGTCGCCGTTTTCTGCGTCAGTTGGAGCGCGCGGCAGAGGAGCTCGAGAGTCCCGCATGGGTCCAGGAGATGGTGCAATGCCCGACCTATGCCGAGGGCGAGCTCGAGTACGAGGTCTTGCGCCGGGTGGGCAAGGCGGCATGCGACGAGGTTGCCGAAGGCCGGCGTCAGACCGATGACTATCGCGACTATATCGAGAGCTGGGTCCACGAGGCCAAGCTGCCCCTGGCGGCGGCCCATCTGATTTTGGAAAACCTGGATGGCAGCGAAGACGACCTGTCGCGTGTGGATGACCTGGGTCGCGAGCTGGCTCGCGTGGAGCGCTATATCGACCAGGCGCTGTACTACGCGCGCTCGGAAGTCGTGGAGCGCGACTACCTGATTCTCCGCTGGGATCTCAAGACCTTGGTGACGGGCGCGATTAAGGCCAACGCGCGCGAGCTCATCGCGGCGCACGTGGCTCCGGTGTGCGAAAACCTCGACTTCGAGGTCTTTACCGACGAGAAGTGGCTCGAGTTTATTCTGGGCCAGCTCATTCAGAACAGCATTAAATACGCGCGTGAGGACGGCGCGAAGATCACGTTTTCGGGCGCGTTGCTGGACGAGGGCCTGGCGAGTGAGCGCATTGAGCTCACCGTTGCCGACAATGGCTGCGGCGTGTGTGCGGCAGACCTGCCACGCGTGTTCGAGAAGGGCTTTACCGGCGACAACGGCCGCACGACCAAGCGCGCAACGGGCATCGGCCTCTACCTGGTGGCGCGCCTATGCTCCAAGATGGGCATCGACGTCACCGCGGCATCCGAGCCCGGCGAAGGCTTCGTCGTAACATTCGCGTTTTCAACGAATAAGTTTCAATATTTCGAGTAACGCACGCGGCAGACGCCCACCCAAACAAAAACGTGCAGCCCAAACAAAACGTGCCACCCCAAACGGGGCGGCACGCTATCTTTTATCAGCCAACTCGCTGAAGTAAGGCTGCGAAGGCCGCGAGGCCGGGAGGGGTTTCCTAAGGGCACATCCCGCAGCCGCAACGCGGCGAGGACGTGCCCGTGGAAACCCCGCAGGCCCCGCGGCCGGTGGGAGCAACGCTACTTCACGACCAAAATGTCGCAGTCCGTATTGCGCAGCAGGAACGTCGAAATCGAACCCAGCAGCGCATACTTGATCGAGGACAGGCCGCGGGCGCCGCAGAGCACCAGGTCGGGCTTAACCACGTCGAGCATCTCGTCCTTGAGCGTCTCGCGAATGCGGCCAGCGCGAATCATGACCTCGACCTCGGGAATGTCGGGATTGGCCTTGGCCTCTTCGAGCTGCTTGGCGATGGAGTTCTTAAATGCCTCCTCTAGGCCGTTGACAAGATCGACCGGATAGGAACCGGCGCTCTCGAGCGCCGTGGAATCGATAACGTGGCCGATGATCAGCTTGGCGCCGTTGTTCGCGGCGACCTTGATGGCGCGTGCGAGCACAAAATCCTGCTGCTCAGTACCGTCGAGTGAAACAAATACCTTGGTGTAGCCCTCGTTCATGGTTTCCTCCTTGGTCTATCGCACGGGCGCTGGGCTCGTGCGTCGGGCGGGCGCGGATGCGTGGCCGCCGGACACTTTATCTTGTTGCAGTTATACCCAAGGATTTGGGTTTGACCGCTCGCAATTCTGTGAACGGGCGAGTTTTTTGGTAAGGGTAGGCGCAGGCGCGCCGCCAACGGTTGATAATGGGACATCGCCCGCACCGTCCGCAGAACAATATCGGCGGGTGTCTAACGAGGGGGTCCCTTTGGATATTATCGAGCTTCTAAAATCTGCCTTCATGGGCCTGGTCGAGGGCATCACCGAATGGCTGCCCGTTTCGTCGACGGGTCACATGATCTTGGTGGACGAGTTCGTCAAGATGAACGTGAGCGAGACGTTCTGGAATATGTTCCTGGTCGTGATTCAGCTCGGCGCCATTCTAGCCGTCTGCGTGCTGTTCTTCCATGAGCTCAATCCGTTCTCGCCCAGCAAGGGCAAGGAGGGCCGCCGCGACACCTGGGTGCTGTGGGGCAAGATTGTGCTTGGCTGCATTCCTGCGGCGGCGATCGGCCTGCCGCTCAACGACTGGATGGAGGAGCATTTCTACAATGCTCCCGTCGTGGCGCTGGCGCTCATTGTGTACGGCGTGCTGTTTATCGTGATCGAGAACTGGCGCGCGAGCAAGCGCGAGGAAATGGCCGTTGCCGGTTCGTTTGGTTCGCGTGCCGTGGCGTCGGGTGGACGTCCCGCCGGTGCGCACTTTGCGGCGCCCGCCGCGGCTACCGCTGAGGATGAGGACGATGGCGAGAATCTGGACTTTGGCTCCATTGCCACACTCGAGGACCTGAGCTGGAAGACTGCGCTGGGTATCGGCTGCTTCCAGGTGCTTTCGCTGGTGCCTGGTACGTCTCGCTCCGGTTCTACCATCATCGGTGGCCTGCTTTTGGGCTGCACGCGCTCGGTGGCGTCCAAGTTCACGTTCTTCCTGGCCATCCCTGTCATGTTTGGCGCAAGTGCGCTCAAGCTGGTCAAATACTTCATCAGGGGCGGCACGTTCGGCACCAACGAGATCGCCATCTTGGGCGTGGGCTGCGTTGTGGCCTTTGTGGTTTCGCTCATTGCCATCAAGTGGCTTATGGGCTTCGTCCGCCGTCACGACTTTAAGTGCTTCGGCGTCTACCGCATCATCCTGGGCATCGTAGTGCTCGCATACTTCTTCGTTCTGGAGCCGATGCTCGGCCTCTAACTTAGTCGACGCTGCGCGGCGGCCAGGGCGACAACTTGTCATTCAAAGGGGGTGGCATGACCAAAAGGTCTATGCCGCCCCCTTTTCATGCCAATTTGTTCGCCCTGGCCGCCGCTCGCTACCGTTGCCATGACATCGGTGGCTCCGTGATTGGTACATTGGGGTCAGGTTTCTTTGCACCAACGTGGTGCAGACCAACCTGACACCTTTGCGCCAAATCCGCTGGGGCGGGCCTGACGGCGGCGCACGGAGTCGTGGTGTGATTTGCGTCGGTGTCCGCGCGGCTCGGTATACTGATACGGCTCAAACTATGGCGCTGCCCGCAGGCGCGCCGTCCGTCAGATGAGGAGTCGCCCATGACCCAGCCCCTGCCCTGGGAAAAGAACACTGCCGCGCCCGTGTCGCCCGCGCCGGAACCCGTGCCGCTCGATGCGTACACCGCCCCCGCCGCGCCGGAACCCGAGCTCGTTCCGCTCGACATCTACGATGCCCCGGCTCCGGCGCCCAAACCCGCCAAGCCGCTCGTCGATATCGATAGCCTGAACCCCGCCCAGCGTGAGGCGGTCCTGACCACCGAGGGTCCGCTGCTGGTCCTTGCCGGCGCCGGCTCGGGCAAGACCCGCGTCCTGACCTTCCGCATCGCACATATGCTTGGCGACCTGGGCGTTAAGCCCTGGCAGGTCCTGGCCATCACGTTTACCAACAAGGCCGCGGCCGAGATGCGCGAGCGTCTGGCAGCACTCATCCCCAACGGCACCCGCGGCATGTGGGTGTGCACCTTCCACGCCATGTGCGTGCGCATGCTGCGCGAGGACGCCGATCTGCTGGGCTACACCGGTCAGTTCACCATCTATGACGACGATGACTCAAAGCGCATGGTGCGTGACATTATGCAAGCGCTCGGCATCGAGCAAAAGCAGTTCCCCATTAACATGATCCGCAGTAAGATCAGCTCGGCTAAAAACGCCATGATCGGGCCCGAGGACATGCTCAAATCCGCCGACAGCCCCAATGACAAAAAGGCCGCGCAGGTCTACCTGGAGCTGGAGCGCCGCCTGCGCGCCGCCAACGCGATGGACTTCGACGACCTGCTCGTGCGCACGCTCGAGCTGCTGCGTACCCGCCCCGAGGTGCTCGACAAGTACCAGGAGCGCTTCCGCTACATTAGCGTCGACGAGTATCAGGACACCAACCACGTCCAGTACGAGATCGCCAACCTGCTGGCCGCCAAGTACCAAAACCTCATGGTCGTGGGCGACGACGACCAGTCCATTTATAGCTGGCGTGGCGCCGACATCACCAACATCCTGGACTTTGAGCAGGACTTTAAAAACTGCAAGACCGTCAAGTTGGAGCAGAACTATCGCTCCACGGGTCACATCCTGAGCGCCGCCAATGCCGTTGTTCGCCACAACTCGCAGCGCAAGGACAAGCGCCTGTTTACGGCCGAGGGCGATGGCGAGAAGATTCAGGCTTTCCAGGCAAGCGACGAGCGCGACGAAGGTCGCTGGATTGCCGGCGAGATCGAAAAGCTGCATGCCAAGGGTACGAGCTACGACGATATCGCCGTGTTCTACCGCACCAACGCCCAGTCGCGTATCCTCGAAGATATGTTCCTGCGCGCGGGCGTGCCCTACAAGATCGTCGGCGGCACGCGATTCTTCGACCGCGCCGAGATTCGCGACGTCATGGCCTACCTCAAGATGATCGTGAACCCGGCCGACGAGATGAGCGTCAAGCGCGTCATCAACACGCCACGTCGCGGCATCGGCTCCACCTCGATCCAAAAGATTGAGCAGCTGGCGCGCGACAACCGTTGCTCGTTCTTCCAAGCCTGCGAGATCGCGTGCGCCGAGACGGGCATGTTTAGTGCCAAGGTGCGCAATGGCCTGTCGAGCTTTGTGTCGCTGGTGCGCGAGGGCCGCCGCATGGACGGCGAGCTCAAGGACGTTGTCGAGATGATCGTCGACAAGACGGGCCTGCTGCAGGCGTTTCGCGCTGAGGGCACCATGGAGTCCGAGAGCCGCGCCGAGAACATCCAGGAATTCCTGGGCGTCGCCGCCGAATTTGAGGAGACGCACGAGGATATCGAGGGTACGCTCGAGAGCTTGGAAGAGCTGCGCGCGGCTGGCGTTGCCGATGTGCCGGCCGGCGTCGAGTCCGAGCCCGTCGTGGTGAGTGCGCCCGCGCCCGAGCCGGGACCGTCCGCTCCGGCATCCTCGTTTGAGGCACTTGTCGGCGCTCGTGACGCCGCGGGCTCCAATCCGCTCGATAGCCTAGCCGCCCCGGCGCTCTCGCCGCAGGATGCCTTGGCCGCCGCCATCGCGGGCAACACGTATGCCGTGCCAACAGAGCTACCGGCGGGCGCCGTGCATGCCGACGAGATCGAGCGCACCTACGGTCCGCTCACCTGTAAGGCGCTGCCGGCACTCATGGAGTGGCTGGCCCTACGCTCCGACTTGGATTCCCTGGCCGGCGAGACGCATGCCATTACCATGATGACCATCCACTCCGCCAAGGG
>CABUOA010000043.1 GCA_902493145.1 uncultured Collinsella sp. | reverse complement strand
GCACCGAAGAGGATGGCGTAGGTAGTGGATTCGCCGAGCTTGAGCTCGTCGCCGGGATTGAGTTGGGCGGAACGGCCGGGCTCGACCTGAATGCAGACGCGCGTGGCCCCGTTTACCACCACGGTTCCGTTGGTAGACGACAAGTCCTCGACGTGCCAGATATTTTGAGCATCGCACCAGATATGGGCATGGCGGGCCGAGACATCGTCGCCGACGTCGGTAATATCGCCCTCACCAGTGGCCAGCGCGCCAATCTCAACACCCTGCTCACTCGGCTGAATCCAGCGCGGGGCGCTCACGACAAAACTGTTTTGCACGCGCAGCAAGCCCAATGGGTGCGCCGGGGCGGGTTCGCGCTCGCCTGCGGTCATCGACATGCCAAGCGAACGCGGCGTGGAGGTGCCTCCGCCACAGGTCGCGTGCGCGTAGTCGATGGCATAGTTCACCGAGGACCGCACATCCGCCGAACAACCGACGGCGACAAACAGCACCAGCACGGCCTCGGCGCGCTCGGCGGGCATGAGTTCCGCCGCCTGGGACAGGCGATCGAGCGCGTTGCGATAGAGATTCGTGTCCTGGTGGCACTCTTCGAGCGCGCGTACCATCAGTTCACCTGCAGGACCGCACACCATATTGATCACAGCCGTGGAGTCCATGGGATTTCGCTGGCGCAGGGCCAGTTGCGACATAATACGCGCAGCCGAGGTACCGTATTCGGCAAAGTAGCGCTGCTGAAGCGTGCCGACCGGCGCGCGAACGATAAAGCGGGAAACCCAAGAGCGATCGGCGGCCCGGCTCTGCGGGCTGCGGCCGTCGGCGAGCGGACGGGACGAAAGCACCAAGCCGCACAGCTCGATATGGCTCAGATGCGCCGCGCGCTTAAAGATGTCAAACATGGCCCCGCATGGGGTGAGCTCAACTTGAGATGCCATGACCTAGGCCTCCTTGGTCGTAGAAATAGAATCGGACGATACTTCGACAGGTCCGCCAAAAGTACGGGCAGCTGCGGCTCCACCGGCAAGCGGAGTCGCCATCTGGACTTTTGTGCGTCGCGGTGCCGAAACGGGAAGTTCAAAGGCAAAGCCCATCGCAAGCAAAAACCACGTAAGCGTATAGGTTGCAACCAGAGCGGCAACAAGGCCGCCCATCACGGCGCGTTGGGAAAATACGCTACATGCAGCCACAACCAGCACCGGAACCTCGCAGGCAGAAAGCGCAAGCACACCCTGCAGGAAGCCCGAGCGCCGATTGCGCGCAAGTGCCCCCGCGACAACGCCGGCTATGCCTGGCAGCGCCAACGCCAGTGCGGCAATAATACCCGGTATCGACCCAGACCACACGAGCGATCCCAAAGTCGCCGTCACGCGAGCGCCCGACGCCAGCAGCGCGGCCGAAACCACGACCACAGCCCAAACCACGCCACAGACGACCGCCGCGCCGACCATCAGCGCGCGACGAACCGCGCGGCCAGACGCATCCATGGGGCACGGCGTGAGCGGCTCGCCGCGGAGCGAACGACCGACATTTTGCGCATAGTGGTCACAAAACGCCGAGAGCGCCGCCTCGACCGCCGCCGGCTCGGGACGATCTTTTTGATGGCTGGACAGACAGGCCATCACCACGTCGAACAGCTGGGCATCGACAAACGCCAGCGCATCGCGTAGCTCCTCGGAATCCGGCTCAAGCCCCAGCTGCTGGGCCTGCTCGGCCGCGGCGAGCGCCACATCGGGCTCACGACGAAGCAGCTGAGTCAAATCGCAACCGGGCGCATGGGCACCAATGGGATAGTCGGGCCGCGTGTCCATCTTGAGACGGTAGGGACTGGCGATGTCGCGCGTCTTTTTGCGCGAACCCGAGGTGCCCGAAGCGCTCGGCGCGGCTTCGTATGGCGCGACGCCGGCAATGAGCTCGTAAACCGTGCTTGCCGCGGCATAGACGTCGATCGCCGGCGACATACGCAAAGCGCGCAGGTCGGGAATATCGTCGGTGAGCATCTCGGGCGGGGCGTAGGCAACCGTCGCGCGACGCAGCGTGGCATAGCGCTCCGTAAACGACGCCTTGCCGCCGGTACCGGCCACGGCCGACGCAGGCTCAAGCGCCAGCGACGAGCCAAAGTCGATCAGGCACAGGTCAAAGGTGCCCTCGGCAAGCTGCCGGTCAAGCGGTAGACGCGCCGTACGCACCATAATATTAGCGGGCGAGATATCGCGATGGACAAAGCCCTCGCCCACCAGGCTCATACGGCAGAGCAGATCGAACAGGTCGCGACCCAGACGCGCCGCCACAAGCGGCGACAGGCGTCCGGCATCATCCACGGCAAGTCGCGAACGCAAGCGGGCAAGCGTCTCGCCCTCGACCCATTCCATGACAATTGCAGGCACACCGTCGACCTCGCCCCAGCCATAGAGACGGGGAAAGCCCTTAAGGCCCGAAAGGGCGCGATGGCATTCATATTCCTCGCGAAATGCCGCTTTGAACTTGGCGACCAGCGCCTCATGGGCGGCATCGTCGTCAAACTCATCGCGCGTCGGCAAGATGAGCTGTTTGAGTGCTACGGCCTCGCCTTGGGCGTTGACGGCACGCGTCACGCGGCCGATACCGCCACGGCGCATGGTGGCATCGTCGGCAAACAGCATCGTAAAACGACGCAGATAGGCAGGCAGTTCGTCCTGACCGAGCGCAATGGCCGGCTCAAACCCGTCGACACGCGCCAGGCGCAAGCCGACCATGGGATCGCGACCGAGCGATTGTGGTGTGGTGGATGCAAGATCGGTCATCATAGGGCAAGCGCCGCCACGTTATTGTTGAAGTTACCGAGCGCGACGTCATCATCGCCGTAATGGCCGACCCATTGACATAGGTTGGTGTAACAGCCCCACAGATTGGCATACTGCTGATACCACTTTGACCGGGGCGAGAATGTCTGACGACCGAACTCGGCTCGAATGACAAACATCTCCCCGACCAGGCTGTCGCACGGCCTGGGATCTCCCGTAGAGTTATAGGTCGAGACCGCGTCATTGGCACGAGAAACATAGCCGTCGAGCATGTTGTACTTGGTCACAAGCCAACTGTGAATGCTCTCTTCCTCAGCAGCGGAAAGGCCACCGGAGTTTGCATCGTTGTCAGCGTTGCCGCCCGTCGAGCCGCCGTTTCCAGACCCTCCGGCAGAGGAACCCGACCCAGAGCCGCCGCCCGAACTCGACGAATCCGAGCCGGAGCCAGAAGTATCCGAGCTACCGGGCTTTCCGGACTGCTGGGCGTCCTGCTCCTTCTGCCGCTCGACCTTATTCACCGTTGCCGCCACGCTATTGTTGGACAACCGATCGATGATCTTGGTGTTGGTGAGCACGATGGTTTTGCCATTGGCAAGCGTGACTTCGTTGTCCGGGGCCTCGGCGCCGTCCGCGTCGTCGGCGCCAAACACAATATGCGCGACCACACTTGCCCAAGCATATCCAGTCGTGGTGCCCAGATCACTTTTGACCTCATGCCCCACGCGCGGTTCGCGTGCGGCATGTGCCTGCATCATGGACGGCACGGTCATGCCATAGGCAGAAACGCCAGCTATGACCAGCACCAGCGAGCAAGACAGCAGTGCGTACGCCCGCGGCGCCAAGCCCAGTCGGCGTCGCATGCGCACCGCGGCGCCGCGCTTTGTCTGAGTGCCACCGGGCCGCATGCGTTCTCCTCCAACAAAAACACGCCGCTCGGGAGCGGCGCATTCATTCGAATCCATATTTGAGTGTATCAGCGAACCCAAAAGGTTGCGCAACGAATGGGCAAATTAAGGATGCGAGTGGAAGCATCCATGCGATAAGCGGATACAAAGCATCTTTGTTGCACAACAAACTTACAGTCGCACGGGGAAATAATGACTACCCCGTGCGTCGCGAGGAAAACATACGGCAGGAGCAGGCTCGCCACCTAAATCGTGCGACGGGCCTCAATGGCGCGCCCGAGCGTAAGCTCGTCGGCATACTCCAGGTCGCCGCCCACGGGCAGACCACTCGCCAGACGCGACACCTCGACGCCCAGCGGCTTGATAGTGCGGGCCAGGTAGCTCGCCGTGGTCTCGCCCTCAATATTGGGGTTGGTGGCGATGATGACCTCGTGGATGTCCTCGTGACCCAAGCGTGCCAGCAGCTCGCGAATGTGCAGCTGCTCGGGGCCAATCTTGTCCATGGGGCTGATCACGCCGCCCAATACGTGGTAGAGACCGTGGTAGCTGCCCGTGCGCTCGATCGCCTGGACGTCGCGCGGCTCGCCCACCACGCAAATGCGAGTGGTGTCGCGCATCGAATCCTGGCAGATGGAGCACTCGTCGGCCGTGGCGTAGTTAAAGCAGCGGCTGCAAAAGTGAACCTCCTGCTTAACCTCCAGGATGGCCTCGGCCAGGCGGCGCGCCTCCTCGGCGTCAGCCTCCAACAGGTAATAGGCGATGCGCTGAGCTGACTTGGGACCAATGCCCGGCAGGCGGCCCAGCTCATCGAGCAGTTTTTGCAGACTGTGATTCGCACTCATATATATGCGTGTCTTAGAACGGCATGCCCGGGATGTTGAGGCCGCCGGTGATGGCGCCCATCTGCTTGTTGGCGAGCTCGTTAACGCCGCGGACGGCCTCGTTGACGGCAGCCATGATCATGTCCTGCAGCATATCGACGTCCTCGGGATCGAGGGCATCGGGGTCGATGGTAAGGTTGACGAGCTCCATCTCGCCGTTAACGGTCACCTTGACCATACCGCCGCCGGCAGAGGCGTCGACGGTCTGGGACTTGAGGTTCTCCTGCGCGGCGGCAAGCTGCTCCTGCATCTTGCGAGCCTGCTTCATCATCTGCTGCATGTTCATACCGGCCATGATGGCTCCTTTACGTGCGGCCGCACGCCGAGCTGCAAGGGCAGCCGGAGCGCGGCGGGACTTTCAAACTCAAAAATCGTACCACGGCGCGGGGCAAGCAAGCGGGGCGGACACGCTACCTCAGTCGATATACATGTCCTGGAGTGCAAACCGCACCCAAAGATTATGCGAAGTTGAATAATTCGCATCTGCATAATATTGAAAGCTAAATCTTGTAGAGCCGGAATCCGACATTTTCTGCATCCAGCTAGATAACAAAATGCCGAACCGCTGCTCGAGGCGGCGCTCATGATGGCAGGGTATAATTTGATTGTCACAGACAGCAATTTGGAGGTGCCCCCATGAATGCCCCCGACGCGCTCCAAAACATCCGCTCAAAACACCCCGTTGCATATGTGGTTCTCTATCTCTTTGTCGGCTGGGCATTACTGGTTGTCATCACCCATGCTATAGCCTTTGGAGCAGAACTGCTGATAGCCAGCTCGGACCAGCCCGTCGTCAAATGGGAAGCGACCGATGAGTGCACCGACGGGACCCGGACCGTTTACTACAACAGCCCGTCCCTTTACCAAGAGCTCAAGGTCAAGATAAAGGACTCCAAGATTGTCGGTGCCGAACCAGGCGCTTTCTTGACAATCGGAGCAACCCTCGACGCCGAGCAAGTCGAGTACACGGACAGCCGCGCGACGTATCGTGTCGACCTCAGCACCCTAGGCCGACCGTCACGTACCTGTCTGCTCGAATGCGAGATACGTGGCACCACGCTACACATGTACGAAATACAGATGCGCCCGGACAAAAGAAAGTGATATATGGCCGAGTCGAAACAGACTAGGCATAGACTCGTCCGCCTTCGTAGGCAAAACGCAGGATGAGCGGGGCATTGTTGCGCACGAAATCATCGAGTTCTTTGAGGTCCGCTTCGCTAAAGCCCTCGCGTGACACCCAATTGAATGCCGGCAAGATGCACTCCGCCGTGTCAAAACCCCAATCGCGCGGGCGCTCCACAACAACCTTCACCGTGTTGTCCTCACGGACTTCGGAATACGAAACTTGCGTATCGTCCTCAAGGCGGACATATTCCCACATCATAAGCTCGCTCCGTTCAAAGACGTCTCTTCTTGAGCAGTATACCCGCCTGTACAGCTACTCCACCGGTTTGAAGATGGTGGACTGACCGAAGACGCTGCGGATGAGGGCTTTGGCCTCGTCCTCGGTCTGCGGGATGCTCGGGGCTGCGCCCTGATGGCCGAAGGGATTGCCCGCGCCGGGGTTGGACTCCCAGGGAGCTGCAGGAGCGTCCTCCTCTTTGGGGGCAGTTGCAGCGGGCTTGGGCGCGGGCGTCGCACCCGGCACGTCGAACGGAGGCAGATCGTCCTCGCTCGCATCGCCTGCAAAGCCGCCGACCATGGCGTCATCGTAGGGCACCTGCTCGGATTCCCACGGTGCAGACTGCGCAGACGGCTGAGCCTTGGGAGCGGACGCGCGCTCGGGCGCTCGGGGTGCGGGCTCGGTCGGGAGCTTGCCCGTGGCAGGAGCGCCAGCGGGGTTGTCGGAGCGCAGCCAGGGGGCTTTGCCCAGGTCGGATGACTTGGGCGCAGGCGCGGCGGCGGGCTTGGGCGCGGGGACCGGAGCAGCCTGTTTGGGCGCAGCGGGTTCAGGCGCCGACGGGGTCGGTGCCGCTACCGGTGCCGCTTTTGGCTGCGTCGCGCTGACGTTCGAGGATGCAGGGGCCGCCGAGGACACGGGTTGCGGGTCCGCAGATGCCGCAGCCCGTGCAGATGGAGAATGCTCCTCATGTTGAGGAGCCAGCGTGCCACCTCCATCCAGGACGTAGTCGACGGTGCGACGACCGAAGACCGCACTGACTGTCGGCAGGACCACCGACTGCGTGTCGGCGCGTCCGAGCATCTTGATGGCAAAGGTCGAGCCCGCGGGGAACGAGACCGTGAGCTTGGAGCCGTCGTCTGCTGTGGCGCGGGCATTGAGCAAAAGCCCTGCGTAGGAGGCCTGACGAGCCTTGACGCGTTCGACGACCTCGGCCCATTTGCGCTGGAGCTCACCGGCATCCTCGACCGCGGGGGTCTCGGCGGCACCAGCGGCAGCAACCTGGGCGGCGGTGTTGGGCTGGGGCTTAGGTGCCGGAGCGGTGGCAGGCGCGGGGGCTGCAACGGGCTGAGGCGTCGGAGCCGGCGCAGACTGAGGTGCAGACGCTGCATGCTTGGAAGCCGACACGGACGCAGAACGGGGCGCAGGCTGAGCCGCCGGAGCGGCAGCACCACGGTCCCAAGGCATACCGCCCTGGCGCGCGGACGTATCAGCGGTGGTAGCAGATGCCGCCGGAGTAGCGGCTCGGGCACCCGAGATCAGCGTCGGCTGCTGGGCAGCAGCGGGTACGGATGCTGCAGGCGCGGTGGCCTGAGCAGCAGCCACGCTCGCCGGCACGGCGCCGTTGGCAACCATGGCCTCCAGACGCGCCACGCGCTCGGCCAATGCCTCAATCGTTAAATCAGCCTCGGGACGTGCCAGGCGCGTGCAGGCGATCTCGAGCACCAGGCGCACGTCGCTCGCGCCCCTCATCTCCAGTGCGGCATCGTCGAGCACCGTCAGCACGCGGGCCAGGCGGTCGGCAGGATGCTCGCCAAAGGCAGCGGCCTCGGCAGCAAGCGCCTCGGCCTGCTCGGAGCCGCCCTCAAACAGCTCGGCACGGGCACCGGCAACGCAGGCAACGTACACGTCACGCACATGCGCTACCAGGTCGCGCGTCAGCTCCAGCAGGTCGTTTCCTTCCTCGACCTGCGCACGAATCAGTCCATAGAGCTCGGCAACATCGCGATCGGCAATGGCGCGGGAAAACTCGCCCAGAATCTGGTCCGAAACCTCGCCTAAAAGCGAGCGGGCATCGTCCGCATGCACAGAACCGTTGCCAAAAACGCTCAGCTGCTCCAGCGTGGAGAGCGCGTCGCGCATGCCGCCCTTGGCATGGCGCGCCACGATGGCGAGCGCCTCGTCGTCGTAATCGAAGCCCTCCTGCTCGCATACGTATGCCAGGCGATGCTCAATATCCTCGTTGCCGATGCGATGGAAATCGAAACGCTGGCAGCGCGAGAGGATGGTCTCCAGAATCTTTTGCGGGTCGGTGGTGCACAGCACAAAGATCACGTGTGCCGGCGGCTCCTCAAGCGTCTTGAGCAGCGCGTTGAACGCCGCCGTCGTGAGCATGTGGACCTCGTCGATGATATAGATCTTGTACTTGCCGCGCACCGGGGCAAAGTTGACGGAGTTGATGATCTCCTCGCGCACGTTGTCCACGCCGGTACGGCTTGCGGCATCGAGCTCGTAGACATCGGGGTGGTTGCCCTCGGCAATGAGCTCGCACTCCTCGCAAGTACCGTCGGGCATGCAGCCGCTTGCACCCTCGGCGCGCGCTGCCTCGGCATTGCGGCACAGCAGCGCCTTGGCAAGGATGCGCGCCATGGTGGTCTTGCCCGTGCCGCGCGGTCCGCAGAACAGGTAGGCGTGGGACAGGCGTCCCTCGGTGATAGCGTGCTCGAGCGTCGAGACGATATGCTGCTGGCCCACCACGGAGTCGAAGGTGAGCGGGCGATACTTTCGGTACAACGATTCCATGGGTGCTCCCCCGGGTATACTGAGACTTGTTGCCGCGACGGCCATGCGGTCGCACGGCATACTGCATTCATAATAACCCGTACGGCGAGCCCGCCGCGATAGGAGTCCAAAGAGCATGGCAGACGCAGAGAGCAACCCCGTTCCCTCCGAAGCAGCCGACCAGGTCGAGGTCGCGCTCGAGGCGCAGGCCGCAGCCGACGACGGCATCCTGTACCTCAACGAGTACCAGTACGAAAACGACCTGGTCACCGACTTTGCACGCCTGGTCGCCTCGCCCAGGCGCCGTGGCTCCCTGTACGTCGCCGCCGCGATTGCCGCGCTCATCGGCATCGGCATGCTGGTGGCCGGCGGCAGCTGGATCAAGTTCGGCGTCGTGCTGATCGTGTTCGGCGCCTTTTTGGCCTGGTGGAGCAAGAACCTGCACCACACGCTCGCCCGCGACTTTATCGACGCCGTCGAGGCCGACGAGTCCATGGGTGGCCGCTATCGCCGCGTCGCCGCCAACGAGGACGGCCTGATGGTTTGGGGCAAGAGCGGCAAGTCGCAGTTCTTCCCGTTTGACAAGCTCGACCACGTACTCGACGGCGAGCGCATCTTTGTGGCCATGTTCGCCGACCAGGGCGTGACGATCCCCAAGGACACCTTCGTCCGTGGCGATGCCGAGCAGTTCGGTCCCTTCCTCAAGGCCCGCATCAACAAAAAACTCCGCATCGAGACCAAGAAGAAGAAAATGAAGGCCGAGAAGGCCGCCGCCGAGGCCAAGCAGGGCGACAAGCCCCAGGAGACCAAGGGCAAGCAGCGCAAGCAGAAGAAGAACAAGAAGAAGCACTAAGGCCAAGCCAGACAGGCAGCCTCACATCCCGTTATCCTCGCCATCTGCCCGAGCGTGCTACACTAGCAGCATCTATGCCACCGCGAATGGCTCGGCTCCGCGCCCGCCGCTCGCAAACGAACTTTAAACGCACGAGGGTTGGCCATGCCGCTTTTCTCGCAACATACCGCCCGGTTCTCGCCGGACGTCCCTTTGGAGGGCACCAGCTCTCGCGAGCTGCTCAAGCGGTACCAGCCGCTCGAGACACTTGCGACCGGCGGTTTTGGCTCCATCGAGATCTGCCGCGACACGCACCTGCGCCGCCGCGTCGCCATTAAGCGCATCCCCCTTATCAACGGCGCCGGCATGCCCGCCAGCGACATCATGGATGTCCTGCGCGAGGCGCACACTGCCGCCATGCTTCAACATCCTAATATCGTGCAGGTCATCGACTTTACGCACGACACCGCCTATGCCTACTTGGTCATGGAGTATGTCGACGGTATGTCGTTGGCCGAGTTTTTGCATCGCGTGGACGGCCACTCACTTACCTTTGACGAGGCCGCGGCCATTGCCGATGCCCTGGGCCAGGCGCTCACCTTCGCCCATAGCAATGGCGTACTCCACCTGGACATTAAGCCCGCCAACGTGCTCATCGACCACTCGGGCAATGTAAAGCTCACCGACTTTGGCATGGCGCGACTGTCGTCCGCCGGTGGCTTTGGCGGCTCGCGCGGCGGCACCATCGGCTACATGCCGCCCGAGCAGCTCGATATCGAGACCGGCACGGTCGACGAACGCGCCGATGTCTTTGCCCTTGCCTGCGTTATCTATGAGGGCTTGTGCGGCAGCGCTCCCTTTATGGCGGCCACGCCCGCCGACTCGCTCGGCCGCATCATCGGCGGCGCCACCTATCCCAGCGAGCTGATACCACACTTTCCCCCGGGAGCCGAGGCCGCGCTCATGAGCGCGCTCTCCCCCATGCCGCAGGACCGCCCCAACAGCATCGAGGCATTTTGCGACCAGCTCCTTGCCGGTCTGGGCAGCGTGCGCGAGGGCCGTCGCAGCCTGGAGCAAATGGTTGGCGAGCTTTCGGATGACGAGCAGGAACTCGACGATATCGAGCCGTCGCACTACGAGGACGACGTCATCGAGGTCGACCCCGCACTCGGCTGGGCGGGCACGCGCTGGAGCCATGCGCGCGACTACGCCATGCGCACTATCTCGGCGCTAACGTGCGGCACCTTTAGCTTTTTGCTGATGCAAACGGCCGGGGTCGCGGCGCTTCCCGGCCTAGTCATTGCGGCTATCGCGATCGGAGCGGCGGCTGGCCTGGCCCCCCAGATCGGCTCGGCCATCTCGGCTGTGGGCTTTTTGGTGCTCATGGCCAACGCCACCATGCAGGCGCAGGGCATCCTGTCGATGTTGCCCGTCGCGGTGATCTTTGCCGCTGCCATGTCCGGTTGGTGGATCGCCTGGGGTCGCACCGAGGCTGCCGCGAGCGCCGCGCTCACCTGCGCACTCGCGCTTGGCTGTCTGACTGGCAATACCTTCCTGGCAGCTGGGGTCGCCGCCGGCGTCGCGTCATTTTGGCTCGGCCCGGCAAGCGCTGCCGCGGCAACGGGCATGGGCGTGCTTTTTGCCCGTCTGGCCACGGTCGCGCTTTCAGCCGGAGGCGTGCTGGGGCTCGGTAACGTTGCCGCAGCGCTGGGAGACCCACTCCTTTGGGCTGCCTTTGTGCTGGTAGCGGCAACTGCCGCGGCGTCATCTGCGCTGCTCAACGCCCATGCCAAGCGTGCCGATCAGGGCTCAAACCTTGCCGCAATCGCCGCCATCGCTGTCGCCGGCATCGGCTGCGCAGCGGCGTCCTGTCTTGCACACCATATGGAAATTGCCAGCCTTGCAGCCGCGGTCGTCGCCAAGGCGGCGGTTGCGGGAACCCTATCCTCTATAATCGTTGGGATATGCCTATATTTGCTCGGATACCAAAGAACCTATACGGAGAGTGATCTTTCGTGAACTTCCTGAACATCTTCGAGGACCACGTGGCCGGCATCTTCGGTGCCACCCGTGCCCCGTTCTCCTTTAAGAAGCTTGCCAAGCAGGCCGCTCGCGACATGGAGGATCAGACTCTGGTGATCAATGGCGTCAACACGGCGCCGGCACTCTATACCATCCTGATCGCCGCCGACGACGATCCCATGCTCGCCCCGTTCTACCCCGAGCTTTCGTGCGAGGTCCGCGAGTTTGTGAAAGCGCAGGCCGAAAAGCGCCGCTATGTCTTTGTCGGCGAGCCCCTCGTGCGCTTTATGATCGATCCGCAGCTGCGCGCCGGCAAGTTCTCGGTCTTTGCCGAGAACGTCGATGCCCCCACGCTCGGCCGCCTGTACGAAGAAGAGCGCGCCTATCAAAACGGCCTGGGCCAGAACAACTCAGCAGCAAGCCGTGCCGCCAGCGCCCCGCGCGCCGGCCAGCAGCAGTTTGCTGCCCCGCAGCAGCAGCGCCCCGCCGCCATGCCCCAGCAGCAGCCGACGCCTCGCGCCGCCGCTCCCGACCCGCTTGCCATGGCAGACCCCTTCGCGCCCAGCGTCCCCGACCCCGCCGCCGCACCCATCCCGGTGCCGCAGACCGTCTCGCGCGACGCGCTTGCCGGCATGGGCGGAGCCGCCGCGACCGGTGCCGCCGTGGGCCTAGGCGCCGCAGCCGGCATCGCCTCCAACATGGCAAGCACTCGCGCCCCGCAGCGCCCGCTCGCCCAGCTCGTCGACGTCGTGAGCGGCGAGAGCCATAGCATCACCTCCGCACAGGTGACCATCGGTCGCGAGCGTTCGGTTTCGGACATCGCCCTGCGCGACCCCAACGTGTCGCGCCGCCACGCCCAGCTCACCTTTACGGGCTCGGATTGGTCGATCGAGGACCTCAATTCCACCAACGGCACGCTCGTCAACAACCGCCGCATTACGCGCTGCCCGCTGCGCAACGGCGATCTACTGACGTTTGGCCTGAGCACCTTTGAATTTAGGGGATAGTCGCTTATGAACATCGATATCGTCCTTTTTGCAGGCCGCATCGTCCTGGTCGCCCTGCTCTATATCTTCCTGTTCGCCGTCATGAAGACCGGCGTGGGACTTGTTCGCGGACAGCGCCGCGACTCGGCTATCTGGACGATCGATGTGGACAAGGGCCCGCGCGGCATCCGTGGCATCCACGTAGACATGCTCGGCCCCGTCATCGTCGGTCGCTCGCCATCTTCGGACATCTGCATCAACGAACCGTTCGTCTCGGCCTCGCATGCGCGCTTTTCGCTGCAGGGCCCGGCGCTCATCATCGAGGACCTCAACTCGCTTAACGGCACACTCGTCAACGGCCGCCAGCTCGTGGAGCCCGCGACGCTGCGTGAGGGCGACGAAGTCCAGATTGGCGACGTGGTCATGAAGGTGAACCGTCGATGATCGACGAGGAGAACAAGTCCGCAACTATGACCGAGGCACCGGCTGCCGCCACAGCTGCGCCGGCCCACGCCGCTCCGGCGGGCTCCGCACCCGTGGAACCCGAGGACACCGTGTTCTCCCTGCCTCTTTCGCATGTAACGCATGATATTTCGGATCTCGCCGATAACGAGGACGAAGAGGATGCCGTAGCGGCGCCCATCGGCGCACATGCTGCGGAACAGCCCACAGCGCCCGAAGCAACCCCGGCGCCGGCTCACTTTGCAGAGCCCGTCGCCGCGGCAATCAACGAGAGCGCTGCGGTGTTTGCGGCACCCGAGCCCGCCGCGCCGGCGTTTCCCATAGCCCCGGCATCCGAGGTTGCGCCCGCGTCTACGCCGGCGCCCGAG